>DASYLT010000125.1:0-13570 GCA_036009425.1 Baekduia sp. | reverse complement strand
CGCTGAAGAGCGCCGCCGGCCCGAGCTGATCAAGGGGTCGCGACGCCTGCGGATCGCCAAGGGATCGGGCACGAACGTGCAGGCCGTCAACCAGCTGGTCAAGCAGTTCAGCCAGATGCGCAAGGTCATGAAGCAGATCGGGCGGGGCAAGATGCCGGACCTGCAGGCCATGATGCGCCAAGCCCGCTAACCTCCCACGTCGCTTTCCGACGCTGAAGCACGACTCAAGGACTTCGAGGACCAAAGTGGCAGTTCGACTCCGCCTCACGCGTGTGGGCGCAAAGAAGAATCCGATCTGGCGCATCGTCGCCGCAGATCAGCGCTCCCCCCGTGACGGCCGCAACATCGAGATCCTGGGGCAGTACAACCCCCAGACCCAGCCTTCGACGATCACCGTCGACGAAGAGCGCGTGCGCGACTGGCTCGCCAAGGGCGCCGTGCCCAGCGAGCAGGTGCGCAAGCTCCTGCGGACGCAGGGCATCGAGACCGCCGGCTCCCGCTAAGGGACCCAGCTCGCATGAAGGAGCTGCTCGAGTACCTGGCGCGCCAGCTCGTCGATGATCCCGGCGAGGTGGCGGTCGAGCAGTTCGACGAGGACGACGGCACCGTCGTCCTCGAGCTGTCCGTGGGCGACGAGGACTACGGTCGCGTCATCGGCAAGGGCGGCCGCACCGCCAACGCGCTGCGCACCGTCGTGAAGGCCGCGGCGGTCAAGGAGCAGCGCCGCGTCCTCGTCGACATCGTCGACTGACGTGGCCGGCGCCGATCCGGCTGCCGGGGCGCTCCTGACCGTGGGCCGCGTGGGCCGGGCCCATGGGCTCGACGGCTCGTTCCACGTCACGCAGCCCCGCACCCGCCTGCTCGAAGGTCGCGACAGCGTCATCGTCGACGGCCGTGACGTCGCCATCGTGCGCCGCGCCGGCACCGAGGCCCGGCCGATCTTCCGGCTGGCCGGGGTCGACTCGCGCGAGGCGGTCGACGCTCTGCGCGGCACCGACCTGTGGGTGCGGCGCGCCGAGGCGCCGCCGCTGGCCGAGGACGAGTGGTACGCCGAGGACCTCGTGGGCTGCCGCGTCGTCGACGGCGACCGCGAGGTGGGGGAGGTGGCCCAGATGCTGGCGTACCCGTCGTGCGAGCTGTTGGAGGTCCCGCGCGCCGCGGACCCCGGCCGGCCGCCGCTGCTGATCCCGCTGATCTCCGATGCCGTGCGCACCGTTGACCTCGACGCGCGCCGCATCGACGTGAACCTGAAGTTCCTGGGCGAGGAGGAGTTCTAGGTGCAGCTCGACGTCCTCACGCTGTTCCCCGAGTGGTTCGAGTGGTTCCAGACCCAGCGGCACGTGCGCAACGCCGCGCAGGAGGGGCACGAGCTCCGGACCTTCAACCCGCGCGACCACACCCCGCTCAGCGGCGGCCAGGTCGACGACACGCCCTTCGGCGGCGGCGCCGGCATGGTGCTGCGCGTCGACGTCATGGACCAGGCGCTGCGCGGGATCTACAACCAGGATCCGGTCGACCTGCGCCGGGAGCGGCGCGTCATCGCGCTCACGCCCGGCGGGCGGATGCTGGACGACGCGCTCGTCGACGAGCTGGCCGCCGAGCCGGCGATCACCCTGCTGTGCGGCCGCTACGAGGGCTTCGACGAGCGGATCGTCCAGCACTTCGCCTCCGACGCGATCTCGGTCGGGCGGTTCGTGCTGTCGGGCGGCGAGCTGGCGGCGATGGTCGTCATGGACGCGGTGCTGCGCAAGCTGCCCGGCGCGCTCGGCCACGCCGACTCCGCGCTGGAGGAGTCCTTCAGCCAGGCGCTGGGCGGCGACCCCGAGTACCCGCACTACACCCGGCCCGCGGAGTACCGCGGCTGGAAGGTCCCGCCGGTGCTGCTGTCGGGCCATCACGAGGAGATCGCCACCTGGCGCCGCGCGCGCAGCCAGGAGCGCGGCGTCGTGGGTCCGACCGCCCATCCGCTCGACCCCGAGTCCGGCGACGCCCGCCGCACCGGCGGCCCCGACCCGTTCGGCCCGATGTCCGACCCCGCACCTCGCGGCTCGGGACCGGACCCGTTCGGCCCCATGTCGGGCTGACCGCTCCGGCAGCCTCGCTTCGCTACCATCACTCAGCCGACGCGCGGAGCCGATCTCCGCGCCTTCTCTTTGCCATGAGCACTGTCATCGAATCCCTTGAGCGCGCCCAGCTGCGCCGCGTCCCCCGCTTCCAGGCGGGCGATCGCGTCCGTGTCCACTTCCAGGTCATCGAGGGCACGCGTCGCCGTACGCAGGTCTTCGAGGGCGTGGTGATCAAGCGCCAGGGACACGGCTCGCGCGAGACCTTCACGGTCCGCAAGCAGTCCTTCGGCGTGGGCGTCGAGCGCACGTTCCCCGTGCACTCGCCCAAGATCGAGCGGATCGAGGTGACGGCCCGCGGTGACGTGCGCCGCGCCAAGCTCTACTACCTCCGCGACCGCGTCGGCAAGGCCGCACGCGTCCGCGAGCGCCGCTACGTCGGCCCCGAAGAGGTCGTCGAGCCCGGTCTGCTGCACGATCCGCTCGCGCAGCTCGAGGCAGAGGCGGCCGCCACCGACGGCGCCGTCGACGCCGAGGGCGCGACGATCGACGAGGTCGTCGGCACGCCCGAGGCCGACGCGCCCGAGGCTCCCGCCGCCGAGGAGACGGGCGACACGCCCGCCGCCGCGGCTCCGGCGGACGCCGACGACAAGCAGGCCTAGGGTGAGCCCCTCTACGGGGGAAGCCAAGAAGGAGCGCTCGGCGGGCAGCTCGTTCGTCGAGCTCATCGTCATCGTGGTGGTTGCCCTGGGCCTGGCCCTGGGCATCCAGGCCTTCCTCGTCAAGCCGTACCGGATCCCGAGCGAGTCGATGGTCCCGACGCTCCAGATCGGCCAGCGCGTGCTGGTCAACCGGCTGGGCAACCGCTTCAACAAGCCGGAGGTCGGCGAGGTCGTCGTGTTCCACCCGCCCGCCGGGTCGGACTCGAACACCTGCGGCGATCCCGACAAGAAGCCCGACCAGGCCTGCGACCGCCCGACGGCGACCAAGGCCGGCGTCAACTTCATCAAGCGCGTCGTCGCCGGCCCCGGGGACACCCTGTACATCAAGGGTGGCCACGCGTTCGTCAACGGCAAGCGCCAGAAGGACGACTTCACGCGTCCGTGCGAAGGCGGGACCGGCTGCGACTTCCCGCGGCCGATCACCATTCCCGCCGGCCACTGGTTCATGATGGGTGACAACCGTGGCGAGTCCGACGACAGCCGGTTCTGGGGACCCGTTCCGCGCAAGTGGATCATCGGTGGCGCCTTCGCCACCTACTGGCCGCCCAAGCGCATCGGGCTTCTCTAGCCCCACCGCGATCGTCCTGGTGCCCCCGGCCGCCCAGCCCCCGGCTCCCCAGCCGAGGAAGCGCAGCAAGAGCAAGGCCCGCAGCGGCCGGCGCCTCTTCGCGCACGACCGCGCGCTGGGCGTGCGCTTCGTCGCCGGCGCCGACGAGGCCGGCCGCGGCTGCCTCGCCGGTCCGCTGGTCGCGGCCGCCGTGCTCTTCGACTACGAGGCGCTCGGCCCACGCGACGTGCGCGCTCTCTCCGTCCTCAACGACTCTAAGCAGCACACCCCGGAGGGCCGCGAGGCGCTGTACCCGATCGTGCTGCGCACGGCGACGCGCGTCGCGGTCGTCTCGCGCTGCGCGGGCGGGATCGACGCGCGCGGCCTGCACCGCACCAACCTCGCCGCGCTGCGCGAGTCGCTGCTGAAGGTCGCGCGGCCGGGCTGCATCTGCCTCAGCGACGGCTTCCCCGTCGGCGACCTCGAGGGCCACCAGGGTCGCGCGATCGTCGACGGCGACGCCAAGAGCGCGGCGATCGCCGCCGCCAGCATCATCGCCAAGGTGACCCGCGACCGCTTCATGCACCGCGCCGACGCCCGCCATCCGGGCTGGGACTTCGCCGCGCACGTCGGCTACTCGACGCCCGAGCACCGCGAGGCGATCCAGCGCCAGGGCGTCTCGCCGCTGCACCGCATGTCGTTCGCCTCGACGGCGTACCAGCAGCTCGCGCTGTAGCGCGACCCGCGCCCGCCTCACCATCAGAACGCGTCCTCGAGGTGCTCGAGCCGCGTCAGGCGGCCGCGGGCGTCGATGACGACGCCGATCGCATCGCAGCGCAGCAGCGGCACGCGCGGACGGTCGGTCGCGTCGTTGAGGTAGGCGCGGGCCATCCGGCGGACCTGGGCCTGCTTGGCCGGGTGCAGCGCGTCCCAGGGATCGCCGCGGCCCCGCCGGGTCTTGACCTCGCAGAACACGAGCGTTTCCCCGTCGCACGCGACGAGGTCGATCTCGCCGTGGCGGGTGCGGTGGTTGCGGGCCACGATCGCATAGCCCAGGCGCTCGAGATGCTCGGCGGCGAGGCGCTCGCCGAGGCGGCCGAGGTGCTGGCGGGGATCGGTGGACACGCACGCGACGCTACGGGCGGTCGCGTGCCGCAACAGCACGCGTTCGTGACGATCCTGCGCAGTGGCCGTTGCGAGACTGATGAGCGCGCGCGATGATCGCCAGATGCGCATCGGCGACCGCGAGCGGCGGCGGGCCGAGCGGCGCCTGCGGGCGTCGTATCTGCGTCGGGCTGGCTGCTCGTCGACCGGGCGTCGACCAACGGGACGTGGGTCAACGGGGTGCGCGTCACGCGCTCGCGGGTCGCCGACGGCGACGAGATCCGCCTCGGGGTCGCGCGCGTGGTGCTGCGCGCCTGAGCCGCCCGGGCCGCCCGGCCGCGGCGCTCGCCTTTCCGTCCAGACCCGCTGCGTCCAGCGGAGCCGCCGGTCGTTCCCCAGGGGGTGCGGCGAATCGTCGGCGTCCTGTCCTGCCTGCTTGCGGCCCTGGCCGTGCTGCTGGCGCCTGCCGTGGCCACCGCGCACGACGGGCACGACGACGGCACCCCGCACGCCGACCACGTCGACACGCCCCAGGAGCTGAGCGACGTCAACGTCGCCCAGGAGGTCCACCAGGCGCGTCTGGCTGACGCCGACCCGGCCCCGCTGCAGGCCGCCTCCGCGCTGCCGGCGACCTGGTGTGGCACCGAGCGCACGACCGACGACACCGCCGACGCCGCGACGACCCCGACGCTGCCGCACTTCAAGGTGCTCTACCTGCATCCGTCGGACCGGCCCGACCGCTTCGCCCAGTGGAAGGACCTGCTGCAGGCCGACGCGTCGCTCATCGGCCAGTTCGTCTCGGGCCAGTCGGGCTCGTCGCGCGCGCCGCGCTTCGACCTCGGCACGAGTTGCGGCAGCCAGTACCTCGACATCCAGACCGTGCACCTGCCCGGCAGCCGCGCGTCCTACGTCGACAACTTCGCCGCCATCAAGACGGCGGTCCGCGCCGCGGTCGGCACCCCGTCGGGCCCGCGCAACTACGTCGTGCTCGCCGACACGCTCAACGGCAGCGCCGGCGGCAGCTATGGCCTGGGCGACTACTACGCCGGCTCGGCCTCGGCAGAGCGCCCCGACGCGGCCAACCCCCATAACAACGGCAACCTCTTCGCCGTCCTGTTCTACCGCGACGTCGCGACCCCGGCGGTCACCGCCAACGGCTGGTGGCCCACCGGGATGCTGCACGAGATGACCCACGCGATGGGCGCCGTGCAGTGGTCGGCTCCGCACACGACCCAGCCCGCCGGCGGGACCAGCGGCACCTATGGCCACTGCTGGGACGGCCTCGACATCATGTGCTACGCCGACGGCCCCGCGATGGCGCACGCCTACAGCACGTCGGTCTGCGCCGCGCTTCCCGGGGCCATGGACCAGACCTACGACTGCAACCAGGACGACTACTTCAACCCCACTCCGGCGGCCGGCAGCTACCTCGCCACCCACTGGGACGTCTACGACAACGTCTTCCTGGCCGACTGCGGCACGCTCCCCTCGGGGACCTGCATCGCCGCGGCGACCCCGAGCGGCCCGCCGGTCAGCGCCGTCGCTCCGGCGATCTCGGGCACCGCCCGCCGCGGCCAGACCCTCAGCGTGACGACCGGCGCCTGGAACCCCAGCGCCGACACCTACGCCTACCAGTGGCAGCGCGACACGGGCTCGGGCTTCGCCGACGTCAGTGGGGCAACGGGTGCCACCTACGTGCTCGGCGCCGCGGACGTCGGCGGGTCGGTGCGCGTCCAGATCGCCGCCACGAACACCAGCGGCATCGGTCACGTCGCCGCCAACCCCGTCGGCCCGGTGGCCGACGCGGTCCCGGTCAACACCGCGGCGCCCGTCATCAGCGGCGCCACGCGCGGCGGCTCGACGCTCAGCGCGACGGTCGGCACCTGGAGCCCGGCCGGGACGAGCTACGCCTTCCACTGGCAGCGCGACGACGGCTCGGGCTACGCCGACATCGCCGCCGCCACCGCCGCGAGCTACACGACGGTCGCCGCCGATGTCGGCGCCACGCTCCGCGTCCGCGTCACCGCGACCAACGCCTACGGGTCGGGCACCGCGGCCACCACGAGCTTCGGCCCGATCGGCGTCGCGACCCCGGTCAACACGACGCTGGCGACGATCACGGGAGTCGCCCGGCGCGGGCAGCCGCTCGCCGTCAACGCCGGGGCGTGGAACCCCGCGGGCACGACCTACGCCTTCCGGTGGCAGCGCGACAGCGGGACGGGCTTCTCGGACATCGCCGGCGCGACCGCGACCAGCTACACGCCCGTCGCCGCCGACATCGGCGCCGCGCTGCACGTCGTCGTGACGGCCACCAACGGCTTCGGGACCACCACCGCCACGACGGCCGCGACCGCCGCCGTCGTCGCCGACCCGCCGGTCAACTCGACGATCCCGGTGATCGGCGGCACGACCAAGCGCACCTTCACGCTGACCGCCTCCGCGGGAGGCTGGACGCCGGCCGGGTCGACGTTCGCCTTCCAGTGGCAGCGCGACACCGGCTCCGGCTCCGGCTTCGCCGACATCGCCGGCGCGACCGCCGGCAGCTATCCGCTGGTGACCGCCGACGTCGGCGCCCGCGTCCGCGTCACCGTCACCGCCACCAACCCCGACGGCTCGGCCACCGCCTCGTCGAGCCCGTCGGCGGTGATCGCCGCGGCGACGCCGGGGCTCGTCGTGTCGCCGCTGATCAGCGGCGCGGCGAAGGTCGGCGAGATGCTGGCGACCTCGCCCGGATCCTGGAACCCGGCGGCCGCCGGCTACGCGCATCAATGGCAGCGCCGCACGGCCGGTGCGTGGGCCGACATCGCCGGCGCGACGTCGTCGACGTACACGCTGGTGAGCGCCGACGCCGGCGACGCCGTCCGCGTGGTGGTCACCGCCACCAACGCCGACGGCAGCACCGCCGCGCTCTCGGGCGCGACCGCGACGGTCACCGCGCCGCCGGTTCTGAGCGGCACGATCCCGGCGCCCAGCGGGACGCTGACCGACACCAACGTGCTCACGGCGATCCCCGGCTCCTGGACGCCGTCGGCCGCGACCTTCACGTACGGCTGGCTGCGGTGCCCCGCGGGCGCGACGAGCGCGGGGACCGGATGCGTGAGCGTCGGACTCGGCCCGACCTACGTGCTGACCGGCCAGGACGTCGCCCACACGATCGCCGTGCGCGTGACCGCGTACTCGGGGACCGCCGCGACCGCCGTCGCGTCGACGCCGACCGCCGACGTCCAGGGTCGCGCGCTCGTCAACGTCCGCGCGCCCGAGATCTCCGGGACCGTCGCGGTCGCCCAGACGGTCCGGGTCCTCGCCGGCCTCTGGAACGTGGGGCTGCTCAGCGTCCGCTACACGTGGCAGCGCTGCGACGCCGACGGCCCTGCCTGCGCCGACATCAGCGGGGCGGGCGGCCAGGCCTACGCGATCGCGGCGGCCGACGCCGGCCACGCGATCGCCGTGCGCGAGGACGTCACCTCGCCGGGACGCGCCGGCTGGCAGACGACCACGCCCGTCGCGGTCGCCGACGAGCCGCTCCCGTCGGCCACGATCGCCCCCTCGATCACCGGCGTGGCCGCCCGGACCAACAACCTGCAGTTGCGACCCGGCACCTGGTCCGACGCGCAGCGCGTGACCTACGAGTGGCAGCGCTGCGACGCGGACGGGAGCAACTGCGCGGCGATCCCGCGCGCGACGGCTCCCAGCCTGATCCTGGCCGGCGCCGACGTCGGGCACGCGATTACCGTCGCGGTGACCGCCACCAACACGACGGGACCCGTAACGGTGAATACGCCGCTGACCGCCGTGGTCGCCAAGATGCTGCCCGAGCTGCGCAACGCCCCCGTCGTCACGGGCACGATGCAGGTGCCGGGGACCGTGCAGGCGGTCAGGATGGTGTGGAAGGCGACCGCCGACACGCGCTACGCCTACCAGTGGCAGCGGTGCAACGGGGCGGGCGTCGCGTGCGCCGACATCCCGGGCGCGACCACGCCGTCCTACAAGCTGAAGACGGCCGACGCCCGCGCGACGCTACGCGTGATCCACACGGCCACCAACCCCGACGGCGCGGTCCCGGCGACCTCGGCGCCGACGATCCCGATCAAGCCGTCGCTGCCGGGCATCTCGGCCTACCCGCGGCTCACCGTGGCCGGCCGGCCCGACGTCGGCAAGGTCGCGACGATCACGCCCGGCATCTGGTCGGCGACGACCGAGATCGACACCAAGGACCTGCAGTTCTGGCGCTGCAGCCCGCGGTGCGCGGTGATTCCCAGCGGCGGCGCGACGACCTACACGGTCGATCCGCTCGACGCCGGTGCCATGCTGCGCGGGTCCGAGACGGCCGTCGGGCCCGGCGGGACGCTGACGGTCTGGGCGCCGGCGTCGATCGGGCCGGTCCGGTCGTCGACCGGCGCCTTCCGGACGCTGGTGGCAGGGGCGGGCGCGGTGGTGCTGCGGACGCCGGGCGGCGTCGCGCTGGCCAGTGCGAGCGTGGGCAGCGTGCAGGCCGTGACGGCGCGCGCGGCGGGGTCGTCGAAGGCCGGCACCGCGCGCGTGAACCTGCGCCGGAGGGCGAGCGCCGGTTCGCGGAGGCTGCGGGCCTGGGCGTGCGTCTCGCCGCCCGAGGTCGACGACCGGCAACCGTGCACGAAGGCGGTCGCGCTGCGGGCGCGGCGCGTGACGTTGAAGGTCACGCTGGCGCGGGGGCAGCGCGTGCTCGTCGTGGTGGGACGGCGCCGGTAGCGGTTCGGGCTCATGCCGAGAGCCCGGCCGTGTGGGCCGGGCTCTCGTCGCGGTGCGGTGCGAGTGGTGGGTGTGAGGCCTACGGATGGCCCATCGTGTTGACGGCGGTCACGTTGAAGCTCGAGTCCACGAGGACCTCGACCTCGGTTCCGTCGGACTTGCGGACGTGCGCCTCGTAGGGCGAGCCGTGATCGACGTCGGTCTCGACTCGCAACACGGTGCCGCCAGAGACCTTGGCCTTGGCGGCGGCCGTGACCTTGGCGGCGACATCGCTCGGCAGCGCTGCCTCCGTCTTGCCGTTGGCGCCCACGTGACCACCCGGCTTGGTCGGGTCGGGCCGCGCGCCGCCGGGGGCGCCGCTCGGGGCGGCCGTGCTCGGCGCCGAGGCGGCGGGCGTGGTGGTCGTCGCCGTGGTGCTGGTGGCGGCGCCGGCGATCGCCGAGCCGCCGAGGCCGAGTGCGGCGAGAGCGGCGGCGCCCATGGTGCCGTGGCGGAACTTGGTGGAGAGGGACATGGAGCTCCTTGCGTTGGGGTTGATTGCCTGAACTGCTGCGAGCACCATCGGGGTCTGGGCTGAGGCCGACGCGGGAGAAACCTGAGCATCGCCAGTGGACGGTGCAGGATGGCGCGCTCGCGCTCCGGCGCCGTGATGCTCAGCCGACTCTCAGGCCGATGTGAGGGTCGTTGTCGATGCTGGTCGCGTGACCCGGATCGCAGCGCTCTCGCTGCTCGCCCTGTCGCTCGTCCTGGTGGTCCCCGCGGGTGCCTCGGCCCTGACCGTCGGCCTCGGCGATCAACACCCGTGGGCCTACGCCGACCCGCGGTTGCGCGCGCTGGGCCTCGAGGTGGCGCGGATCGTGGTCCCGTGGGACGCGGCGAGGACCGAGCCGGCGGCGGTGCAGGCGCAGCTCGACGCGATCCGGGCCGCCGGGATGGCGCCGCACGTGGCGTTCGAGCACCGGCGCAGCGACCACTGCCCCGGAAGCCCGTGCGTGGTCCCAAGCGCGGCCGAGTACCGCGCCGCGGTCGCCGCCTTCCACGGCCGCTTCCCGCAGGTCACCACCTTCACGACGTGGAACGAGGCCAACCACCAGAGCCAGCCGGTGGCCTCGCGCCCCGAGACGGTGGCGGGCTACTACGCGCAGCTGCGGGCCGTCTGCCCGGCCTGCACGGTCGTCGCCGGCGACGTGCTGGACTCCGGCAGCTACGTGCGGTGGCTGCAGCGCTTCCGCGCCGCGGCCCCCGGCGACCCGCAGCTGTGGGGCCTGCACGACTACGGCGACGCGACCTACGGGACGACCACCGGGACCGACGCCGTGCTGGCCGCCGTCCCGGGCACCCTGTGGATCGAGGAGACGGGCGGGATCGTCACGCTGCGCAACGCCGCGGGCCGCGCAACGCTGCCCGCCAGCGAGCCGCGCGCCGCCGCGGCGATCGACCAGGCGTTCGCCATCGCCCGCACCCGGCCGCGGATCGCGCGCATGTACGTGTACCAGTGGCAGGCCGGGTCCGAGGACCGCTTCGACGCGGGCCTCCTGCGGCCCGACGGCAGCCTGCGACCGAGTTACACGCGCTTGGTGGCCGACCTCGCGGCGCTCCCGGCGACGGCGCCGACCAGGACGCTGACCTGGAAGGCGACGTGGTCGAAGGCCGCGCGCAGCCGCCTGGTGCTGCGCGCGACCTGCCGGGCCGCCGGTCGCCGTTGCGCCGGCACGGTCGTCGTCTCGCTGCGCGGCCATCGCCTCGCGACGCGCCGCTACACGACCACGGCCGCGCACCCCGTCGCGACGCTGCGGATCAGCGTGCGCCGGGCGATCCGCGTCCGCGCCCGTGCCGCGGCGCGCCGCCCGCTGACGCTCGCGGTGCGCCCGACGCGGCCCGCCGGCGCGCGCACGACCACCGTCCTGCAGCTTGCGCGGCCCGCATGACCGGCCGCGACCCGACCACCCCGATCCATCACCACCAACCACCACAGGAGGACCCCCGATGCACCGAAGCATGCGACCCCTCGCGGTGCTGAGCGCCACGACCGCCCTCGCCCTCACGGGCGCGGGTGCCGCCTACGCCTGCGATGGCAGCGGCAACGCCTCGGGCAGCTATCCGGGCGAGACGTCCGGGACGTACCCGGGTGAGACCACGACCACGTCGAGCACGACGTCCGGTTCCACGACGGCGACCAGCGCCAGCACGCGCAAGGCCGCCCGTCACGCGCGGCGCCACGCGCGACGGGCCTAGCCCTCGCGCGGCGGCGGGACCCCGGGTGCGCCCGGCGGTCCCGCCGCCGCCGCAGCGCCGTCGCAGTCGCTGCGCCGGATCGTCACACGCCGTGGGTCCTGTGGCACGCGCTCGCGCTTAGCGTCGCTGTCCATGTTGGCCCACGTCACGACCTTTGCCATCCAGGGCGTCGAGAGCCGCCGCGTCACCGTCGAGGTGGACCTGCGGCCCGGGCTCCCGGCGTTCACGATCGTGGGACTTGCCGACCTCGCGGTGCGAGAGGCCCGCGAGCGCGTGCGCTCCGCGATCCTCAACTCGGGCTTCGAGTTCCCGGCGCGCCGGATCACCGTCAACCTCGCGCCCGCGGCGCTGCGCAAGGAGGGACCGGGGTTCGACCTGGCCATCGCCTGCGGCGTGCTGGCGGCGGCCGGACAGCTGCCGATCGAGCGGCTGGAACGCGTCGCCGTCTTCGGCGAGCTCGCGCTCGGCGGCGAGCTGCGGCGCTGCCGCGGCGTGCTCGCCGTGGCCGAGGGAGCGCTCGGCGCGGGGCTCCGCGGTGTCGTGCTGCCGCGCGCACACGCCGCGGAGGCGGCGCTGGTCGACGGGATCGGCGTCCTCGGCGCCGCCGACCTCGCGGAGGTGGCCGAGATCCTGCGCGGCGAGAGCGACGGCAGCACGCCCCTGCGCTCCGAGCTGCCCGAGCCCGAGCCGCCGGGCCGCCCGCCCGATCTCGCCGACGTCCGCGGCCACGGCGGCCCGCTGCGCGCCCTGGCGATCGCCGCGGCCGGCGGCCACAACCTGTTGCTCGCCGGACCGCCCGGAACCGGCAAGACGATGCTGGCCCAGCGGCTGCCGTCGATCCTGCCGCCGCTGTCGCGTCCCGAGGCCATCGAGGTCACCCGGATCCAGAGCGTCGCCGGCCGGCGCCTCGGGGGAGCGCTGGTGACCGAGCGGCCGTTCCGCGCGCCGCACCACACGATCTCGGCCGCCGGCCTGGTCGGCGGCGGCAGCACTCCCCATCCCGGGGAGGCGACCCTCGCCCACCACGGCGTACTCTTCCTCGACGAGCTGGCCGAGTTCGCCCGCTCGGCGCTCGAGGCCCTGCGCCAGCCGCTGGAGGACGGCCGCGTGGCGATCGTGCGCGGGCAGCGCACGGCGGTCTTCCCGTCGCGGTTCATGTTGGTGGCCTCGACCAACCCGTGTCCCTGCGGCTACGCCGGGACGCCGCGCTGCCGCTGCGGCGAGGGCGATATCGCGCGCTATCGGCGCCGGCTGAGCGGGCCGCTGCTGGACCGCATGGACCTGCTCGTCGACGTCCAGCGCCCGTCGCCCGCGGAGTTCGCCGCGGTGCCGGTCTGCCGGTCCGAAGACGAGCGAGCGCGCGTGGTCGCCGCGCGCGAGCGCCAAGCGGTGCGCCTGGCCGGGACCGGCGCCGTGTGCAATGCGCATCTCGATGCCGCGCTCGTGCGCCGCCACGTCGCGCTCGACGAGCGGGGCGCCTCGGTGCTGCGGCGCGCCTACGACCGCGGGACGCTCAGCCCGCGCGGGCACGACCGGGTTCTGCGCGTCGCCAGGACGATCGCCGACCTCGACGCCAGCGCCAGCGTCGGTGCCGAGCACCTGCTCGAGGCGCTGGGGCTGCGCCAGGACGTCGTCGAGCAGCCGGCCGAGGAGGCGGCATGAGCGCCGCGGGGGAGAACGCCTGCGCTGCGTGCCTGCGGCGCGCCGCGCTGCTGGAGGTCGTGGCGGGCCGGATCGACATCGCCTACAAGCAGCGCCGGCCGATCCGCGACGTGCTGGCGCTCACCGACGCCGACCTGCTCGCGGCGGTCGGCGGCGACGATGCGCCGGCGCTGCGGCAGCGGTTGCAGGAGCTGAGCCTGTTCGACCTGCTGGCCGGCGCGGGAGACGGTGGGCTGGAGGTCGTCTGCCGTCACGGCGCCGGCTATCCGTCGCGCCTGCGCGACGACCGTGCCGCGCCGGCCGCGCTGTTCATCCGCGGCGGCGGCGAGCCCGAGGGTGGGCGTGCGCGGCTGGCGCGCCTGGTGGGCGACGGGGTGGGGGCGCCGCCGGCGACGGTCTCGATCGTCGGCACGCGCCGCGCCTCGCCCGAGGGGCTCGAGGTCGCCCGGACGCTCGGGCGCGGCCTCGCTGCCGCGGGCGTGACGGTCGTCAGCGGGATGGCGCTCGGC
>DASYLT010000124.1:0-22458 GCA_036009425.1 Baekduia sp. | reverse complement strand
TGAAGGACATGGAGACGGGCGAGCAGCAGGAGCTGGAGGCGACGGCGGTCGTCGCCGCAGTCCTGAAGGGACGGCACTTCGCATGAGGCAGCCTCCGCGCCCCAACGGCTACCGCGACACGTGGGCCGGCGATCTCCGTGCGACCGACGCCGGACGCACGGTCCGCGTCTCTGGCTGGGTCCATCGCCGCCGCGATCACGGCGGGCTGATCTTCATCGACGTGCGCGACCGCAGCGGCATCGTGCAGCTCGTGTTCCACCCGGACCTGAGTGGTGAGGCGTTCGCCGCCGCCGAGCGCCTGCGTTCGGAGTACGTGATCTCGGTCGCCGGCCAGGTCGTCGAGCGCGACGCCCAGAACAAGAACCCCAACATCCCGACGGGCGACGTCGAGGTGTCCGTGACCGAGATGGTGGTCCTGGCCGAGGCGGAGACGCCGCCGTTCCCGGTCGACGAGGACGTCGAGGCCGACGAGATGCTGCGGCTCAAGCACCGCGCCGTCGACCTGCGCCGCGAGCCGATGCAGCGGATGCTGGCGCTGCGCCACGACATCGTCAAGACGATGCGCGACGTGCTGGACGAGCGCGACTTCCTCGAGGTCGAGACGCCGATCCTCACCCGCTCGACGCCCGAGGGCGCGCGGGACTTCCTCGTGCCCTCGCGCCTGCAGCCCGGCGCCTGGTACGCGCTGCCCCAGTCGCCGCAGCTGTTCAAGCAACTGCTGATGATCGGTGGCACCGAGCGCTACTTCCAGATCGCGCGCTGCTTCCGCGACGAGGATCTGCGCGGCTTCCGCCAGCCGGAGTTCACCCAGCTCGACCTCGAGATGTCGTTCGTCGACGAAGAGGACGTCATCGCGACGATGGAGGACATCATGGTCGCGGTGTTCGCCACCGCGGGCTTCGACGTCCCGCCGGCGCCGTGGCCGCGGATGGCGTTCGCCGACGCGATGCTCCGCTTCGGCTCCGACAAGCCCGACACGCGCTTCGGGATGGAGATCTCCGACGTCGGCGAGCAGCTCCGCGGCTCGGACTTCAAGGTGTTCGAGGGCGTGCTCGGCAGCGGGGGCGTGATCCGCGCGTTCAACGCCGGGCAGCGCGAGCTGTCGCGCTCCGAGCTCGACGGCCTCAACGAGGTCGTCCAGCGCCACGGCGCCAAGGCGGTCGCGCCGATCGTCGCGGGCAGCGGCGACTCGCCGTGGACGGGCAACCTCGCGAAGTTCTTCTCGACCGAGCAGATGAGCGCGGTCAACGACGCGCTGGGCGCCGACGAGGGCGATCTGCTGCTCTTCGTCGCCGACCGCGAGGCCATCGCGGCCACGGCGATCGGCGCGCTGCGCCTGGAGCTGGGCGAGCGCTTCGGGCTGATTCCCGAGGGACGCCACGATCTGCTGTGGATGGTCGACTGGCCGCTGTTCGAGCCGACGGGCGACCCGGCCCACCCGTGGACGGCCATCCACCACCCGTTCACCGCGCCGACCGGCACGGACTTCTCCGATCCGGGCGCGCTCGGCTCACGCGCGTACGACCTCGTGCTCGACGGCGTCGAGATCGGCGGCGGGTCGATCCGTATCCACGACCCCGAGGTGCAGCAGCAGGTCTTCGACGTGCTGGGCATGGGCGAGGAGGAGGCGCGCAGCCGCTTCGGCTTCCTGCTCGACGCGCTGAAGACGGGCGCACCGCCGCACGGCGGCATCGCCATGGGCATCGATCGCATCGTGGCGATCCTCATGGGCCGCGAGTCGATCCGCGACGTCATCGCGTTCCCGAAGACCGCCAGCGGCGGCGACCCGCTGACCGGTGCGCCCGCGCCGGTCGACGAGCGTCAGCTGCGCGAGCTGTACGTCAAGTCCAAGGCGCAGCCGCCGGCCGCGCCGCAGCAGGACTGAGGCAGCGGGGCGCAGGGGCCGGGCGCGTGCTGCGCGCCCGGCGTCGGGCGCTACTTGGAGGTCTTCTTGGCGGCGGCGTCGTCGCGACGCGAGTCGCCGACGGCCTGCTGGATGGTGCGGGTGTCGAGGAAGCCCGAGAGAGCCGTCGCCTGGCGATCGGCGCCGATGACCAGGACGGTCGGGAAGGTCAGGACGTTCACCTCGCGGGTGATCGCGTCGTAGCGGCCGACCTGGCTGATCGGCACGTAGGCCGAGACGACGTTCTTGGAGTCCTTCAGCGCGGTCCGATGCACGGCCTTGCGGGCGGCTGCGTCGTCGGCGCCGTTGCCGTAGAAGAGCACCACGAGCGTCTTGCCCTTGGGCAGGAAGGCGAGCAGGCGCTTGGACGGGTCGACGGCGGTGGCGGGGGTCGCCGGCTTGGCGGCCACGGCCTTGGCGGTGGCGCCCTTGGTGCCGGGCTTGCGCGCCGCGGCGAGCGGCTTGGAAGTCTTGACCTTGGTCTTGGTCTTCGCGGCGGCGGCGGGCTTCGCGGCGGCCGCGGCCGGCTTGGCGGCGGCGGGCTTGGCCGCGGTCGACGGGCTCCCGGTCGCGGCCTGGATCTTCGCGTTGGCGGCGTCCGAGGTCGCCGAGGCGGCCTTGGCCTTGTCCACGGCGCTGGCGAGGCCCTTGGTGCCGGGGGCCGCGGGCGCCGACGAGGCGTTGGCGGCCGGGGTCGCGGCGACCGGCGCGGGGGCGCCGGCGTCGGGCTTGGGCTTCAGCACCGTGAACCACATGCCGGCGAGGAGCACGACGGCCACGAGGGCGATCTGCATGGGGCGACTGACCTGGTCCACACCCGCGTTGTCGACCGCCACCCATCCGAAGTTGAGCGGCGGCACGGCGAGTTGGACGTGGCTGGACGCTCGTACACTGCTCCGACGTGCCCGACGAGCGCTTCGAGGACCATCTGCTGCACCCCGTCCGGCGGGGCCACGTGCCCGCCGGCGCCCACGCCGGCGCCGCCGGCGGCGCCATCTGCGGCGACCTGGTGACGATCTCGCTCGCGCTCGCGGGGGAGACGGTGGTCGACGCCGGCTTCGAAGCCTCCGGCTGCGGCGCCGCGATCGCTGCGGGCAGCGCGACCGTCGAGTTGGTGCGCGGTGCGTCGATCCTCGACGCCGCGCGCGTGGGGACCGAGGCGATCGCCGCGGCGCTCGGCGGCCTCAGCGTCGGCAAGCTCCACGCCGCCGACCTGGCCGCCGACGCCCTGCACCGCGCCCTCGGCGCCGCGACCGCGGCCGACGCCCAGGCGCTGCCGGTCGCCGGCCGCACGCTCGTCGCGATGTCGGGCGGCGTCGACAGCGCGGTCGCTGCCGTGCTCATGGGGTCGACCCACGACGAGGTCGTCGCGGTCACGCTCGAGCTGTGGCGCGACGCCGAGAACGACGCCGAGGTCTCGTGCTGCTCGGCCAATGCCGTGCGCGCCGCGCGCTCGGTCGCCCACCGCCTCGGCCTGCCGCACTTCACGCTCGACCTGCGGGACGAGTTCCGCGCGGGCGTCGTCGAGCCGTGGATGGCGGAGCACGCCGAGGGCCTGACGCCCAACCCGTGCGTGCGCTGCAACGGCCACGTCCGCCTCGACGCGATGCTCGACTTCGCCGACCGCGTCGGCGCGGCCACGCTGGCCACCGGCCACTACGCGCGCCAGGACGCCGACGGCCTCCTGCGCGCCGCCGCCGATCCGGCCAAGGACCAGACCTACATGTTGGCCGCGCTCTCGCGCGCGACGCTGCAGCGGATGCGCTTCCCGCTGGGCGAGCTCACCAAGCCGCGCGTGCGCGAGCTCGCCCACGAGCACGGCCTCGCGGTCGCCGACAAGCCCGACTCCCAGGACCTGTGCTTCTTGGCCGGCACCGGGCGCGAGCGGTTCCTGCAGCGCCACGGCGGCGTGCAGGAGCGGCCCGGCGATGTCGTCGACCACACCGGCCAGGTCCTGGGCCGGCACCGCGGCCACTTCCACTTCACCGTCGGCCAGCGTCGCGGCCTCGGCGTGCACGCGGTCGAGCCGCTCTACGTGCTCGGCACCGACGCGCGCGCCAACACGGTCACGGTCGGTCCGAGGGCCGCGCTGGACGTCGACCGCGTCGCGCTGCGCGGCGTGCGCCTGCACCGCGACGCCGCCGCCGTCGACGGCGTGCGCCTGCGCTACCACGCCGCCGTGCTGCCCTGCCGCCTGGAGGACGACGCGGTGCTGCTGTCGGAGCCGTTCTCGGCCCCCGCTCCGGGCCAGACGGCCGTGCTCCTGGCCGGAGACGTCGTGGTCGGATCTGCGACGATCCGCTCGTGACGTCCGACGAGATCCGCGAGACCTTCCTGTCGTTCTTCGAGAAGAACGACCACAAGCGCCTGCCCAGCGGCTCGCTGGTGCCGGCGTCCTACGATCCGTCGGTCCTGCTCACCACCGCGGGGATGCATCCGCTCAAGCCCTACTTCCAGGGTCTGGAGGAGCCGCCCTACCCGCGGCTGACGAGTTGCCAGAAGTGCTTTCGCACGCCGGACATCGACGTCGTCGGCACCACCGCGCGGCACCTCACGTTCTTCGAGATGCTCGGCAACTTCTCGATCGGCGACTACTTCAAGGACGGCGCGATCAAGCTGGCCTGGGAGCTGTCGCTGAACGGCTTCGGGTTCAAGCCGGCCGACATCTGGGTCACCGTCTTCGAGGGCGACGAGGCGCTCGGCATCGGCCCCGACGAGGAGGCCATCGAGGCGTGGCTGAAGATCGGCGTGCCGCGCGAGCGGATCGTCCTGTGCCCGCGCTCGGAGAACTTCTGGCAGGCCGGTCCGACCGGTCCCTGCGGCCCGTGCTCGGAGCTCTACCTCGATCGCGGCCTGGAGTGGGGCAAGGAGGACGACCTCCCGGGCGGCGAGAACGAGCGCTTCCTCGAGTACTGGAACCTCGTGTTCATGCAGTTCAACCAGGACCCCGAAGGGACCCTGACGCCGCTGCCCAAGCCGAGCATCGACACCGGCATGGGCCTCAACCGCATGGCCTTGATCCTGCAGGGCGTCGACTCGATCTTCGACACCGACCAGTTCGTGCCGCTCATGGAGCTGGGCCGCGAGCTGGCGACCGCCGAGGAGCTCGACGAGCGCGCGCTGCGGATCCTCGCCGACCACTCGCGCGGCATGACCTTCCTGATCGCCGACGGCGTGGTGCCCTCCAACGAGGACCGCGGGTACGTGCTGCGGCGCTTGATGCGGCGCGCCGTCGTCCAGGGCCGCCGCCTCGGCATCCAGGGCGAGTTCCTGCCCCGCTACGTCGACGTCGTCATCGAGACGATGGGCAACGCCTACCCCGAGCTGCACCGCGAGCGCGAGACGATCCTGCGCTGGGTGACCGCCGAGGAGCAGGGCTTCGGCCGGACGCTGGAGACCGGCCTGGCGCTGCTCGACGAGCTGCTGGCCGCCGGGCAGATCAGCGGCGAGGATGCCTTCAAGCTGCACGACACCTTCGGCTTCCCGGTCGACCTCACGATCGAGATCGCCGGTGAGCGCGGCGTCCCGGTCGACATCGCCGGCTTCGACGCGCTCATGGAGGACCAGCGCGTGCGCTCGTCGGCCGGCGCCGGGTCGTCGGAGCGCGTGGGGGCCAAGCAGGAGGTCATCCGCCAGATCTCGCAGGAGCGGACGGCGTTCACGGGCTACGAGCACCTGGAGGAGCGCACGACGGTCTCCGGCGTGCTGGAGCAGGGCGGGCGCACGTTCGTCAAGCTCGCCGACTCGCCGTTCTACGCCCAGGGCGGCGGCCAGGTCTCCGACACCGGCACCATCGCGCGCGAGGACGGCAGCGGCCGCGCCGCGGTCGCCGAGGTGCTGCGCTCGGGCGACGACCAGGCGATCGTCGTCGAGGTCCAGGACGGCGGGCTGTCGGCCGGCGAGCGCGTCGTGGCGCGCGTCGATCGCCCGACGCGCCACGCCACCGAGGCCAATCACACCGCGACGCACCTGCTGCACGCCGCACTGCGCGAGGAGCTGGGCACGCACGTGCGCCAGGCCGGCTCCTATGTCGGGCCCGACAAGCTGCGCTTCGACTTCACCCACGGGCAGCGGCTCTCGCCCGAGGAGCTGCACCGCGTCGAGGACCGCGTCAACGAGTGGGTCCTGCGCAACGACCCCGTGCGCCCGATCACCACGACGCTGAAGGAGGCCCAGGAGGCCGGCGCCATGGCGCTCTTCGGCGAGAAGTACGGCGAAGTCGTCCGCATGGTCCAGATCGGCGACGGCGACTACTCCAAGGAGCTCTGCGGCGGCACGCACGTGCGCTCGACCGCCGAGATCGGCGTGTTCCGGGTCGTCAGCGAGGGCTCCAGCGCGTCCAACGTGCGCCGCATCGAAGCGGTCACCGGTCCCGAGGCCGTGACGCTGCTGCGCTCCCACGACGCGCTCGTGCGCGAGGCCGCTTCGGCGCTGCGCACGTCGCCCGAGCAGGTGCCGGCGCGCGTCGCCGACCTCCAGCAGCAGCTCAAGGCCGCCGCCAAGTCCGGGTCGGCCAACGGCGCGGTCGACGTCGGCGCGCTCGCCGGCCAGGCGACCGAGCTCGATGGCGTCCGCGTCCTGACGAGCACCGTGCAGGTACCCGACGCCAAGGCGCTGCTCGACGCGGCCGACCGGCTCAAGAACGCGCTGGGCGACGCCGCGATCGTGCTCGGCGCCGACACGGGCGGCAAGGTCGCGCTGGTCGCGTCGGTCGCCCCGGCGCTGGTGCAGCGCGGGATCAAGGCGGGTCAGCTCGTCAAGGTCGCGGCCGAAGTGGTCGGCGGCGGAGGCGGCGGGCGAGACACCATGGCGCAGGCCGGCGGCAAGGATCCGGCCAAGCTCGACGACGCGCTGGCCGCCGCCCGTCAGGCGATCGAGAGCGCCCTCGCCGGGTGAGAGCCCGTCCGCGGGTCATGATCTTCTAGCCTCATGCGTGTGCTGGCGCTGGACTACGGCTCCGCCCGGTGCGGTTGTGCGCTGAGCGACCCCACCGGGACGCTCGCCACGCCCATCGAGCACGTCGACCGACCGGGGACCCGCAAGGGTCTGGTGCGCGTCGCCGACCTCGCGCGGGAGCGGGAGGTCGAACGCATCGTGGTCGGGCTGCCGATCGGGCTCTCGGGCCGCGACACCGACCAGACGCGCGAGACGCGCGAGTGGGCCGACAAGCTGCGCGAGCGCGTCAAGCCGATTCCGGTCGAGCTCTACGACGAGCGCTTCACGACCGCGATCGCGGCGCGCTCCGGCGACACCCGCACGAGCGAGGACTCCCGCGCCGCCGCCGTGCTGCTCCAGGACTGGCTGGCCCGGCACGGAGACGAGCTCGCATGACGCCGCTGTTCGGCGGCAACAAGGGCGGCAGCGACGAGCAGCGCGAGGAGCGCAGCGCCGCCGAGCGCGAGGCCGCCCGCCTGGAACGGGAGCGTCGCCGCGCAGAGCGCGAGGGTCGTGGGTTGCCGGAGGAGCCGGCCGCGCCCCCCGTCGAGCCCGAGCGCGTGCCCGAGCCCGTGGCCTACGAGCCCGAGCCCGAGCCCGTGGCCTACGAGCCCGAGCCCGAGCCCGTGGCCTACGAGCCCGAGCCGATCGCCGACGATGGGGGACTGTCTCCCTACGACGAGCCGACCTACGAGCCCGAGCCGATCGCCGACGATGGGGGACTGTCTCCCTACGACGAGGCGGTCATGGACCCCGAGCCCGTCAGCGTGGCGCCTGTCGACGAGGCGCCCGCCGGCGTCCGGCGCGTGCCCGCCCCGACGGTTCGCGACCTGCCGCAGGTCTCCGGTCCACGCCCCGCCCGATCGCAGCGGACGAAGGTTCGCGCGCCCAAACCGCCCAAGCCGCCGCGCTCGCGCGGCGTCCCACGCGCTCGCCGCGGCCGTCGCGTGATCCCGGCCCTCCTGCTGCTCGTCGTGCTGGCGATCGGCTACTTCGCCTTCCGCGTCGCGCAGCCCTTCGCCGGCGACGGCGACGCCTCCAAGCCCGTGCAGGTCACGATCCCGCGCGGCGCCACCGCGGGCGAGATCGGCGACGAGCTCGCCAAGCAGGGCGTCATCGACTCCTCGTTCTTCTTCGGCATCCGGTCGCGCCTGTCGGGCCGGCGCGCCGACCTGAAGGCCGGCCACTTCACGCTCAAGCGAGACATGAGCTACGTCGCCGCGCTCGACGCGCTGACGCGCAACCCGACCGCCGCACCGACGATCAAGGTCGCCATGCCCGAGGGGCGCTCGATCCGCGAGGCCGCGACCGCCGTCCGCGGCGCCGGCCTGGGCGGCAGCTACCTCAAGTCCGCCACGCGGAACCCGCGCACCGTCACCGGCTTGACGGGCTACGGCGTGCCGAAGGGCACCCGCTCGCTGGAGGGCTTCCTGTTCCCGGCGACCTACGAGCTCAAGCGGGGCGCCAAGACCGCCACCGCGGGCAAGCTCGTCGCCCAGCAGCTGGCCACCTTCCGCAGCACCTACAACAAGCTCGATCGCCGCGCGGCCAAGCGCAAGAACCTCAGCGACTACGACGTCCTCATCATCGCCTCGATGATCGAGCGCGAGGCGGGCGTCGCCAAGGACCGCCCGTTGATCTCGGCCGTCATCTACAACCGCCTCAAGCAGCAGATGCCGCTCGGCATCGACGCGACGCTGCGCTACGGCCTCAACAACTGGACCAAGCCGCTCAAGCAGTCCGAGCTGCGCAGCAACTCGGTGTTCAACACCAGAACCCGCAAGGGCCTGCCCCCGACGCCGATCGGCAGTCCCGGGCTGTCGTCGATCCGTGCCGCGCTCGCGCCGGCCAAGGTGCCGTACCTGTTCTACGTCGTCAAGCCGTGCGGCAACGGCGCCCACGCGTTCTCGGCCTCCGACGCCCAGTTCCAGAAGGACGTGGCGGCCTACAACCGCAAGCGCCAGCAGCTCGGCGGCAAGGACCCGTCGCACTGCTGATCGCGGCGGCGCGCGCCTGAGCATGCATCGCCTCGGGGTTCTGGGCTGGCCCGTCTCCCACAGCCGCTCGCCCGCGATGCACAACGCGGCCTTCGCCGCGCTCGGCATGCGCGACTGGCACTACCAGCGCCTGCCCGCGCCCCCCGAGATCTTCGAGGAGACCGTCCGCTCGCTGCCGGCCTCGGGGTTCGTCGGCGCCAACGTCACGATCCCGCACAAGGAGGCGGCGCTCGCGCTGGCCGACACGGCCACCGATGCTGCCCGCGCGATCGGCGCTGCCAACACGCTGAGCTTCGGGCCCGACGGCGCCATCGCGGCCTCCAACACCGACGCCCCGGGGCTGCTGGCGGCGCTGGACGGCGCCGGCGTCGCACCGGCGGGGCAGGTCGCGCTGGTCCTCGGCGCGGGCGGTAGCGCCCGCGCAGCGGCCTACGCGCTGCGTGAGGCGGGGGCGGCCCGCGTGGCGGTCTGGAACCGGACGTCCGAGCGGGCCGCGCAGCTCGCGCAGGAGCTGGGCGTCGAGGCCGTCAGTCGACCGATCGCCGCGGATCTTTTGGTCAACTGCACGAGTGTCGGGCTCAGCGACGGGGAGTTCAAGGAGCTTCCGATCGATGCCGATGCGCTTGGCACATACGCGACCGTGGCGGACCTGGTCTACCGGGCCGGCGGCACCGGGCTCGTTGCGCAAGCGCGACGCCGGGGATGCACGGTGGTCGATGGCCTCGAGGTCCTCGTCCGCCAAGGCGCGTTGAGCTTCCTGGCCTGGACGGGCCGGGAGGCCCCCATCGACGCGATGCGGGACAGCGCGCGTGGATCGAGCCCCGACGAACATGACCCCGGAACCAGCGACTCACCTCACCGCCGTGCCGATGCCCGGCGCGTTGACCGGTGACGCCGTCGCGGAGGCGGGAGCGGCTCCACCGTCCCCGGTGGCCCCTGCGGGGTCGAACGAACGTCCGGTCGACTGGAACGGCATCACACCGCCGCGCCGCAGCGGCGGCGGCAGCGCGCGCTTCCTGACCGACGTCATCGTCGAGCTCGGCTTCTCCGACCGTCCGCGCGTCGAGCAGGCCGTCGAGGCCGCTCGCGCCAGCGGCACGACGCCGGAGCACGTCCTGCTCGACCAGGGCGCGCTGAGCCTCGACAACCTCGCGCGCGCCGTCGCCGAGCGCCACGGGCTCGACCACCTCGACCTCAACGTCTTCCACGTCGACATGTCGGCGGCCAACCTCATCGCGCCGGCCGCCGCCAAGCGCTATGAGGCGGTGCCCGTCGCGTTCGTCGGCGAGCGGGGACTGCTGATCGCGATGGCCGATCCGGCCAACGTCCTCGCGGTCGACGACATCGCCCTGATGACGGGCTACGAGGTTCGCGTCGCGGTCGCCTCGCGCGAGGACATCGCGACGCTCATCTCGCGCCAGAGCCGCCTGGAGCACGTCGCCGCCAGCGCAGCGATCGACCTGGAGCCCGAAGACGGCGTCGGCGAGATCGTCGACCTGCGCGAGTCCGCCGACGACGCGCCGGTCATCAAGCTCGTCAACCAGATCATCGCCCAGGCCGCCGAGCAGGGCTCGTCCGACATCCACTTCGAGCCCGAGGACGGCTCGATGCGCGTGCGCTTCCGCATCGACGGCGTGCTCGTGGAGACCATGACGGTGCCGCGGCGCATGGTCAACGGCGTCGTGTCGCGCCTGAAGATCATGAGCGACCTCGACATCGCCGAGCGCCGCCTGCCGCAGGACGGGCGCGTCGGCCTCAACCTCGACGGCCGCCACATCGACCTGCGCGTCGTGACCCTGCCCTCGGTGCACGGCGAGAACATCGTCATCCGCATCCTGGACAAGTCCAACGTCGACTTCGACTTCGAGAAGCTCGGCATGGGCGACGAGGACGCGGCGCGCTTCACCAAGGCGTTCCACCAGGCCTACGGCGCGGTGCTCGTGACGGGCCCGACCGGCTCGGGCAAGTCGACGTCGCTCTACGCGGCGGTCGGCGAGCTCAACACGCCCGAGAAGAACATCATCACGATCGAAGACCCGGTCGAATACCAGCTCGAGGGCGTCACGCAGGTGCAGGTCAACAAGAAGGCGGGCCTGACCTTCGCCAACGGGCTGCGGGCGATGATGCGCGCCGATCCCGACATCATCATGGTCGGCGAGATCCGCGACGCCGAGACGGCGAAGATCGCCATCGAGGCGGCGCTGACCGGTCACCTCGTGCTCTCCACGCTGCACACCAACGACGCGCCGACGTCGATCACGCGCCTGGTCGAGATGGGGATCGAGCCGTTCCTGGTGGCCTCGGCCGTGGACTGCGTCGTCGCCCAGCGCCTGTGCCGCACGCTGTGCTCGAACTGCAAGGAGCGCACGATCATCTCCGCCGACGTGCTGCGCGACCACGGCTTCCGCAGCCACATCGACGTCGAGGCCTACGATCCCAAGGGCTGCTCGCGCTGCGGCGGGTCGGGCTACAAGGGCCGGATCGGCCTCTACGAGGTGATGACGATCACCGACGAGATCCGCCGCCTGGCGATCGAGCGGGCACCGGCCGACCGCATCGCCGAGGTCGCCATGCGCGACGGCATGCGCCGCCTGCGCGACGACGGCCTGGAGAAGGTCAAGCAGGGCCGCACGTCGATCGCCGAGGTGGCGCGGGTGACGGGGACGGGGTAGGGGGTCGTCGGTCGACGGTCGCGGCGCTCCGCGCGGGCGTCGGTCGTGCTGCGGTGCGTGGTGTGTCGGCACTCAGCGCCGGCGCTGGTCGGGCTGCGGTGCGTGGTGTGTCGGCACTGACGAGTGCGCTTCCGGGGTGCCGGCGTCTCGTGTCCTCCGCGGGGCGTTCGCGGTGCCCGGGCAGGCGTCAGCGGAGACGGATGGCACTGCGGGGTCGATATGCGACCCCTGGGTGCCATCCGTGTTGGCGAAACGCACCTGGGCGTTGTATCTCAACGCCCAGGTGCGGTTCGACGCGGGGCGGGGGCGATTCGCCCGCGAACGATCGCCGGCAAGCGCCGCGCAGCGCCTACAACCCCAGCACCATCTCCTGGCCCACCAGCTCCACGCCCCACTGAGCATGGCGCGCCTCCGGCAGCGGATGGCGCGCGCCGTGCAGCCCGCCGCGCAGCACGCCGATGCGGTTGGTGTAGAAGCGGTTGAACGCGCGGATCTCGGCGACCCGCGCGTCGGTGGTGGCCGGCGACGCCATGGGGCGCAGCCTCGCCCAGGTCGTTGCCCCAGTCAAGGACTGTCCGTCAGGGCGGCGCGGCGGTCCGCGGCCCGTCCACTGGCGGCCGAGGCGCTCAAGAAACGGCGTGAGGGAGCCGACCATCGTGGCGATGCGGATCGACTTCGCCCAGCTCCTCCTCGACGTCCTCGAGCGTCGTGCCTCCGACCTGCACATCACGGCGGGATCGCAGCCCAAGATCCGCGTCCGTGGTCGCCTGACGTCGCTGGAGGACTATCCGGTCCTCGACCCGACGGACACCCGGGAGATCATCTACGGGATCCTCAGCAACGACCAGCGCCAGCGCCTGGAGACGGACTGGCAGATCGACTTCGCCTACGCCATCCCCGGCACGGCCCGCTTCCGCGTCAACGCCTACTTCCAGCGCTCCGCGCTCGGCGCCGCCTTCCGCCTGATCCCGTCGGTCATCACCAAGATCGACGACCTCGGCCTGCCGCCCGTCGTCCACGAGTTCTGCAAGAAGCCCCGCGGCCTGGTCCTCGTGACCGGTCCGACCGGCTCGGGCAAGTCCACCTCGCTGGCGGCCATGATCGACGAGATCAACGAGAGCCGCGAGGAGCACATCCTCACGATCGAGGACCCGATCGAGTTCCTGCACTCCCACAAGAAGTGCATGGTCAACCAGCGCGAGCTGGGCTCGGACGCCTCCGGCTTCGGCGCCGCGCTGAAGGGCGCGCTGCGCCAGGACCCCGACGTGATCCTCGTCGGCGAGATGCGCGACCTGGAGACCATCTCGACCGCGCTGACCGCGGCCGAGACCGGTCACCTGGTCTTCGCCACGCTGCACACCCAGAGCGCGCCCCAGACGGTCGACCGCATCATCGACGTGTTCCCCAGCCACCAGCAGGACCAGGTGCGCACGCAGCTGTCGGTCGCGCTGCAGGGCGTCATGACCCAGACGCTGATCCCCAGCGCCGACGGCTCGTCGCGCGTCGTGGCCTGCGAGACGCTGGTCCCGACCCCCGCGGTCCGCAACCTGATCCGCGAGGGCAAGACGCACCAGATCCTCTCGGCCATGCAGACCGGCGGCGGCGTCGGGATGCAGACGCTCGACACCGCGCTCTCCTCGCTGGTGCGAGCCGGCAAGATCACGCAGCGCCAGGCGGAGGCCCGATCCTCGAGCCCCGACGAGCTCAGGCGCCTCTCCGGCGGCCTCGGCGGGCTGGCGGCGGCCTAGCCCATGTCCACCTACGTCTTCAAGGCGATGGACCTGACGGGCGCCAAGGCGTCCGGGGAGGTCGAGGCCGAGAGCAAGCAGATCGTCAGCGACCAGCTCAAGCAGCGCGGGCTGATCGTCCTCGAGATCGCGGACAAGCACGCGTCCAAGGAACTCAACATCGGGTTCCTGAACCGCATCAAGCCTGCAGACCTCACGGTCATGACCCGCCAGCTGGCGACGATGGTCGACTCGGGCATGACGATCCTGCGTGCGCTCTACGTGCTGGAGGCGCAGACCGAGAACGAGAAGCTCGTCGCGACGCTCACCGCCGTCCGCAAGGACGTCGAGGCCGGCCTGCCGCTCTCCGACGCCCTGGAGCGCCATCCCAAGGTCTTCAACCAGCTCTTCGTCGCGATGACGCGCGCCGGCGAGACCGGAGGCGTGCTCGACTCGGCGCTGAACCGCGTCGCCGACCAGCTGGAGTCCGCCGACTCTCTCCGCCGCCAGGTCCGGGCCGCCATGGCCTACCCCCTCGTCGTCATGGGCTTCGCCTTCAGCGTGCTGATCGCGCTGGTCGTCTTCCTCGTGCCCGTGTTCGTCGGCACGTTCAAGCAGTTCGGCGGCGACCTGCCGGCCATCACGAAGTTCACGGTCGCGCTGTCGAAGGCGTGCACGGGCTACTGGTGGGCGATCATCGCCGGCGCGTTCGCGCTGTCCTGGGCCTTCCGGAAGTGGAAGGCGACGCCGGGCGGCACGCGGATCTGGGACACCTTCAAGCTGCGCATCCCGATGAAGATCGGCGACATCGTTCAGAAGATCGCGCTGGCCCGTTGGTCGCGCACGCTCTCGGCGCTCGTCAGCGCCGGCGTGCCGCTGATGCAGGCGCTGGAGATCACCGGCAAGACCGCCGGCAACTGGTGCATCGAGAAGGCGATGGCCGACGTCATCGACTCCGTCCGCCAGGGCGGCACGATCTCGGATCCGCTGAAGGCGGCGTCCGTCTTCCCGGGCATGGTGAGCCACATGGTCGGCGTCGGCGAGGAGACCGGCGCGCTCGACACCATGCTGAGCAAGATCGCCGACTTCTACGAGGACCAGGTCAACGCGTCCGTCAAGCAGCTGGCGTCGATCCTCGAGCCCGTCATGATCGTCCTGGTGGGCGGCATGGTCGGCTTCATCGTGATCTCCATGTACATGCCGCTGTTCAAGGTGTACGACTCGATCAAGTAGGGGGCGGTCGTTCTCGGGTTCGTTCTCAGGTGTCACAACGCGAGAACTTCCTGCATTGCGCTGCTTTCTGAAGCGTCGCCCCGACGGGTCCGGAGGGCGGATGTCGTGGGCGGCCCGGCCGCCGCAACGACGGTACGCCTTACGTGCCGCCGGGACAACACGAGCCGCTAGCCAGACTGGTCGCCGGAACTTGCTTCCGGGCAAGAAGTGAGCGAGGCGCTGGCAGGGCTTCGGTGGGTACCGAACCGCCGGCCGTCTTCATTACGTGCCGCGCCGGCGTCGCTGGGGCGGCTCAGTGCATAGCTTCTCATCCAGGCGGCGCTTGCTCCTTCAGCGGCGACATTGACCTGCGTTGACCGCCGCTCCGGCTCGGCGCAGCGGCTCTGGCACCGAACGTCTCTGGCACTGAACCTCAGGAGGAGTGACATGCCTGAGCCGAGGAGCAACCCGACCGCTGGGCGTCTCGCCCGTTGGCGTGAGCACCGGGCCGACCGACGGGTCCTGCGAAAGGAAAGGCGCCTCAGGGGCAGGCGGATTTCCACGATGCCGCCCGTCAGGCCGAAGGCAGGCTTGGAGCGAGGGGACGCCGGCGAGCCTTCGCCGCTCCTGCTACGAGTGCCAGCAGCAAAGCGCTGGAACGCGAGCAAAAAGCCCGAGCGCGGTTTGTTGAAGCGCTTGCGACAGCGGCGTCAACACAGGGCGGAGCGCGCTGTGGAGCGCGGCGTGCGTTCGGGCATCGAGACCCGGCGCAAGACAAGGGGTGGAGCGCTCGCTGGGCAAGTTCTGAGCGCAGCGCGGACCGACGGGCGCCTTGGACCGAGTCCTAGAACTTGGGCGGTTTCCGCCAGTCCTGGCTGTTGTCGGCGGCGCTGCCGAACGCAACCTCGTCCTTGCTTCGGTTCTTCGCGCGTTGCGCAGCGCGTTCGTTGCGCCGCCGCCTCCTGTCACGCAACCGTTCACGCCAGCTTGGCTGTGCGTTCTCCGTCGGAGACACCTCGGCCTCCTCTCCGGCCGTTTGGGGTTCGACGTCACGTCGGGGGCACCCCCAAGGTGGCCCGGGCGTTCGTCAACCGCGTCGCTACCGGCCGCCCTTGTTGACGCCCTTGCTCCACATCTCGCCTTGCACCTTGTCGGCGGTGCTCCAGCGGTGGTTTTCGTGCAGGCGGCGGTCGGCTGTGAGCGCTCTGCGGTCGGCCCGCCGCTCGCGGTATCTGCCGAACCAGCCGGCTTGGTCGGTGGCGGTTTTGGGCTTGCTGGACATGATGGCTCCAGAAGTTCAGGGCAGAGAACCGACGGTACGCCGGTCGCCCACGCCGGTCAACGGCCGCCGCCGCATATCTGCGTCACGTGCGATGGGGCGCGCGTGCTCCAGGCCAGGTGGCGCTGAGTGCTCGTCAGCGCAGTCGTGACCGGATTGCCCGCAGTCCGACGTTGGCGACCATCAGCACCGCGACGACGGCGAGAAACGGCCAGGCGCGCGACCGGTGGCTGTCCTGCGCGAGATAGCCGATCGCCAGCAGGACCGCCAGCGATCCACCGGCCACCGAGACCATCAACACGATGTCGATGAACAGATCCAGGAACGGGGTCGTGGAACTGTCCTGGAACTGCTCGTAGGGGTCCTTCGGGTTCGGGGACACGCCTGTCCCTCCAGGAGTGACCGGTTTGAGCTGCGTCACCGGCGGCCGAGGGGGTCGGGTCGGTGAGAGGGACGGCTAGTCGTCGTCCTCCTCGGGGCCGAAGTAATGGGTCAGCGCCCAGTCCGTGACGCGCTGGCCCATCTCCACGCCGGCGGTGTCGGCGAAGCGGAAGTGGATCCCGAGCCACACCCGGGCGTCGACGACCTCGTTGCGCAGCGCGCTCCCGGCGTCATAGGTGCGCACGGCCCCCGAAACGGCGGTCGACGTCAGGGTCAGGTGGAGATCGGGCGCGCCGAGGGCGTCCTCCACGGCCTGGGTGAACGCTCCGGTCAGGCTGGCGTAGCCACTGACGTAGTCGGGATAGGCCGGCGTGGTCAGCAACGGCTTCCAGTTCGGATCGGCGATCGTGGACGGGTTGCCGTCGGTGTCGGCGAGGTTGATCGCCGTGATTGGCCGCCAGAAGCCATACAGGTACTTGGCGTGCCAGACGGCAATCACCGCGTCGGCGCTGCTCATGTCGACGGCGGCCGCCAGCCGGGCGGCGTCGACGATGTCCAGTTGCCGCACGGCGAGCTGGTCGCGCAGCGCCGCGTTGAACTGGACAGGGGCGTTGCCGGAGAAGAACAGCGCGGTGGCGGTCTGCTCCGGCGTTCGCGTGGTCGGCGGCGCCGAGCCCAGGGCCTTGACCTCGTTGAAGTCGCGCGTGTAGTGGGCGGAGGTCAGCGCCGGCGGTGGTCCGGGTTCGCCGAACGTGGCAGCGTCCGGCACCAGCAGCGGGGTGACGTCTCCCATCCACGGGACGATCATCGGCAGCAGCCCCGGGGGTGTGGGCCGCCAGACGCCGGGGGCCGGCGCCTGCGTAAACAGGATCGGGGCGTTGCGTCCGTCGTCGGCGCGCATCGCGATCAGCCGGTCGGCCGCGAACGTGCCGAAGGCCACGCCGCGGGTCTTGGCCTTGCCGTCGGGGATCTGCGCGAGCGCTGTCGCGTAGGCGGCGTCGACCGTCGGCTGCGCGTACGGCGAGTAGGTCACCAGGACCTCGTGGGCGGCGGCTACCGCGGCCGCCTGCGAGGAGCTCCCGCGCCGCGCGTGGGCGTGGAAGCGATACGGCTCATAGCGGCCCTCGATGCCGACCACGGCGTTGTAGACCGCGGCTTGGACGAAGCCCATGTAGAGCGGGGTCTCCTGGGGCGTCTTCGTCGGGTCGCCGCTGAACGTGGTCACGGCGAGCGCGTTCCAGTCAGAGATGACCGCCGGATCGGCGGTGGTCGTCGCGGCGGTTGCGGTCGACGCGGCGGCAAACGGCGTCAGCGCCACGACCGCCGCGCACACGACAAGCCGACGGCGGCACCGTGTTCGTGGCCCTCGCCTGAACGCGGCGACGGTGCGCTTCGGCCGGAGCCCAGCTCCACTCTGTAAGACGGTCACGATGACCTCCTTAGGTAGGCATCTCGCCTGGCTAGTGAGCCTTCCCCGACGCTACGCCGCGTCCGGCTCGACTGCAAGGGCTCACTTGACTGCGGCAACTGATCGTTGAGGGACTCAGGGAGCGATGACCAAGGATTGGCCGCAACGCGCGGTTGCTGTATGCCTGGTGACGCCAGGCCGCCGCTTGGTCACCGGCGGTCGACGTCGGGTCGTCCTGACCAGCCGTCGCGTCGAGCCGTCGACTCGACACTGGCCGCGTGCTGCTGCCTTGGACGAGCTTGGGAAGTGGCGCTGGCGTGGAGAGCGGCAGCGGGCCATGGACGAGGCGCCGCTGTAGGCATAGGCTTGCCACACCTGCAACGCCAAGGAGGACCCGTGTCCACTCATCGTCGGTCGCCCAACGAGATCCTGGCTGAGTGGCGACTGCCCCGCGCTCCAGCGCCGGGTGGCACACGCGCAACGCAAAGGCGCAAAGATCGAAGCGACGGCACGGGACCGCGCGGCCGCCACGGAAGCCGAGGCGCGCCGCTACAGCAGCTTCGAGGGCCGGCCGTAGCCCCGAGCGCATGGGCCGCGCGATGGACGCTGCCGGTGCCGGTGTCATCCCTTGCGTCGATGTGATGCGCGCTTGGCGTGGCTGCGCGCCGTGGGGGTGGCGGATCCTCGCCCGGGGCGCGATGGTCGCGGTGGCCCTGGCCGCCGGTGCATGCGGAGGGGCCGGAGCGCACCGGCCGCCACCCTCCGGTCCGCGCCTGACCGGGCGCACCGCAAACGCCCTGCAGGCGACGCTGCGTCGCGAGGTATCGCAGGCCGGTATCCCTGGCGCGTCGGCGGCGATCGTGTTCCCCGACGGTCGTGAATGGACGGGCGTTGCGGGCGAGGCGGTGCTGCGACCGCGAACGCCGATGACGCCGGGCACGTCGTTGTCCTTTGACAGCGTCACCAAGGTCGCCGTCGCCGCGACGGCCCTACGGCTGGCCGAGCAGGGTCGCCTGCGACTCGACGACCGCGTGCGGCGCTGGTATCCGGACTGGCGGGGCGACCGGTCCGCGACGCTCCGTGATCTGCTGGGCCACACCTCCGGGATGGGCAACCCGCGCGACAGCTTCTTCGTCGCTCTGCTGCATCACCCGCAACGACGCTTCACGGCGCGGGAGGCGCTGGCCGCCACCCCGCGGCCCGGCCCGCGCACCCACGAGGCCGCCTACTCCAACAGCGCGTTCATCCTGCTCGGCCTGATCTTGCGCCGCGCCGCCGGCGAACCCACGGCCAGCGCGATGCGTCGCCTGATCTTTGCCGCGCCCGGCGGCGACGGTCTGGCGCTGCAGCCCGACGAGCGACCACATCGTCCGTTGGCTGCGCCGTACTGGTATCCGCACGGCGGCGCGTACCCGGCCGACGCCTCTGACGGCGGCGCCTATCTGCCCTCCCGGGCGTGGGCGTCGGGCACCAGCACCGCCGGCGCGCTGGCCGGCGATGAGCGGTCACTGGCGCGATGGGGGCATGCGTTGCTCGGCGGGCACGTTCTGCGACCGGGATCGCTACGAGCGATGACTCGGTTTCACCACGCCGGCGAGGAGGAAGGCTACGGCCTCGGATTGACCCTCAGCTCGATCGACGAGCGGCCTATGTGGGGTCACACCGGCGACGGGCACGGCACCCACACCGAGTTCTGGCACCTGCCCCGTGAGGACCTCACGATCGCGATGACCTGGAACGACGACGCGCTCGACTCCGAGGCGCCGTTCGTCCCGAGCCTGCTGCGCGTCGCGCTCGTGTCTCGCTGACCGCCCGGCGCCCTGTCGCGTTTGACGGCCGCGCTCTGCACCACGGTCGCCGGCCGCGCGGGCGCCCGCCCGCAGCGACGAGCGAGCCTGGCCGTTTGTCGTCGTCGCGGCGGCACTCATCGTCGCCAACGTCGAACTGCGTAGGCACTTGCGGGTTCTGGGCCACGCTTCGTCCTCCCGTGCGTCACCGCGCAGGGGTACGCGTCAGCCGGGGACGTGGGGAGTGTTGACCAGGTCCTCCAGCGTCGGGCGTTGTGCGGGAACGATCGCCGTGACGGGCAGTCCGAGCGTTTCGACGCGACGGATGAGGTCTCGCCGCAGCCAGCGCGATGTCCTGTTGGGCAGCGTGGAGATGACGATCTCGTCGTAGTCGCCGTCGGCCACCGCTGCGCGGACCGCCGCGAGCGGGTCGGGGCCGCCGACGCGGCTGTCGACGCTGCTGCGGGCGGCCTTGTGCAGCAGCGGCAGCGCCGTGTCGAGCGTCCAGTCCGCGGCCTTGCGGTCGGTCGCATCCGGGATCAGCAGCGTGAACTCGCACGGACCGGCGTCAGCGCGCCGCCGCACCTCGTCCAGCAGTCGCGGCGCCGCCGCGGTCCGATTGGCCACCACCAGTATCCGAGTCGCGGTCGATGAGGAGCCCATTCGCCTCTCCTTCCACCTCGTCATCCAACGCTGCCGCCGCTCGGGCAAAGCGTGCCGCCTCGCAGCGAACGCGGAAGTGCCTATTCGCCACGTCTGGCCTGCGCAAGTGCCGCGCTATGCGCCCCCCCCAGCCGCCATTCTCACCGACGCCGTGGCGGCCGACCTCGCCGCGCCGCTCCCTGTCGCGTTGGTAGTCGTTGTTTCGCTTGGCCCGGTCGAGGCTTCGCGCTCGCCGCGCGTGCCACCTCGTGCGCAGGCGATCAACGAGCCCGGCCTTCATCCTGGTGTCGCTCACGCCGCTTCCTTCCATCGCCGTGATCGAGCACTGCGCACCAACGCCCAGCTCAACTCTACGCCCCCGGCGCGCCGCTGAACAGCCGTCCGCCCCGCCCCGGCTCGGCGCGCATCACCGCCTGCGCCCGCCGCCGCTTGGGGAGAAGCGTTAGTCGTCGATTGCTCCTGAACTCGGGGCAGAGAGATCGTCCGAGGCGTGGTGTTCGGGAACGCGCTGACCACGAACCGTGCCCGTCCCTTGATGCCGTTCTCGGCATCGGCCTCGTCGCCACCCCTCACGCTCCTGATCGCGTCGGTCACGAGTTACGGGCGCGCGCGTTGCGCGCTGGCCGCCGTACCTGCGCAGCGGAGCGTCGGCTCCTGCCGCAACACGAGACGGACGCCCCCGGCCCTCCGTGGCCTATGAGACGTCCTAGGGACCGTTCGGCAGCTTTAGCTACATGGATCACCGACGGTTCGGCGGCGAACCCGGCCCAAGCTCGGCGTCAAGGGTGAGCGTCAACAGCGGGCCGACATCGCCAACACCGATGTGTCGACGCCGCCCCGGCCAGGCGCAGGGCGCGGGGACGAGTCTGCCTTCGAGCAGTCGGGTGAACTAACCCACGTCGATCAGGTAGCCGTCCGGGCCGCGCATGTAGCAGCGGATCTCCGCAGCGCGATCGATCGGCGGCGTTACGGACTGGGCGCCCTACGAGGCCACTGCTCATAGCACGCCTGGATGTCGGTGACCCGCAGGTTCATGAAGGTGGAGACCGTGTTCCCGGCCTCGTAGTTGACCACCGAGATGTCCGGCTTGTGGGGGGGTCGGGCCACCGCCCAGGTTCATGACCACCCACGAGTTGGCCGGCTCAAGCCGCCAGCAGCGGGTTGGTTATCGTCGGCTCAGAACGGGATTGTTGTGCCGCTCTCTCGCCGCTCGTGTGCGGCGTGGGCCTCTCGGGGATCATGCGCTTCGACGGGCCGCGACGCTTGTAGCGGGCGGGATGCGCACGGCCGCTGACCGGCTCAAGGGCGGCGAACAGGAGCGCGTCATCCCAGCTCGGAAACCGCCTGATGTAGGTCTGATAGCTGGCAGCGCCCGGGGCGCCAGCCCCGCTGCCGCTTCCTCGCCCAGCAGGTCCAGGCACTGATGCATGTACTCGCCGGTCTTCGGCGATCGCCCCAGGCGGCCGGCGACCTCCGCCAGCGCCGAGGCGAGCTGCGCGTCGCTGTAGCCGCGGGACGCAACGACCCGGCGGCGCCCGCTGCCGTCGACGCTGATCCGCGTCGGCCCGTCGCCGTGCCCAGCGGGAAGCCCGGCCGCGCCGACCGCGGCGCTGAAGCAACAACGTGTGCTTGCTGGCCTCCGGCAGCGTCTGCACCGCCGCCCACACCACCGCGACCGTCGGATCGGCAAAGCGCTGACCGCGCGCCGGGATCCGCGGCGGCCCAGTGGCGCGCGGTGCTTCTGTCTTGGCGTTCACGTGCCAACTCGTACGGCGCGCCTGCGACAACGTGGCCCAGGGCATCCCGCCAGGAGCGTTTCCGCCTGGGCCGGTACGGGCCGAGAACCCCAACAAGCGCACGGTCCGAAACCACGTTCTCAGGTTGTCCGGGCGGCCCGGCCCGACCGACCAGGGACAACAACATGAGATCGACGTCCAACGACCCCGCCCGGCGAAACCCGAGAACACCAGTCCCAGAGCCGAAGATCCGCGCTCACCGCGCGGCCAAAGAAATACCTGAGAACAACCGGGGGCCCTGGTCGCGGGCTGAGTCGCGGGTAAGAACCCCGCCATTCGGACCGACGGTCCTCACCCGTCCAGCGGAGAGGATCTCCTGGTCGCGACCAGCTGACCGATCGAGCTCAACGCTCGACGCGGTAGCGGATGTGCGTGGCGGAGGGGGAGTGCAGAACCTCGACGGGTACCAGGCGCAGGTCGCCGACATCGTCGAACAGGCGCTCGCCCGTGCCGAGCAGCACCGGGGCGATGTCGAGCACGAGCTCGTCGATGACTCCGGCGGACAGCGCCTGGCGCACGGTCGAGGCGCCGCCGGCGATGTCGACGCCGCGACCTTGGGCGACGGCGGTGGCCTGCTCGAAGGCGGCGTCGAAGCCATCGGTGACGAAGTGAAAGGTCGTGCCGCCCGCCATCTCGATCGGGTCGCGCGCGTGATGGGTGAGGACGAAGACCGGCGCGTGGTAGGGCGGCTCGTCGCC
>DASYLT010000123.1:0-11081 GCA_036009425.1 Baekduia sp. | reverse complement strand
AGACCGCGATGGACAACCTGGCGCGCGAGTCGCTGGCCGGCCGGTCGGTGCTCGTCGGCGACGTGATGGTCGACGTCGCGCTGCTCTTCCAGCCGCGGGCCAAGCTCGATCTCCATCCGCTGCGCGACGCCGGCGTGGCGCCCGGCGAGTACGTGCTGGCGACCTCGCACCGCGCCGGCAACGTCGACGTCCCGGAGCGGCTACGGAAGTTGGTGGACCTGCTCATGGCCGTCGAAGAGCCCGTCGTCTTCCCGCTGCACCCGCGCACCGGCGCGCGCCTGGACGCCGCCGGCTGGCTCGACGAGCTGCAGGAGGCCGACCACATCCGCCTCGCGCCGCCGCTGGGCTACATGGCCTTCACCTCGCTGCTGACCAACGCCCGGACGGTGCTGACCGACTCGGGCGGCGTGCAGAAGGAGGCCTACTTCGCCGGCGTGCCGTGCGTGACGATGCGCGACACGACCGAATGGGTCGAGACGGTCGAGACCGGGTGGAACGTGCTGGTCGACCTGGATCGCGCAGCGGCGCTGAGCGCGCTGCACCGCTCGGTGCCGGATGAGCGGCCGGAGCTCTACGGGGACGGGCGGGCGGGGGAACGGGTCGTTGCGGCGATCGACACGACGTTCGCGTAGCTCCGCGCGCGCCACTCGTGTCGATGGCCGGCGGCCATCGACACGACGTTCGCCGCGGCCGACTAGCTCCGGGGCGCGATCGAAGACCCGGGGTCCGGCACGGACCCTTCGGGGCGTCCGATGCGGTGGACCGGGATGCCCGGGAACCGCGTGGCGTCGAGGATGCCGCGACCGTCGACGATCGTCGTCACGCCGGGGAGGTCCGCGGCGACCAGGGTCGCGTACGCGGCGTGGTCGGCTTGGACGACCGCCGCGTCGACCGGCGACGCGCCGTCCCACGGCGTGAATCCGAGGGAGCGCAGCTCGTCGTGGGCGAACAGCGGGTCGGCGGCGAGGACCTCGGCGCCGCGGGCGACCAGCGCCTCGCGCAGTGCGAAGGCGCCCGAGAACGCCGTCTCCTTGACGCCGCCGCGATAGGCGACGCCCAGGATCAGCACGCGCCGGCCGTCCACCGCGCCGAGCAGGTCGGCGGCGTAGGCGGGCATCCGCTCGTTGATCTCGCGGGCGGCGAGCGGCAGCCGCGCGCCGGGGTCGCCGGCCAGCAGGAAGCGCGGGTAGACCGGGATGCAGTGGCCGCCGACCGCGATGCCGGGCCGGTGCACGTGCGAGTAGGGCTGGGAGTTGGCCGCGTCGATGACCGACAGCACGTCGATTCCGAGCGTGTCGGCGTAGCGGGCCAGCTCGTTGGCGAAGGCGATGTTGATGTCGCGGTAGGTGGTCTCGGCCAGCTTGCTCAGCTCGGCGGCCTCGGCCGAGCCCAGCCCCCGCACCTCGGCGTCCAGGAACGACCCGTACAACTCGATCCCGCGCGCCTCGCCGGCGGCGGTCAGGCCGCCGACCAGCTTGGGGTACTTGTCGAGGTCGGCGATCGCTCGGCCGCTGAAGATCCGCTCGGGGGAGAAGACCAGGTGGAAGTCCGCGCCCTCGGTCAGCCCCGAGGCGGCCTCCAGCGCCGGGGCGACCCGCGAGCGGGTCGTGCCCACCGGCACCGTCGTCTCGATGGAGACCGTGGTGCCGGGCTTCAGGCCGCGCCCGATGTCGGCCACGACCGCGTCGAGGATGCCCCAGTCCGGGCGCGCGCCGGCGTCGACGACCAGCGGCGGCACGGCGACGACCAGGTCGGGGGCCTCGGCCACCGCGGCGGCGGTGTCGGTCACCGCGCGCAGGCGGCCGTCGGCCACGGTCTCCGCCAGCGCCTCGGGCAGGCCGGCCTCGTTGGGGAACGGCGCCTGGCCGGCGTTGACGAGGTCGACCACGCGCGGGTCGACGTCGGCACCGACGACCGCGTGCCCGGCCAGCGCGATCCGGGCGGCGAGCGGCAGGCCGACCTTGCCCAGCGCAACGACGACGACGCGCATCAGCGGAGACCCCTTCGGCCGCTCGGCGTTGTGCCCGCGATCACCACCACCTTCACGACGCGGCGCCCGCCTCGGCGACGACGACGGTCTCGCCGGTGGCCGCGCTGGCCAGCACGGCCTCGGCGACCGCGACCGTCTCCAGGCCTTCGGCCAGCGTGACGACCTGCGGGTTGGCCTCCCCGCGGATCAGGGCGCAGAAGCCCTGCAGCTCGACGGCCAGCGGCTCGGCGCGCGTCAGCGCGTAGCGCGTCATGTCGCCCTCGGCGACGCCGCGCATCGCCTGCATCGCCGGCCAGCCCTGCGTGGGCGTGTCGGCGTTCTCGTAGAAGGTGAGGTCGGCGCGCAGCGTGTCGGCGACGAGCATGCCGCGCTCGCCGAGGATCCGCGTGCGGCGGACCTTCGTCGGCGTCAGCCAGTCGACGACCGAGTTGAACGCCACGCCGCCCTCGAGCCGGCCGGTGACCAGCACGAGGTCCTCGTGCTGGCGGCCCATGCGGTGCTGGGTCTGCGCGGCGACGCGCTCCACGCGCCCGCCGCCCAGCCAGCGCACGAGGTCGAGGTCGTGGGTCGCGAGGTCCTTGACCACGCCGACGTCGCGCACCCGGTCGGGGAACGGCCCGACGCGCTCGGTCGCCACGAGGAAGACCTCGCCGAGCTGGCCCTCGCCGACGCGCCGGCGCAGCTCCAGCAGCGCGGGGTTGCAGCGCTCGACGTGGCCGACGGCGCCCAGCAGCCCGGCGTCGGCGACGATCTCGATGATCTCGCGCGCCTCGTCGACGGTCGCCGCGAGCGGCTTCTCGACGAGCACGTGGACGCCCGCGGCGGCCAGCTCGCGCACGGCGGGCAGGTGCTCCTCGGTCGGGACGGCGACCACCGCGAAGTCCGGTGCGCCGCCCGGCGCGGCCAGCAACTCGTCGACCGTCGCGAAGACCAGCGCGGGATCGGCGACGGCGGCGAAGCGATCGCCATCCGGGTCGACGGCGCCCGCCAAGCGCATCGCGGGATCGGACTGCAGGATGCGGGCGTGGTGGCGGCCGATCATGCCCAGGCCGAGCACCGCGCCGCGCAGGGGTTCTTGGCTGCCCACGGCCCGATCAGCCTATCCGGCCGCTCCGCCTACGCCGACGCGGCGGCCATGGCGTCGGCGGCCAGCGCGGACTCCTTGGCGGCGTCGGTCCAGATGATCTGCTCGCGCCCCGGTCCGACGCCGATGAGCACGATCGGCACGCCGACGGCCTCCTCGACGTAGGTGAGGTAGTTCTTCGCGTTCTCGGGCAGGTCGGCGTAGGTGCGGATGTCGGTGAGGTCCTCGGTCCAGCCGGGGAGCTCGGTGTAGACGCCCGTGGCGTGGTGCAGCACCGACTGGTGGTAGGGGAACGTGTCGGTGATGAAGTCCTCGTCCTTGGTGCCCCGGTACTGCGTGCAGACCTTGATGGTGTCGAAGCCGCTGAGGACGTCGAGCTTGGTGACGGCCAGCGCCGACAGCGAGTTCAGCCGCGCGGCGTAGCGCAGCGCGACGACGTCGAGCCAGCCGGTGCGGCGCGCGCGGCCGGTGGTCGTGCCGAACTCGCCGCCCTTCTGCCGGATCTCCTCGCCGGTCTCGTCGTGCAGCTCGGAGGGGAACGGACCCGCGCCGACGCGCGTGGCGTAGGCCTTGGTCACGCCCCAGACCTCGGCGATGTCGCGCGGGCCCACGCCGGCGCCGACGGCCGCGGCGCCCGCGACGGGGTTGCTGGAGGTCACGAACGGATAGGTGCCGTGGTCGATGTCGAGCAGCGCGCCCTGGGCGCCCTCGAAGAGGATGTGCTTGTTCTCGTCCAGCGCGCGCCACGCCAGCGCCGACGTGTCGGCGATGTGCTGCTCGAGGCGGTGACCGTAGGTGAGGTACTGCTCGGTCATCGTCTGCAGGTCGATCTCGCGGGCGAAGGGGCGCAGCTGCTGGCGCTTGGGCTCCAGCGCGGCGGCGATCTTCTTCTTGAGGATCCGCTCGTCGAGCATGTCCTGCACGCGGATGCCCAGGCGGGCGGCCTTGTCGGCGTAGGCCGGGCCGATGCCGCGCTTGGTCGTGCCGATGAGGTTCTTGCCCAGCTTCTGCTCGCCCTCCATGTCGAGGAGCAGGTGGTAGGGCATGATCAGGTGCGCGTTGGCACTGAGCTTCAGGCCGCTGACGTCGACGCCGCGGGCGCGCAGGTCGTCGATCTCGGCGGTCAGGACCGCGGGGTCCACGACGACGCCGTTGCCGATGACGCAGGTACGGCCGGGGTACAGGATCCCCGACGGGATGAGGTGGAACTTCCACGTCTCACCCGCGTGGATGATCGTGTGCCCGGCGTTGTTGCCGCCCTGGAAGCGGACGACCACGTCCGCTCGTTCGGCCAGGAGGTCGATGACCTTGCCCTTGCCTTCGTCGCCCCACTGGGCGCCAACGATCACTGTGCCTGGCATTTCTTGCGGAAGTGTAGGCGGCTGGGCGCTACGCCCGGTCCCAGGTGACCGGCGAAGCCACCGGATCGGGCTCGTCGACGACCGATTGGTCGCGCTGGTGGAACTGGCGCAGGTCGGCGCCGAAGACCGGCAGCACCTCGCACATCTCCTCCAGCCGCGAGACCGTGCGCTCGTTGATCTGCTCGGCGAGCGCATCGCGCTCGAGGTTCGTGGTGATGATCACCGCCCGCTCCTGCTCGTAGCGGGCGTTGATCATCGCGTAGAGCTGCTCGAGCACCCAAGAGCTGGTCTGCTCAGCGCCGACGTCGTCGATGTGCAGGAGGTCGACCGCCGTGAGCTTGTCGAGCAGCTGCGTCTGCGAGATGAGGCTGTCGTCGTCGAACGTGCGCCGGATCTCCGACAGGAGCCGCGGCAGCGAGTAGATCGCCACGGTGTGGCCGGCGTCGAGCGCGGCCTTGGAGGCGATCATCGCCAGCGAGGTCTTGCCGGTACCGACCGGGCCGTAGAGCCAGAGGCCCTCACCCTTGGCGATGCGCATGTCGATCTCGCGCACGTAGCGGCGCACGGAGGCGACGACGCTGTCGCGGATCGTGGTCACCGGAGCGCGGTCGAAGGAGAGGTTGGCGTACTTCTTGGGGATGACGGCGCTGAGGCCGCGGGCGCGCGCGGTGGCGACGACCATCTCCCGGCAGCGGCAGTAGACCGACGTGCGGGTGTCCTCGTCGACGAGGATGCCGCTGCCGTCGCAGAGCGAGAAGGGGCAGGTGCGGGACATGGGCTAGGCCGCTCGTTGCAGGCCGAGGAACCGTGGGTACTCGCCCTGGAAGGTGAGCGGGATCTCCGCCAGGCCGCCGTTGCGGTGCTTGGCGATGATGAGGTCCGCCTCGCCCGGTCGGTCCGTGTTCTCGTTGTAGTACTCGTCGCGGTAGATGAACATGACGAGGTCGGCGTCCTGCTCGATCTGGCCGGACTCGCGCAGGTCCGAGAGCATCGGCTTCTTGTCGGTGCGCGACTCGACGCCACGCGACAGCTGCGAGAGCGCGATGACCGGCACCTCGAGCTCGCGCGCCAGGATCTTCAGGCCGCGCGAGATCTCGCCGATCGCCTGGACGCGGTTGTCGGTGCGTGCGTCGGTGCGCAGCAGCTGCAGGTAGTCCACGATGACCAGCCCCAGGCCGCCGTACTCGGCCATCGTCTGCTGGTGCAGGCGGCGCGCCTTGGCGCGCATCTCGAGGATCCCGATGTCGGACGAGTCGTCGACGTAGAGCGGCGCCCGGTCATAGCGCGAGGCGGTCTCCAGCACGCGCTTCCACTTGCGCTCGTCCTTGAGGCGGCCCTTGCGCAGGTCGTCGCCCTTGATCGAGGCCTGCGATGCGATGAAGCGCTGCGCCAGCTCGGGCTCCGACATCTCCAGGCTGAAGAGGGCGACGGGCCGCGGGCGGTCGACGCTGAGCGCGACGTTTTCCGCAAAGTTCGTCACCAATGCCGATTTCCCCATGGATGGGCGGGCCGCCAGGATGATCATGTTGCCGGGCTGGAAGCCGCCGGTCAGCTCGTCGAGGTCGTGGAAGCCTGACGGCGTGCCCGTGAGCGAGCGGCCCTCCGTAGAGAGCTCGTGCCAGCGGTCGAGCTCCTCGTGGAGGACCTCGCCGACCTTGCGGAAGTCCTTCTGGCGATCGTCGCGCCCGACCTCGAGCATCGCCTTCTCGGCCTGCTCCACGATGTCGCGGGGCAGCGCCTCGTGGTTGTGGACCGAGGACTGGATCTCGTAGGTCGCCGTGAGCAGCTTGCGCAGCAGCGACATCTCGCGGACGATCGAGCCGTAGCGGCGCAGGTTGCCGACCGCGGGCACCGCGGCGGTCAGCGCGTCGATCTCCGGGGGGCCGCCGGCCTCGTCGAGCTTCCCGCGGGCGCGGAGGTGCTCGGTGACCGTGACGACGTCGATGGGCTCGCTCTCGTTGTAGAGCGTCAGCATCGACTCGTAGATCAGCTGGTGGCGCTGCCGGTAGAAGTCCTCCGGCCGCAGCCCCTCCTCGATGACGTAGGCGTAGTGGACCTTGTCGGAGAGCAGGACGGCGCCCAGCACCGACTGCTCGGCCTCGAGCGAGTGCGGCGGTGCCAGGGCCTGGCTGGAGGTCTGCGGAGGTGCGTCGGGATAGGCGGCCACGAGAGCAGACGAACGTAGCGCGCGCCGAGGCGTTAAGAACGCGGGCTTGCCGCAAACACGGTGAAGAAGCCCGCCGGGTGGGTTGGGGGCAGAACGACGAACGGCGCCCCGGGGGCGCCGCTCGGTCCAAGCGCTGCGGTGTGGTCGAGGCCTAGGCCTCGGAGACCATCACCTTGACGGTGGCGGTGACGCCGTCGTTGACCTCGAGGACCACCTGGTAGGTGCCAACGTTCTTGATGGCCTCGTCGAGGTGGATCTTGCGGCGGTCCACGTCGATGCCGCGGGCCTCCTTGATCGCGTCGGCGATGTCCTGCGTGGTGACCGAGCCGAACAGGCGGCCGTCCTCGCCGGCCTGCTGCGAGATCGTCAGCACGGTCTTGTTCAGCTGCTCGGCGTACTCGTGCGCCTGCGCGATGCGGCCGGCGGTGGCCTTGGAGTAGGCCTCCTGCGTGCGCTCGGCCTCACGCAGCGCGCCCTTGGTGGCGGGCGCTGCGAGCTTGCGCGGGATCAGGAAGTTGCGCAGGTAGCCCTTGGAGACGTCGACGACGGCGCCACGGGAGCCGATGCCGTCGACGTCCTTGAGGAGGATGGCCTCAGGCATCGCGACTAGTCCCGCTCCCGATCGCGGTCGCGGCCGCGACGGCCGCCGACGCTCTCGGACGCCGGCTCGGCCGCGTACGGCAGCAGGGCGAGCTCACGGGCGCGCTTGACGGCGCGCGCGATCGCGCTCTGGTGCCGGCGGCAGGCGCCGGTGATGCGCCGCGAGCGAATCTTGCCGCGCTCGGAGACGAACCGGCGCAGGCTGGTCACGTCCTTGTAGTCGACGTGCTCGATCTTGTCCTTGCAGAACGGACAAGGCTTGCGGCGCCCGGAACCGGGCCCGCCCTTCTTGTCCCTGCGACGAGCCGGCTTGGCCGGGCTCTTCCGCTGCTTGGCCACGTGTGTAAGTCCTCTTTGGTGCGATGAAGTCTGGACGTGCGGACGCGCGCCGACGAGGGCGCGCGAAGCCACAGTGTGACACGTGCGCGGCGGTACCGGCCTTGCGCTCGCTAGCGAACGGCTCGGATGGACCGTTATGCGCCCTTCTAGGCGGGCTCGTCGTCCTCCAGCACGGTGATCCCGAGGGCGGCCGCGAACGCGCCGGCAGCGGCGACGACGTCGGGCCAGGGCATCGCGGCGTTTCGCAGATCGGCGATCGAGCGCAGGCCGTCGAGGCGGCAGCCGTCGAGCTCGACGCGCAGCAGCTGGGCCTGGCCGAACATGGCGCGGGAGAGGTCGCAGCGCTCGAAGCGCACGTCGCGCATCTGGACCTGCTCGAGCGAGGCCTCGCGCAGCTCACAGCCGCGCAGCGTGACGCGGTCCAGCCGCGAGAGCGCCAGGACCGCGAAGTCCAGCCGGCAGTCGAGGAACGTGACGTCGCGGATCGAGCTCTCGACGAGCTGGGCGCCGGTGAGGCGGCAGTTGCGCAGCGTGAGGCGGCCCAGCGCGCCGCCGCGCAGGTCGAGGTTGGCCAGGTCGGCGCCGTCGAGCTCGCAGTCGTGCAGGTGCACGTCGTGCAGGTGGGCGCCGGCCAGCGAGCCGCGCAGGCGGCAGTCCTCGATGGTGGCCGACCGCGCGACGGTGCCGGGCGGCAGCTGCCCGCTGAGATCCAGCGCCTCCAGGCGCGCCTCGTCGGTCAGCGCGAGCGTCGCGAGGTCGGTCGCGACGAGGTCGGGCGGCAGCGCGGGGACCGCGGGCGTGCGGAAGGCGGCGGGGCGGGCGGGCACGCGTCCATCGTGGCATCTCCCCAACCGCAGCCTGTGACACCGACCGCGGTCCAGCGCCTACGGTGCTCCCATGAGCACGACCCCGCAGCATCCCCTTCCGTCCGGCTTCGGCGCGCGCACCACCGCCGCCGAGGTCCTCGACGGGATCGACCTCTCCGGGCAGCTGGCGATCGTCACCGGCGGCTACTCCGGCCTGGGCCTGGAGACCGTCCGCGCGCTGACCGGCGCCGGCGCGCACGTCGTCGTCCCGGCGCGCCGCCGCGAGCACGCCGAGGAGGTCCTCGCGGACGTCGGCGGCACCGAGGTTGACGAGCTCGACCTCGGCGACCTCGCCAGCGTGCGCGCATTCGCCGAGCGCTTCCTGGACTCCGACCGCAGCATCGACATCCTCATCAACAACGCGGCGATCATGGCCGCGCCCGAGACGCGCGTGGGGCCGGGCTGGGAGGCGCAGTTCGCCACCAACCACCTCGGCCACTTCGCTCTGACGAATCTCCTCTGGCCGGCGCTGCGGGCGGCCGGCGGCGCCCGTGTCGTGGCGCTGTCGTCGACCGGCCACAAGCTGTCGCCGATCCGGTTCGACGACCTGCAGTTCACCAACGGCTACGACAAGTGGCAGGCCTACGGCCAGGCCAAGACGGCCAACAGCCTGTTCGCCGTCCACCTCGACGCCATCGCCCAGGCCGCAGGCGTCCGAGCGTTCGCCGCGCACCCCGGCGGGATCATGACCCCGCTGCAGCGCCACCTCACGCGCGAGGAGATGATCGCCTCGGGCTGGATGGACGAGGAGGGCAACGTCGACGAGGGGTTCAAGACGCCCGAGCAGGGCGCCGCGACCTCCACGTGGGCCGCGACCTCGCCGCAGCTGGCCGGCATGGGCGGCGTCTACTGCGAGGACTGCGACATCGCCTCGCCGACCGAGGTGGGATCACCGACCGCGCGGATTCGCGGCGTCGACGCGCACGCGATCGATCCGGACGTGGCGGCGCAGCTGTGGGACGTCTCGGCACGGCTGACCGGCGTGGACGCGTTCGCCACGGCGTAGGGCCTGCGAACGACACGAGCCCCCGGACGCGCGCTGGCGGTCCGGGGGCTCGAAGGCGATGCTGCCGCGGGCGCGGGCTCTACCCGCGCAGGCCTAGAACGGGATGTCGTCGTCAGCCGGCGCGCTGACGGGTGCGGCCGCGGGCGTCGGGGTGAAGTCGCCCGTGTCGACGGGGACGTCGGAGCGCGGGGTGAACCCGCCGCCCTGGCCGCCGCCGCCACCCTGGTCGTCACGGCCGCCGAGGAACTGCACGGTGTCGGCGACGATCTCGACCTTGGAGCGGTTCTTGCCGGTCTCCTTGTCGGCCCACTCGCTCCACTCGAGGCGGCCGTCGATGGCGACGGGCCGGCCCTTGGCGAGGTAGCGCGCGCAGTTCTCGCCCTGCGCGCCCCAGACGGTGACGTCGAAGTAGTTGGCCTTGTCGTCCCAGTCACCGGTCGCGTTGTTCTTGCGACGGGTGTTGACCGCGACGCGCAGCTTGCAGACCGAGGTGCCGCTCGGCAGCGAGCGCAGCTCGGGGTCGAAGGTGAGGTTGCCGGTGAGGATGACCCGGTTGATGTTCGAAGCGGCCACGAAGGGCTCCTTTCGGGGGCGAACTTGAAGTCTGCGGCGAGTCTAGGGGCCGGCCCGGAGGTCACGGACGCAAACCCTGCACCCTGCGGCTGTTTCGTCGCAGGTCCGGCGCAAACCCGGCGGATCGGACACGTCTGACGTGCCCCAGAACGACGGCAGCGCCACCAGAGCCGGCGCTGCGGGCGGTGCCACGGTGGCTCGCGGGGCAGGGAAGACTGTTCCGCGGGGCAGGCAGGGGCGAGCGCCCGGGGCGACAGACTGCCCGCGCACACGGGGCAGCACACGGTCCACGATCCACGGGCGGCGTCCCCGGCCGCTCGGCAATGGGAGACGAATGATGTTCCTCAAGAGACGCCTCGCGGCGCTCGCGGCTGTCATGGCGGCACTGGCCGTCGGCCCCCCAGCCGGCTCGGCGGGTGCGATGATCCTTCCGGTCAGGGATTCGGCCAACCCCAGCTGCCCGAGGTGGTACCACGGCCCCACCAATCTCGCCACCGGTTGCCCGTACTGGATCATGTCCTGACGGCGTTGAGTGCCGGCGACAGCGGTCGTTCGCACTGCCCTGCGGGCTCCCAGGCGAGGCGGTCGTGGATCGCCCGGTTGCGCTACCGCGAAGCTATGGGCGTTCCGAGATGCCGTCGACCGAGACGATGCTGGTCAGCCGTTGCGGCACCGCGGTGGCGGGCGGCCCCGCTGACGTCGTCAGGGCCTGGAACGCCACCCGCGGCGGTCGTCGGGGGTGGCCGGCATCGGCCTCAGCGCACGCCGCCGTGGGGGCCGAGCGGCCCGTTCGGACCGAGCGGTCCGTTCGGACCGAGCGGGCCGTTGGGACCGAGCGGTCCATTGGGACCGAGGCGATCGCGCGGGCCGTTGGGATCGATGACGCCGGGCGAGCCGTTGGGGCTGCGGGAGCCATTGGGGCCCAGCGGGCCGTTGGGGCCGAGTGGGCCGTTGGGGCCGAGTGGGCCATCGGGGCCGAGCACGTCCGGGGGGCTGGTGTGCGGGCGCTTCTGGGGAGCGGCAGGGGCAGCCGCAGCGGGAGCCCCGGGCGCAGCCGCAGGGGGAGCTGCCTGGTCGGTGCGAGCCGGGCGCGGC
>DASYLT010000122.1:0-13918 GCA_036009425.1 Baekduia sp. | reverse complement strand
GCCCTCGACTACGCGATCGAGGCGCGCGACGGCGGCACGGCGCACCTGCGCTACGTCCACAGCGGGATCCTCGCCGACGGGTGGGAGGACCAGTACGACGCCATCGGCGGCCACACGGACTTCTACCTCCACACCCTCGGGGAGTACCTCGGGCACTTCAACGGCCGGCAGGTGACCTACGTCGGGCAGCCGTCGTCGGGCATCGAGGGCCCCGAGGCCGCCGGAACGCCGGACGCGATGGACGCGCTGCGCGCCGCCCTGGGCGTCTCCGCGGACGCCGGTGTGGGCGAGGCGGTCCACGCGTCGCTGGGCGACGCCGGCACGCTCGACGGCGTCATCGACTACTCGACGCCGGAGTTCCTGGGGGTCCGCGACGCCGACGGGCTGTACCGCTTCTTCGGGCGCAACCACTACGGGAGCGTCGTCGGCATGAGCGCGCACCGGTTCGTGGACGGCGTCGACGCTGCGGCTGACGAGGCGGCGCTCAAGGCCTGGCTCGACGGGGTGTACGCGTAGGGAACCTCAGCGGTTCGCCGCGAGGAACGTGGGTGGGGCGGGGCGTCGCGGTCCTACGCCGTCGCGGAGACCGGCGGCGCCGGCGCCCCCGCCACCCTGGCCGCGAAGTCCCCGATCGTCGCCGCGATCAGGCCCGGGTCGTCCCACATCGGGGTGTGGCCGATGCCGGGCATCGTGCGGAACTCCAGCCCGCGGATCTCCTCGCGCAGGCGCGGCGAGTGGACGGGCAACGGGAGGATGCGGTCCTTGTCGCCCCAGGCGATGAGCACCGGGACGTCGATCCTGTCGAGGTCGTGCAGCGCCGCGTCGCCGTTGCGCAGCACGGTGTAGACGTCCTCGACGATGTCGCAGCGGATCGAGGAGCGCGCCAGGGCGAGCGCCTCGGCCGCCGGCACCTGGTGGCCGCGGGTCATGACGTCGCGCAGCGCGAGGCGGCGCAGGTTCGGCCGCGCCATGACGCGCGGCAGCATCTTCACCGATGCGGTCGTCGTCTTCTGCATCCGGGAGAAGACCTTGATGATCTGCGCCGCCGCGGCGTCGTCGCCCGGGCGCAGGCCGCCGGCCGGCGAGATCCCCACGACGCTGCGCGCCCGTCCGCGCTTGGCCAGCTCCAGCGCGAGCGCGCCGCCGAGCGAGTTGCCGGCCAGGTGCGCGGTCGTGACGCCGATCTCGTCGAGGTGCGCCTCGAGGAAGTCGGCCGCCCGGGCGATGGAGTGCGGCGCGTCGCGCGGCGGCAGCGCGGTCCCGCCGTCGTGGCCGTGCAGCGTCGGCGCGATCACCTCGAAGCGCGGGACCAGCTCGGCCAGCACGGGCAGCCAGCAGCGCCACGTCGCGGTGAAGCCGTGGATGAGGACGAGCGGCTCGCCCTCGCCGGCGCGGTACAGGGCAGGGGAGATCTCGGGCATCGTCGGCGGATCGTATGCGTTCAGTGGACGGCGCGCATGAGCCGTGCGGCTAGTACTCCGCGCGCTGCACGCGCAGCGCCGCGGCGCCGAGCAGCGCGGCCACCCACGCCAGCAGCACGAGGACCGCCACGCCGAGCGACAGGACGTCGTCGTGCTCGCGGCCGATGACGATCCGCGCGGCCTCGGAGAACAGCAGGTCGCCGAGGGTGTGCGACACCTTGTCCTGGATCAGCGCCGCGATCTGGCTGCCGAGCAGGTTGACCAGCAGCGCGACCGTGATCGCCACCGTGCTCGACTTCAGGAACGTCCCGATCGTCAGGCTCAGCAGGCCGTAGGCGATCCCCGCGACCCACACGCCGTAGAAGAGGTCGACGAAGCCGTCGGAGCCCTGCGGCCCGGGCGCCGGGGCGACCGCCGCGGCGAGCAGCACGAGGACGATCGCGGGCAGCGAGACCACCACGATCGCGACCGCCAGGCCGGGGGCGCGGATGAGCGCGAGCTTCGGGCGCGGCACGCCGGTCAGCACGAGGTAGCGCATCGTGCCGTGGTCGACGTCCCAGCTGCCGGCCACGGCGCCGAGCACGATCGACGAGATCGCGACCGAGACCTGCAGCAGCGCGGCGCCGTCGGACAGCGCGGCGTCGCCCGAGGCGCTGCCCGCCGTCAGCGCCCAGATCAGCACGCCGACGCCGAAGAGCACGTTGAACACGACCGCGCCCGCGATCGATCCGCGGCGTCCCAGGATGCGCCGCACCTCGGCGCGCAGCAGCGCCATCAGCGCTCGCCCTCCCGAGCGTCGACGCCGGTCCCCGCCGTGATCTCCAGGAAGCGCTCCTCCAGCGACTCGCGCACCGGTCGCAGCTCCAACACCGGCAGCCCCGCGTCATAGAGCGCCCGGCCCGTGGCGGCCAGCAGCTCGTCGCCGATGCGCTGGACCTCGACGTCGAGCAGTCCCTGCTCGCCGATCGTCACGCGCCGCACGCCCGGCACCGCCTGCAGCAGCGCGACCGCCCGCTCGGGCTCGACCGTGCGCACGACGATGGCCTGGCGCCCGCCGGAGACCAGCTCGTCGACGGTCCCGAACGCCACCATCCGGCCCCGCTGGATGATCGCGACGTGGTCGGCCATCTTCTGGACCTCGTCGAGGATGTGCGAGGACACGAAGACGCTGCGCCCCTCGTCGACCAGCGAGCGGATGAGGTCGCGGAACTCGACCAGGCCGGCCGGATCCAGGCCGTTGGTCGGCTCGTCGAGGACGAGCAGCTCGGGGTCGTTGAGCAGCGCTCGGGCGACGCCGAGCCGCTGGCGCATCCCCAGCGAGTACTTCCTGACGGCGTCGCCGGCGCGGTCGGTCAGGCCGACCCGGTCCAGCGCCGCGGGGATCCGCTCCGCGGCCGCGGCGTCGAAGTGCGCCGCGAAGACCTCGAGGTTCGCGCGCCCCGTCAGGTACGGGTAGAACCGCGGTTCCTCGACGATGCCGCCGACGCGCGACAGCGCCTCGCGCGTCCGCCCGGGCACCGGCAGGCCGCGCACCGCGATCGTGCCGGCCGTCGGGCGCGCGAGCCCGAGCATCATGCGGATCAGCGTCGTCTTGCCACAGCCGTTGGGGCCCAGCCAGGCGAAGCAGGATCCGGCGGGGACCTCGACGGTGACGTCGTCGACCGCAGCAAGGCGGCCGAACCGCTTCGTCACGCCGTCGAGGGAGATGACCGGAGGCGGCAAGTCGGTGAGCATCCCGTCCGCGACGGACGGACGGGACGCCTGCGCCGCCTCCGTCGACGCCTCAGCCGGGCCCGTGGTCGCCGAAGGGATCCGCGATGACGTCGCGGAACCGCGGGTCGTTGCGCAACGCCTCGATGAACTCCTGGCCCAGCGAGGTCAGCGAGAGCTCGTCGGCCTCCTGCACGAGGTCGGGCTCGGGGTCCGGCTCGGGGGTGGCCCGCCGGAAGCGGGCACCGCAGCGTTCGTCGCGTCGAGAAGGCATGTCTCTTAGACGCACCAGCGCGATCGGTGTGACGAGTAGCTGCGATGTGGTGGGTCGGGGCTGGCCGTTCGGCCAGGGCGGGCGTGCCGCTCGGGGCCCGTCAGCCCGCGGCGACGCGGCGGCGCGGCGCCCGCGGCTTCTGCGTCGGCGTCGGGCGTCCGGCGCTGGGGTCGGGCGCGCCGATCGCGTCGAACAGCATCGTCACGAGCGCGGTGTCGGCGGGCGTGCCGGCCTTGCCGCCGTCCAGCCGGCGGGTGGCGGCCGCCTGGATCTTGTTGGCGTCGTCGACGAGCTTGGCCACGGCCTTGGACAGCTGCTCGACGCCCTTGGGATCCAGCGACAGGCGCAGCCGCGCCATCCGGGCGTGGTCGCGGTCGAAGCCGCCGACGCTCGCGGCGCGGCCGGCGACGTCCATCGTCTGCTGCAGCTCGGCGCCGATCACGGCCTGCTTGGCGACGACCGAGACGCTCTCCCACGCGTCGCCGCCGCTGTTGGGACGCGGCTTGGCCCGGTAGTGATGCTCGATGGCGCCACGGCGCGGGGTCTCGCGCACGAGCTCCAGCAGGCCCAGCTCGTTGAGCTGGCGCACGTGGTAGGAGATCGTCCCCAGGGTGGCGTCCAGCACCTGGCTGAGCTCGACCGGGCTGGCCGCCTGCTCCTCGAGGATCCCGAGGATCCGGACGCGCAGCGGATGGGACAGCGCCTTGACGTACCGCTGGTCGTCGACGCTCTTGATCGAAGGCATGTCTTCCTCGACGGTCTGGGAATGTTGCCGCACACATCATCGCTCAGGAGCGTGAACCGTGCGACGGTCGGCGTCTGAGCAACGCCCCAGACGGGTGGCCCTTACGCGACGTTCCTGCGTGGTGGAGCGCCGATGCCTAGGCGTGCGGCGCGCGGCGCACGCGCATAGGATGCGCGGCGTGCCCCGAACGCTCGAGTCAAAGACCCTGTTCATCTCCGGCGCGAGCCGCGGCATCGGACTGGCCATCGCGGTGCGCGCGGCGCGCGACGGCGCCAACGTCGCGCTGATCGCCAAGACCGCCGAGCCCCATCCGAAGCTCGAGGGGACGGTCTACACCGCCGCGGAGGCGATCGAGGCGGCCGGTGGCCAGGCGCTGCCGATCGTCGGCGACATCCGAAACGACCAGCAGGTGGCCGACGCGGTGGCCGCGACCGTCGAGAAGTTCGGCGGCATCGACGTGTGCATCAACAACGCCAGCGCGATCAACCTGTCGGGCACCGAGGCCATGGACATGAAGCGCTACGACCTGATGCAGAGCATCAACGTGCGCGGCACCTACGTCGTCAGCAAGGCGTGCATCCCGCACCTCAAGCGCTCCGAGAACGGCCACGTGCTGACCCTGTCGCCACCCATCAGCCTCGATCCGAAGTGGCTCGGCGGGCACATCGGCTACACGCTGGCCAAGTACGGCATGACCCTCTGCACGCTCGGCATGGCCGAGGAGTTCAAGGGCGACGGCGTCGCGTTCAACTCCCTGTGGCCCAAGACGCTCGTCGCGACCGCGGCGGTCCAGAACCTCCTCGGTGGGGACGCGGCGATGGCGAAGTCGCGCAAGCCCGAGATCGTGTCCGACGCGGCCTACGCGATCCTCACGCGCGACAGCCGCGCGTACACCGCCAACCTCGCGCTCGTCGAGGACGTGCTGGCCGAAGAGGGCATCACCGACCTGAGCGCGTACTCCTACGGCGGCGACGACGCCGAGCTGCAGGCGGACCTCTTCGTCGACTGACCGGCCTTGGTGAACGCTCGCGTTTCGCAGTCCGCGGGCGGGGTACGGAAAGCGGTGTGCTGACCGGGGTCAGGGGTCTCAGGCAAACGCTCGCGCTCGCCACCGCGGTGGTCGGGCTCCTCGGCGCGGCGACGGACTCGGCGCAGGCCATCGGCCTGACGGGCGCCAGCGCGGCGCCGGTCGACCCGCGCGCCGGCGCGCACAGCGACTTCAACCTGTCCTTCTCGGTCACCAACCCGGGCGACAACCTCCGCGACCTGACGGTCGACCTGCCGACGGGCGTGCTCGGCAACCCGATGGCGACGGTGCGCTGCGCCGAGTCCGACCTCAACCGGGACGCGTGCCCCGCCGAGTCGGCGGTCGGCACCAACACGACGACGATCACCGCCGCCGGCATCCCGGCGCCGGTCCCGGTCTCGGGGACCGTTTACAACGTCGTGCCGCCGGCCGACCAGCCCGCGCGCCTCGGGATCGTGCTGCGCCCGCTGCCGCCGCTCAACCTGCTGCTGGGCAACGTCTACATCATCGCCAAGATCAGGGTCCGCGACGACTCCGACTACGGGCTGCAGACCATCATCAACGACCTGCCGCGGACGCAGTCGGGGCTGCCGATCGAGATCCGCTCGCTCGCCCTGACGCTCAACGGCGCGCTGCCGAACGGCAACTCGTTCATGGTCAACCCGACGCAGTGCTCGCCGGCGACGACGAAGATCACCGCCACGTCGTATGCCTCCAGCAAGCCGGTCAGCACGACGGCGTCGTTCACGCCGACCGACTGCGCCGGCGATCCGTTCCAGCCCGGGATGGAGATCGCGATCGAGTCGCCGACCGTCGACACGCCCACGCCGCACGCGATCGGGCTGACGCAACCCGCCGACGTCAACGGCCGGCAGGTGTCCCACGTCAAGAAGGCGGTGGTCCGGCTCCCGGTCGGCACGACGCTCAACCCCTCGCTGGCGCCGACGCTCGAGCTCTGCTCCGACGCGCAGTTCGGGCCGCAGGGCGATCCCGACGTCGCGTGTCCCGCCGCCTCGCTCGTCGGGCACGTCGCCTTCGACAACCCGTTGCTCGGAACCGTCCCGGGCGACGTGTACTTCGGACGCTCGCCCGGCGATCCGTACCGGCTGCTGATCATCGGCCGCAAGTCCGGCGTCACGGTCAAGATCAAGGCCAGCGTCCAACCCGACGACGACACGGGTCAGATCACCACGGTCTTCGACGACCTCCCGCAGGTCCCGTTCACGAAGTTCAACCTGACCTTCAACGGCGGGCCGCGCGGCGTCGTCGTCACGCCGCCCGGGTGCGGGACCTACACCGGCTCGATCACCGCGACGCCATGGAGCGGCGGGCCGTCGCAGACGCCGACCGCGAGCTTCGGCATCTCCGACGACGGGCAGGGCACGTGCGCGCCCAAGGAGACGCCGGCGATCGGCGGCAAGGTCTCGACGACCAAGGCGCTGGCCAGCCCGGCGCTCGACCTCGACCTCTCGCGCGATCCGGGCTCGCGGCGCCCGAAGAAGCTCGACGTGACGCTGCCCGCCGGGCTGCTCGGCCAGATCTACTCGATGCCGATGTGCCCGACGAGCAAGGCGACCGCCGGCGGCTGCCCGGCGAGCACGCAACTCGGCACCGTGGTCACGACGATCGGCTCGGGCTCGCTGCCGATCACGCTGCGCGGCAACGTCTACCTCGGCACCGGCACGTCGACCTCGATCGCGCGCCTCTGGCTCGACATCCCGGTCAAGGTCGGGCCGATCGACCTCGGCACGTTCACGCTGCAGAACCCGCTGACGCTGGGCAGGACCGACGGCCGCGTGCACGTCAGCGCCGTGCTGCCCGATGCGTTCAAGGGCTTCCCGGTCGGCCTGCGCCGCCTGCAGATGTCCATCACCAAGAAGGACTTCCTGCTGAACCCTTCGGGCTGCGACGCGCGCACGTTCGACGTCACGGCGACCGGGGTGGACGGCACGAGCGGGTCGGCGAGCGGCCCGTTCCAGGCCAGCGCCTGCGACCAGCTGCGGTTCCGCCCGAAGGTGGCCACGAGCATCGAGGACCCCGACGTCAAGGCGCAGGGGTCGCAGCCGCCGTTCACCACCCAGATCACCAAGCCGCCGGGCGACGCCGCGCTGAAGGACGTGTCGCTGCTGGCCTCCGTCGGCCTGCTGCCCAACCCCGATGCGCTGGCCACGGGGATCTGCGCGCCCGAGCAGCTCGCCGCCGACGCGTGCCCAGCCAACGCACGCATCGGCCGGGCCACCGCCGTGAGCCCGCTGCTGCGGGACCGGCTCACGGGGACGGTCTACCTCGCCGACATCGGCTCGCCGGCGCCCGACGAGCCCGGCGTCGAGCTGCCCTACCTCACGGTCGTGCTCAAGGGCCCCGGCGTCGCGATCCGGCTCGACGGCCAGCTGCGCCTGAGCCCGGAGGCCGGGCGCCTGGAAGTCCACTTCACCAACCTGCCCGACGTCCCGCTCAGCAGCTTCCGGCTCGACGTCGACGGCGGTCGCCCGGGCAAGCCCGGCCCGTTCACCGCCTCGGCGGACCTGTGCGCGACGGAGTACTCGCCCTCCGACGCCCGGCTGGGCAGCCAGGCCGACCAGCAGGTCCAGCAGCTGCCGGTGCTCGACGCGGCGGCGTGCCGCAAGGGGGCGCTCGTCAACGCCGACGCCTCGGGCATCGCGTCGGCGAAGCCGCGCATGGCCATCAACATCGCGCGCACGCCGTCCAGCGCCCACGCGCTGCGCAGCGCGACCGTCGTCCTGCCGGCCGGGCTGCGTGGCCGCCCGACGCGCTCGGGGCGGGGCGTCGTCATCCGCGTCGACCGCAAGCGGCTGAGCCGCAGGCATTGGACGCTCTCACGCTCCGGCACGCTGACCATCCGCGTGCCCGGCAAGGGCGGGGCGCAGACGATCCGCGTCGGCCTCAGCAGGGGTGCGATCGTGCCGACCGACGGGCTGCGCGGACAGGGCCGCCGGCGCCTGTCGGACCTCAGCGGCGCGACGCCGATCAAGTTGTCGGTGTCGGTCTACACGCGCGAGCTCAAGGGCAAGCGGGCCAGGACGACGATCGGGTTCGACGGGCGGCCGTAGGGGTTCGCGGGACGCGCGCCGGCGGCCCCTAGATCACGCCCACCAGCGCCGCGCACACCCAGTTCGACGCGCCGGCGCCGCCGTTCCACAGCCGCGCGGCGAGGCGGTCCTGCTCGGCCTTGGAGGCCTGGTAGGCGTTGGGGGTCGAGCCGCCCAGGCCCTTCCAGGTCGCCGGCATCATCTGGTAGTAGCCCGACGCGCCGGCGCTGTTGGGCGGGAGGTTCTGGCCGCCGGACTCGCACTGCACGACGGCCCACGGGATCGCCCACGGGCCGCCCGGACCGGCGGTGTTGCGCGCCGCGCGGGCACGGGCCGCCAGCAGGCGCGAGAGGGTGCGCTCGGCGGAGCGGCGGTCGGCGCGCGTGGCGCGCAGCGCGGCGAGCCGGGCGGCGTGCGCCTCGGCGACGGCGGCGCGGCGCTGCTCGGCGGCCGCCTCCATGCCGGCGAGCGCGTCGCGCTCCTGCTGGACCTCGGCGGTGGCGACGCGGCGCCGCACCTCCAGATCGGCGAGCACCTTCGCCTCGTGCCCGGCGTCGCGCCGCGCTGCGCGCACGACGGAGACGATCTCGGTGTCGGTCTGCTCGACGCGACGCAGGAAGTCCATCCGCTCGAGGAGGTCGGCGAAGCCGTTGGCGTTCAGCACGACCGAGACGAGGTCGGGCTTGGTGCCCATGTAGCGCTGGCGGAGCATCCCTTGGAGCGTCGCGCGCGACTCGGCCAGGCGCCCGCGCAGCCGGTGCAGCCGGCGACGCTCGTCGGCGAGGCGCGCCTGCGTGGTCGCCAGCCGCGTCTGGGCGGCGTCCAGCTGCGCCTGGGCCTCGCCGAGGCGCCGCTCGACGATCGCGACCTCCCGGGCGCTCGCGCGCTCCAGCCGGGCCAGGTGCGCGGCGGCCGACACCAGGGCGCGCTCCCGCGTCTTGCCCGCGTGGATCTTCGAGCGCAGTCCGCCCTCGCCGGCGCCCTGCGCCTCGCGCGCGGCGAGCGTCCACGCCACGACCAGCCCGACCGCGAGCAGGGCGGCGAGCGTGACGAGGCCACGGGTTCCAGAGGGGCGGCGAGACATGCTGAAACGGCGGACGACGCAGGCCGTCCAGGCGTCACCGTAGCGGCGAGAACCCCTGCAAGCTGCAGGGATACTTGCATGCTCAGCTCGGCATCGGACGCTCCGGGTCCGGCGCGCGTTCGAGGTCGTCCAGCGCCCGGAACGCGGGCGTCAGCGCGTCGTAGAGCGCCTCGAACGTCGGCAGCATCGCGGCGTAGAGCGCGGCGACGTCTGGGTCGGGCTCGAGCACCTCGTCGATCTGGATCAGCTCGGCCGAGCGGTCGATCGTCTCGATGATGCCCAGCGCCTCCATGCCCAGCAGCGCAGCGCCGAACCCGGAGCCGTGGTGGTTCTCGGGGAAGCCGATGGGGAACCCCAGGACGTCGCACAGGAGCCGGCGCCAGAACGGGCTGCGGGCGAACCCGCCGGTGGCGCGGATCTCGCGGATCTCGTTGCCGGCCTCCCGCAGCGAGGCGAGCACGAGTGCCAGCTGCTGGCAGACGCCCTCCAGCGCGGCGCGGACGAGATGCCCGCGACGATGGGCGCGCGTGAGGCCGACGTAGGCACCGCGCGGCAGCGTGGACCAGTGCGGCGCCCGCTCGCTCAGCAGGTAGGGGAGCATGAGCAGCCCGTCGCTGCCCGGCGGCGCCTGGGCGGCGAGGTCCAGCAGCGCCTCCTCGGAGTGCTCGCCGAGCTCGGGCGCGAGCGCGTCGCCGGCCCACTGCAGCACGACGCCGCCGTTGTTGACGGCCCCGCCGACGACCCAGCGTCCCGGGGTCAAGGCGTAGCAGAAGACCCGTCCGGCGTGATCGATCACCGGCCGCTCGACGACGAGCCGCAGCCCGCCCGACGTGCCGATCGAGCAGGCCGCCACGCCGGGTCGCACGGCGCCCACGCCGAGGTTGGCCAGCGGTCCGTCGCCGGCGCCGAGGACCAGCGGCAGGCCGGGGTCGGCGCGCAGCGTCCGCGCGCCCTCGACGGTCAGCGCCAGCACGTGCTTCGTGCCGGCCAGCCGCGGCAGCTGCGCGGCCGTGACGCCCGCGACCTCGAGCGCCTCGGGCGCCCAGTCGAGGTCGGCGAGGCTCATGAGGCCCGTGGCCGAGGCGACGGAGTGGTCGGTGACCCACTCGCCGGTGAGGCGACCGACGACGAGCTCCTTGACCCCGCACCAGCGGCGGGCGCGCGCGAAGAGCTCGGGCTCCTGCTCGCGAAACCACACCAACTTGGTCAGCGGCGACATCGGGTGCAGCGGCGTCCCGGTGAGGCCGTGCAGGTACGGACGCTCCGCGCGCAGCCGCTCGGCCTGCGGAGCGGCGCGCTGGTCGGCCCACGTCAGCAGCGGCGTGATCGCCCGGTCGTGCTCGTCGAGGCCCACGAGCGAGTGCAGCGCCGTGCTGAACGACAGGCCGGCCACCGCGACGCCGGCTGCCGAGGCGTCGGCCAGCGCTGTCCGGATGACCCCGACCACCGCGTCGACGACCACGGCCGGATCCTGCACCGCCCAGCCCGGCTGGGGCTCCAGCAGCGGATAGGCCGTCTCGGCTGCGCCTGTCTCGTTGCCGTCGGCGTCGAAGGCCCCCGCCTTCGCGCTGGTGGTTCCGATGTCGATGCCGAGGACCGTCGCGCTCATGCGTCTCCCGGCGTGTCGTGACGATTGCGCATCGCGTCGGTCGATCTACCCCCCTCGCTGACCCCGAACCGCCGGCCGGTGAATCGCCTGCGCCGGGGCGCCGGTACCGTGAACGCCATGCGCTCCACGCCCACCTGGCCCGTGGCGGCCGGCTCGCTGGTCCTCGGCTTCGCGGTCGCGCAGGCGACCGGCATCCGGCCGCTCGGCGGCATCGTGCTGCTGGCCGGCGCGGGATGGTGCGCACTGCGCTGGCGCGAGAAGGTCGGCGTTGGTCGCGCCGCGGGTCTGGTCGGTCTGTACCTCGCGGCGTTCGTCGCCTCACACCTGCTGGCGGACCCCATCGGGGCCTGGCCGTCCGTGGCCGTGGTCGCCGCCGTCGTCGCTGCCGGCAGCTACGCAGTCGCCGACGCCGCGCCCGCCCGGCGGGCCGTCGGCGTCTGAACGCCTAGCGCGACACCTGCGCCTGAGCGCCGTTGGCAGCCATCCCCGAGCTGCGCGGCGGGAGGGGCAGGCCGGCGCGGACGAGCTGGGTCTGGCGGACGTGCTCGTCCAGCTCCCGGGCCAGGATGGCCTGGATGGTGGCGGCGTGCGACTGCATGGCGGGACCCTCGCACCTGCATAGACACCCGACGACGGTGGTGCCTCCCGGTCGGGGGTACGGCGGGCCGTACCTAGCCGTTCGGCTAGGTACGACCGTCGGGCCGCACCCGAGAGGCGGCGTTCAGCCGGCGCTGGAGGACGCCCAGAGGTTGATGCCCGCATCGACGGCGTGCTGGTCGATGCGCGTCAGCTCGTCGTCGGAGAACTCGAGGTTGTCCAGCGCCCCGAGGCTGTCGTCGAGCTGCGCCACGCTGGAGGCGCCGATCAGCGCCGACGTGACGCGCTCGTCGCGCAGCGTCCAGGCGATCGCCATCTGGGCCAGCGTCTGCCCGCGCTCCTGGGCCAGCGCGTTGAGCGCCTCGACGTGCGCCAGCGCCTCGGGCGTGAGCATGTCCTGTTTGAGGAAGTGGTCATGCGCGGCGCGCGAGCCCTGGGGGATCGTGCCGCCGAGGTACTTGTCGGTCAACATGCCCTGCGCCAGCGGCGAGAACGCGATGCAGCCGATGCCCTCGCGCTCGATGACGTCGAGCAGGTCCTCCTCGATCCAGCGGTTCAGCAGCGAGTAGGACGGCTGGTGGATCAGCACCGGCGTGCCGAGGTCGCGCAGGATCTGGGCTGCCTCCTCGGTGCGATGGGCGGAGTAGGAGGAGATCCCGGCGTAGAGGGCCTTGCCCTGGCGGACCGCGGTGTCGAGCGCGCCCATCGTCTCGTGCAGCGGCGTGTCGGGATCGAAGCGGTGCGAGTAGAAGATGTCGACGTAGTCGAGGCCCATCCGCTCCAGGCTCTGGTCCAGGCTCGACAGCAGGTACTTGCGCGAGCCCCACTCGCCGTAGGGGCCGGGCCACATGTCGTAGCCGGCCTTGGTCGAGATCACGAGCTCGTCGCGGTAGGGCTTGAGGTCGGTGGCCAGCAGCCGGCCGAAGTTCGCCTCGGCCGACCCGGGCGGCGGCCCGTAGTTGTTGGCCAGGTCGAAGTGCGTGATGCCGCGATCGAACGCGCGGCGGACGATCGCGCGCTGGCTGTCGAGGGCGCGATCGTGACCGAAGTTGTGCCACAGGCCCAGCGAGATCGGCGGGAGCAGAAGGCCGCTGCGACCGGTGCGGCGATACGGCATGGACGCGTAGCGATCATCGGCGGGCACGTAGGGCATGGACGACAATCTAGACGGCGGCGATCGTCTCGCCGTCGCGACGGCCGTGGCGCGCGATCATAGGGGGCGTGCGCCTGCTCTTCGTCTGCATGGGGAACATCTGCCGGTCGCCGACCGCCGAGGCCGTGATGCGTGCGCTGGTCGCCCGCGAGGGCCTCGACGGGGCGGTCGAGATCGACAGCGCCGGCACCGGCGCGTGGCACGTCGGCGAGCCGCCCGATCACCGGTCGACGGCGGCGGCCGGGGCGCGCGGCATCGTCATGGAGGGCGCGGCGCGCCAGGTGACCGAGGCCGACTTCGAGGCCTATGACCTGCTCCTGGCCGCCGACGCACAGAACGTCGCAGCGCTGCGGGCGGTCGCGCCCGACCAAGACGCCGCGGCGAAGGTGCGGCTGCTGCGCGAGTTCGATCCGGCGGCCGCCGCCGCGCACGACCTCGACGTGCCCGACCCCTACTACGGCGGCGCCCGCGGCTTCGACGACGTCATCGACATGGTCGACGCCGCCTGCCGCGGCCTGCTCGAGCAGCTGCGCGCGGAGGGTCGCCTGTGAGGGAGGCGCTGGCCGCCGCGCTGCACGAGGAGATCGCGACGCTGACGCCGATCGCCGGCGGCGACCTCAACGACGCGTTCTGCGCCACGCTGGCCGGCGGGAGGCGCGCGTTCGTCAAGACGGCGCCCGACGCGGCGCCCGGGGCCTACGCCGCCGAGGCGGCCGGGCTGCGCTGGCTCGGGCAGGCGGGCGGCCTGCCGGTGCCCGAGGTGCTGGCCGTCGGCGAGCGCTACCTGGCGCTGGCGTGGATCGAGCCGGGCCATGAGCCGCTGGACGCGGCGGCGCTGGGGCGCGGGCTGGCCCAGGTGCACCGCGCCGGCGCCGCGGCACCGGGTGCGCTGCCGCCGGGCGTCGACGGGAACAACCTGATCCTCGGGCCGCTCGCGCTCCCCAACGATCCGGTCCCGTCCTGGCCGGCGTTCTACGCCGCCAACCGCCTGCTGCCGCTCGCGCGCATGGCCGCCGACCGCGGCGCGCTGGACCGCGACGGCGTCGCGGCGGTCGAGCGCGTCTGCGCGCGCATCGACGACCTCGCCGGTCCCGCCGAGCCGCATGCGCGGCTGCACGGCGATCTCTGGAGCGGCAACGTCCACGCCGGCGCCGACGGCCGCCCGTGGCTCATCGATCCGGCGGCCTACGGCGGCCACCGCGAGATCGACCTGGCCATGTTGTCGCTCTTCGGATCGGTGAGCGCGGC
>DASYLT010000121.1:0-90114 GCA_036009425.1 Baekduia sp. | reverse complement strand
TGGGTCTCGTCCTCGGACGAGTTCGACCAGGTGCAGGCGGGCGAGATCCTGGTGTGCCGCATGACCAACCCCGCCTGGGTCGTGCTGTTCACCAAGATCGGCGGGCTCGTCACCGAGGCCGGCGGCACCTCCTCGCATCCGGCCGTCGTCGCGCGTGAGTTCGGCATCCCCGCCGTGGTCGGCACCAACGACGCCGGAACCCAGATCAAGACCGGCGACCGGGTCCGGGTCAACGGCGGCACCGGAGTGGTCGAGCTGCTCACATGAGGTGGCATGCCCCGGCAGACCTCGAAGAGGCGCTGCTCCTGCGCGCGGTGCACGGTGACGAGATCACCGTGCACGCCGGCGGCACGTTCCTGGGCATCCTGATGAACCAGGGCCTCATCGCACCGCCGGCCCTGCTGTCGCTCGGTCGCGTCGCGGAGCTGCGAGGCGTCACGATCGTCGACGGTTGGCTGCGCCTCGGCGCGATGGTCACGCACCTGGAGATCGAACGCCATCCGCAGATCCGCTCGGGCTGGCCACTGCTGGCGCGGGCGTTCTCGGTGGTGGCGAGCCGCCGCGTGCGCGCCGTGGCCACGGTCGGCGGGGTGCTGGCCGACGCGGACTACGCGTCTGATCCGCCGGCGGCGATGTCCGCCCTGGGGGCGCAGGCGGTGCTGCGAGGGCCCCGCGGCGACCGCTCGGTCTCGATGGAGCAGCTGATCCTCGGGTACTACACGACGTGCATCGAACCCGACGAGCTGCTCGTGGAGGTCCGCGTGCCACCCGCGCCGGCGCATGGGGTCTACCGCAAGTTCCTCTCGCGGTCCTCGGAGGACCGACCCTGCGTGACGGTCGCAGCCGTCCGCGGCGACGGCGGCCTCGCTGTCGTCGTCGGGGCCGTGGCCGAGCGGCCGCAGCGCTTCGACGACCTCTGCGGCCTGGACGCCGACGGGCTCGGTGACGCGCGTCAGCGGCGGGAGCTCGCCGAGGCCTACGCGGCGCGGCTGGAGCCGATCAGCGACGTTCGCGGGTCGGCGGCCTACCGTCGCCGGATCTGCGCGGTCGAGGTCCGTCGCGCGCTGGAGGCGCTCGCCGCATGACCCCGGATCCGCGCGCGACGGGCGCCCAGCGCTACAGCGTCGACGCCGACATGCCCGGCCAGCTGCATGCGGCGCTGGTGCGCTCGACGGTCGCCCACGGCGTCGTGCGGAGCATCGACACCTCGGCGGTCCCGCCCGGCACCGCGGTGCTGGTTGCCCAGGACGTGGCCGACCTGCCGCTCTACGGCTGCCAGATCGCCGATCAGCGCGTCCTGGCCGGCGACCGCGTGCGCTTCGCGGGCGACGTGGTGGCTGCCGTCGCGGCTCCCACCGCGGCGGAGGCGCGCGCCGCCGCCCAGGCGGTGCTCGTCGACATCGACGAGCTGCCGGGCGTGTTCGACGCCCTGGAGGCCACGCGCGAGGACGCGCCGCTGCTGCACGAGTCGCTGTCGGTCTCCGACAACGAGGCGGCGTACTTCGGGATCCGGCCCGTGCGGGGCACGAACATCTGCCATCGCTTCCGGATCCGCCACGGCGACGTCGACGCCGGGTTCGCCGGTGCGGCCGTGGTCGTCGAGGGCACGTTCCGGACGCCGTCGGCGGCCCATGCGCCGATGGAGCCCCACGCCACCGTCGGGCGCTTCACCGACGACGGCCGGCTGGAGATCGTCACCGGCACCCAGACGCCGTTCAACCTGCGCATGGAGCTGGCGGCGCTCTTCGGCATGGACGAAGAGGACGTCCGTGTCGTGGTCCCGCCGATGGGCGGCTCCTTCGGGGCCAAGACGTTCACGCGGATCGAGGCGATCGTCGCGGCGCTGGCCCGCAAGACCGGGCGTCCGATCAAGTTGGTGCTCGACCGCACCGAGGAGTTCGTGACCCTCAACCGCCACCCCTCGATCGTCCAGGTGCGCCTGGGTGCCACGGCCCAGGGAGACCTGGTGGCCAAGGCCGTCACGTGCTGGGCCGACACCGGCGCGTACGCCGACTGCGGGCCGGGCGTGGCGCAGAAGATGGGCTTCGCCGCACCGGGGCCCTACCGGCTCCCGCACTGCTCGGTCGACGCCTACGCGGTCTACACCAACACGCCGCCCAACGGCGCCTATCGCGGCTACGGCGCGATGCAGTCGATCTGGGCTTCGGAGCGCACGATGGACATGCTCGCGGCGAAGCTGGGCATGAGCCCGCTGGACCTGCGGCGGCGCAACCTGCTGCGCGACGGGGACATCTATCCGACGGGGGAGACGATGCACGACACGTGCTTCGCCGAGCTGCTGGAGCGCGCGGCGACCGCCGTCGACTACGAGGCGGATCCGACCGGCAAGGGTCTTTCATTGATCATGAAGGGGATGCAGACGCCGTCGCGCGCGGCCATCGCCGTCGAGCGTGAGGGCGAAGACGGCTACGTCGTCCGGTGCGCGACGACCGAGATCGGCCAGGGCTCGCGGCGCACGCTGCAGCTGCTGGCGGCCGAGCAGCTGGGCTGCCGGCCCGAGCAGATCCGCGTGCCCGATCCGGACACCGATCGGGTCCCGTTCGACACGCGCACGACCTCGAGCCGCTCGACGGCCATGATGGGCCGGGCCCTCGTGGTGGCGTGTGCCGCCCTGCTGGAGGACGGCCGCCGGGGATACGGCGAGATCTCCGAGCCCGGGGGCCTGGATCCGGACACGGGGCAGGGCATCGCCTCCAGCCACTGGCATCAGGCGGCGGCGGCGGCGGAGGTGAGCGTCGACGAGGAGACCGGCGTCGTGCGTCTGGCGCGGGTGCACTGCCCGGTCTACGCCGGGAGGGTCGTCAACGCTCCGGGCGCCGACCTGCAGAACGAGGGCGCCATGTTCATGGGCCTGGGAACGGCCCTGTTCGAGGCCATCGACTTCAGCCAGGGACAGGTGACCAACGCCAACCTCTCCGACTACAACATCCCGACGGCCGAGGATGTAGGCGCCTGCACCCATGAGCTGGTGGAGCGCGAGGGCGCTCCCATCCACGGACTCGGGGAGACGGCGCTGCCGCCGGTCCCGCCGGCCATCGGCAACGCGCTGGCGAGCTTGGGCATCGAGCTGTACGACCTCCCGATGACCTCCGAGCGCGTGCTGGCGGCGATCGACCGGCGCGCGGCCGGGCCGGTGGACGCCGCGCTGGAGGCGCGCGAGTCATGAGGGTGGGCTTCGTCCTGGACGACGCTCCGGTGGAGGTCGAGGTGGCCGCCGACCAGATGCTGGTCGACGCGCTGCGCGACCTCGGACGCCTCAGCGTGCGCCAGACCTGCGGCATCGGGGTCTGCGGCGCGTGCACGGTGCTCGTCGACGGCGAGCCCGCGTCCGGCTGCCTGATGCTCACCGCGCAGGTCGAGGGCCGCAGCGTCACGACCGTCGACGGCCTGCCCAGCGAGGACCCGGTGCTGGCGGCCTTCACCGAGGCCCACGCGTTTCAGTGCGGATGGTGCACCCCGGGCATGGTGCTCACCGTCAAGGCGATGCTCGCCGATGACGCCACGGTGCAGCGCGACGAGGCGGCAGCGGCCCTGGGCGGGAACCTCTGCCGCTGCGGCTGCTACAGCCGGATCCTTGACGCCGTCGACCTCGCTGCACAGCAGATCACGTCCCGTTCGAGCAAGGAGCAGTAGTCGATGGCCTTTGTCGTGACCGCCAGGTGGACCGTCAAGGAGGGACGCGAGCAGCAGGTCCAGGACGCGATCCTCGGGCTGGTCGAGCCGAGCCGCGGAGAGCCGGGCAACCTGTTCTACCAGGCCAACCGGGACGTCGACGACCCTCGGGTCTTCTTCTTCTATGAGATGTACGCCGACCGCGCCGCCTACGAGGCGCACGGGGCCTCGGAGCACTTCCAGCGGCTGGGCCATGACACGGCGATCCCGCTGCTGGAATCGCGTGAGCGCGAGTTCTATGACACCTATGGACCGCTCGAGGAGCGTGCACCATGCTGATCGACAGCGTGTTCGAGGTGCCGGTGGGACTCGACGACGTCTGGGCAGCCCTGCTGGACGTCGAGCGGATCGCGCCGTGCCTTCCCGGTGCGAGCATCGACGAGGACCGCGGCGACGGCGAGTACGGCGGGTCGATGCGCATCAAGCTCGGTCCGGTCACCAGCACGTTCAAGGGCACGCTCCGCGTCGCCGAGGCAGACGCCGGCGCCCGCCGGGCGGTGATCGAGGCGTCCGCGCGCGACACCCGCGGTCAGGGCGCGGCCGCCGCCACGATCACCTCCACGCTGGCGCCCGCGGCCGCCGGGACTCGCGTGTCGGTCCAGACCGACATGAAGCTGGCCGGCACGGCCGCGCAGTTCGGGCGCGGCGTCGTCAACGACGTCAGCGAGAAGCTGCTGGCCGAGTTCGCGTCGCGGCTGGCCGCCGAGCTCCAGAACCCCGCACCCCGTGCCGCTGCATCGATCGGGTCAGACGAGGGCGATCCGGCCGGCGCCGGCGCGCGACCGAGCTTCGAGGCCGGGGCAGCGGCATCCCGCTCGTCAGCGGCCGCCGACGACGTGCTCGATCTGACCGTGGCGAGTCGCGACGCGCTGCTCAAGCGCGCCGTGCCCGCGCTGGCCGGCCTCGGCCTGCTGCTCGCCCTGGCCAAGGCGCTGACCGCGCGCCGCGGCGCCCCGGCGCGACGCTCGCCCGCCATCGTCATCCAAGGACCATTGCTCGTCATCCGGACCCGGCCCCGCCGGTGGAGGTGGAGGTAGCTGATGCAGGTACTCGCGTTCGCGGAGGAGCACTGCACCGAGGTGCAGGAGGCCGGCGGCAAGGGCGCGTCGCTTGCGCGCCTCGCGGCAATGGGGCTGCCCGTCCCGCCAGGGTTCGTCGTCTGCTGCGACGCGCTCGAGGAGGCGCTGGGCGACCGTGCGGTCGCGCTGAGGGCGGCGATCGCCGAGGCGCAGGACGAGGCGCAGCTGCCCGCGTGCGCCGCGACGGCCCAGGAGATCGTCGCCGGGTTGGAGATCCCGGAGCGGATGCGCCTGGACGTGCGCGCGCGCTATGCGGAGCTCGGCGACCAAGCACCGGTGGCCGTCCGCTCCAGCGCGGCGAGCGAGGATGGGGATGCGGCGAGCTTCGCCGGCCAGCAGGAGACCTATCTCAACGTGCGCGGCGCCGATCAGGTCCTGGAGCGCATCCGCGACTGCTGGGCCTCGTTCTTCACCGAGCGTGCCCTGTTCTACCGCGCCCGCAAGGGGTCGCTGGAGGACCTGGGCATGGCCGTCGTCGTGCAGGCGCTGGTGTCGGCCGACGTCGCCGGTGTGATGTTCACCGTCGACCCGGTGCACGGGCGCAAGGACCGCATCCTGGTCGAGGCCGTGCTGGGCCTGGGCGAGGCCGTCGTCTCCGGCGAGGTCACTCCGGATCACTACCTGCTCAAGCGCGACGGGCGCATCGCCCGCGAGACGCTCGCCGTCCAGCCGTTCATGATCCGCGGCCTGCCCGGCGGCGGCACCGAGGAGCACCCGCTCACACCGGAGGAGGGGGGACGGCGCAAGCTCGACGATGCGACCCTCGCCCAGCTGGCCGGGATCGGCTGCGCTCTGCAGAGCTCGCTCGGAGGCCCGCAGGACGTCGAATGGGCCGTCAGCGACGGCCAGCTCTACATCCTTCAGGCACGTCCGGTGACCGCATGAACGAGTTGGAGGAGCGGGCCCAGCGGTGGATCGAGGCGATCCACCCCCATGCGCTGCATCTCGTGCGGGCCCGCGACTGGGTGCTGGTCATCGATCCCGACGCCGGCGAGGCACTGCGCATCGCGGCCGTGCTGCACGACGTCGAGCGGGCGTTCCCTGACGCGTCGAGCACCTGGGACCCCGCCGCCGACTGGAACGACCCCGGGTACGTGCGCTGGCATCAGGACCGCTGCGCCGAGTACGCCGTGGCGTGGCTGGTCGAGCAGGGCGCTTCGCCGAGCCTGGTCGGGGAGGTCGAACGGCTCATCCTCGTCCACGAGGAAGGCGGCTGGTACGACGCCGATGTGCTGCAGGCCGCCGACTCGCTGTCATTCCTGGAGACGCTGACGTCCATCACGCTCGGCTGGGTGCGGCGTGGCATCGACCCCGAGCACGCCCGAGCCAAGTTGCAGTTCATGGCCGACCGGATCACGATCGAGACGGCACGCGCCGAGGCGGAGCCACTGCTGCAGCGGGCACTCCAAGAGCTCGGCACGGTCGCCGCGGAGAGTCCGGGGCGCTGACGACCCCGAACTTGCTTCTCGTGTCGCGAGCAGAGACCATGACGCGATGCTCGAAGCGTGCCGGCCGCACGCGGACCACCATCGGCGAACAGTCGTTCCTCGCTGAGACCCATGTCGCCAGATCTCAAGACGGCCGGGGTGCCGTGGACGGGCCGGCATCGCGCGCGCCACCCTTGCGCGTCGCCGCAGCGCTGCAACGGTGGCCGGCGCGCCGTGGCGCTGACCCTGGGTCTCGCCACCGCGCTCGCCGTCGCGTGCGGCGGTGGCAGCACGGCCGCCCGCGAGCAGGCCCCGACGACGCCGATCATGCGTCCAGGCCACGCCGCCAAGACGTCGCATGTCGTCGTGATCGTCATGGAGAACAAGGAGCAGCAGCAGGTCATCGGCTCGGCGGATGCGCCGTACCTCACGAGCCTGGCACGGCGGCAGGGCCTCGCGGCCAACAGCTTCGCGATCGGGCATCCGTCGCTGCCCAACTACATCGCGTTGATCAGCGGGTCGACGCAGGGCATCACCGACGACTGCACCGACTGCGCGGCCAACGCGCCGAACATCGCCGACCAGCTCGAGCAGGCGAGGCTGACCTGGAGGGCCTATCTCGAGGGCCTCCCGGCGCCGTGCGCCCGTCCGGCGTACGCCGGGCGCTACGCCAAGAAGCATGACCCGTTCGCCTATGACGACGGGATCGCCGCCGACCCGAAGCGCTGCGCCCACCGCGTCCCGCTGACCGCGCTGGCCGGCGACATCCGTGCCAACCGCCTTCCCGCCTTCGCGTTCATCGCGCCGGACCTGTGCAACGACACCCATGACTGCCCGGTCGGCACCGGCGACAGCTTCCTCCGGCAGATGGTGCCGGGCCTGCTGCCCGCGCTCGGGCCGCACGGCTACCTCGTCATCACCTACGACGAGGGCAGCACGAACGACGGCTGCTGTGGGGCATCGCACGGTGGCCACATCGCCACGGTGGTCGCTGGGCGCGACGTGCGCCCGGGCGCGCGGATGACCCGCGCGGTCGACCACTACGGCGTGCTGGCCACGATCGAGACGACCTTCGGGCTCGCGCACCTGGCGGGGGCGCGGAGCCCCGGCCACGGCAGCCTGGCGCCGCTGTTCCGCCGCGGTGTTCCCCGCCTCAGATCTCCCACGGGGTCCTCGCCATGACCCGCTCCCGCGCACTCCTCGCGGCCGTGCTCGGCATCGCGGCCGTGCTGAGCGTCGTCGCCGGCGTGTGGGCCGGCGCGCCGGCTGGATCGCCGAGCAACGTGGTGACGCCGGCGCCGACCGCGCGCGCCCACGGGACGCCGATCCGCCACCTCTGGGTCATCATGATGGAGAACACAGACTGGTCGGCGATCAAGGGCTCGTCCGACGCCCCGTACATCAACGACACGCTGGTGGCGACGTACGCGCACGCCGAGAACTACCGGGCCCACGCGCACAACAGCCTTCCGAACTACCTGCTGCTCGAGGCCGGCGACCCGATGGGTCAGCAGGGCAAGTCGCCGACCCCGACCGAGCTGCGGCTCGGCACCACCGACCACCTGGCCACGTACCTCACCCGCGCGAAGGTGTCGTGGAAGAGCTACCGCGAGGACCTGCCGGGCAACGGGACGATCTGCCCGCTGGCCGATCCTGGCGCGCCGTACTCGGCCGACCACAACGCGCCGGTCTACTTCGACGACTTCACCGGGCCTACGTGCATCGCGCACGAGCGACCACTCACGGAGCTCGGGACCGATGTCGGGGGCAATCGGGTGCCGCAGTACTCGTTCATCGTCCCCAACGACTACCACCAGGGCGAGAAGCCGATCCCTGGGGGCGGCTCGGGGCTGGTGGGCAACGCCGACCGCTTCCTGCAGAGCGTCATCCCCATGATCCAGGCCAGCGCGGCGTATCGTCGCGACGGGGCGATCCTGGTGGTGTGGGACGAGGGCGCGGCGTGCTGCGACAACCCGAGCGGGCTGATCGCCATCAGCCGGTTCGCCAAGCGCGGGTACGGCAACCAGACGGCCTACTCGCATCCGTCGACCCTGCGCACGATCCAGGAGATCTTCGGCCTGCGGCCGTATCTCCGCCAGGCGGCGCACGCGTCCGACCTGCAGGCGCTCTTCACGGTGCCGGTCAAGCGCCGCCGGCCGTGACGGCCGCGCTCCGCTACCTCGCCCGTTCGCGGACGATGATCCACAGACTGCGCATCAGCGTCAGGAGTCGCGCCGCGCGCCCTCGGGGAGCACGCCGCTGCGGCCGCTCGGGGGTGCTGACCGCGGACGGCGCCAGCTGAGGATCCGTCGCCGCCGGGCGCGGGGACGCCGAACCGCTCGCGTCGGCCTCGAGCGAGGCCGTGGGATCGTCGACGGCCACGTCCGGCGCGTCGATGGCGGGCCTGGTGTCGGAGCGATCTGGTGTCACGGGACTCGACGATCGAGCGGAGGGACAGCCAAAGGCTCGCACCTCGGAAGCCGTCCAATGTTACCCGGGCGTGAGCGTGTGCCAAACGCCCCGCGCCCGCGGCGGCTCGCCCGCGGATCGGCGAGCGAGCCGCCCAGCGCGCCGTATCAGCTGCGCTTCACGCGCTCACAGTCGCCGGCGACGTGATCGCCCGGATCGGCACGGACCGTGTCGCGTCCGGCGCCACAGGAGATGCGATCGACGCTTCCGCCTCGCGCGTCGATGTCGTCGTTGCCCGTCCCGCCCGCGATCCGGTTGCGGCCGGAGCCGCCCACCAGACGGTCGGCGCCCGCGCGACCGAACAGCGTGTCGCTGCCCGATCCGCCGTTCATGACGTCACGTCCGGCACCGCCGTTGAGCCCGTCGGTGCCTGCTCCGCCGTTCATGCGATCGCCGCCGGGCCCGCCGGACATCGTGTCGGCGCCGGCGCCGCCGTTGATGATGTCCTGGCCGGCATCTCCCGACAGCCCGTCGTCGCCCTCGTTGCCGTCGAGGCGGTCGTCGCCCTGCTCGCCCTTGAGGAAGTCGTTGCCCGGGCCACCCCGCACGACGTCGTTGCCGTCGCCGCCGTAGAGGCAGTCGTTGCCGCTCGAGCCGGTCATGCGGTCCTTTCCGGCCATGCCCAGCAGCAGGTCGCTGCCTGCGGTCCCGACCAGGACGTCGGCACCCTTCGTGCCCCGCTTGGGCACGGCGCACGCGCCGGGCTCCAGCAGTGGCACCACGGTGTCCGGCGGCGAGGTCGTCCCCGTCGACGTGCCGGTGGTGGGCGACGGAGTCGTCGAGCCCGGAGCATCGGGCCCGGGGGTGGTGCCCGGCGGGGTGGTCGTGGACGGCGGCGTGTCGACCATGCCGCTGCCGCGGTCGACGTGCTCGCAGTCGGAGGCGATCAGATCCGCGGTGTCGGCGAGGACCGTGTCGTCGCCGGCGCCACAGGTCACGCGGTCGGTGAACATCCCGCGGGTGACGAAGCGGTCGTTGCCGCTGCCGCCGGTCAGGGTGTCGATGCCGTCGCCGCCGTAGATCTCGGCGGGCAGGCTCGTCTGGTTCTCGACGCTGTCGTCCAGGTCGTCGGCGCTGACCAAGAGCGCCGTGACCGTGCCCTGACAGCGGATGCCGGTCGTCGAGCCCGCCACGCGATTGCACCCGGCGCCGGGCACCGGGGCCGCGCCGCCCGTGTCGGTGACCGTCGTGCCGCTGCTGTCGCCCGTCACCGTGATGACGTTCGTCTCGCCGGGCGCGGCAAAGACCCGGAGGGTCGTCGCCTGCGCGCCCGCGCCGAAGCTGACCGTCGCCGCCTGCGCCGCCGCAACCGACCCCAGGCTCGCGGCCAAGCTCGCCGCGAAGGCGATCGCTCCCAGTCGGGAACCGCTGGTCCGACGGCATCCCTGCGCTGACCCTGAGGGCACGTCGTCTCCTTTGATCTTCGACCGCGCCGAACGACCCGCGCCGATCTGGACAGCGCCGTCGCTCCACGAACCGCACCCATTAGACCAGCGTCACGACCGGCCGGGGTGTGGACGCCCGCAGTCGGACAACCGGCCGGCCCGTTAGGGGGTGACCTCGACCCGATCGACGACCATCTCGGCCGGGGCGGTCGGCGCCGGCTGCCCGCCCCCGCCGATGGCGAGGTCGAGGACGAGGAAGTTGGGGCGGACGACCTCGGGTCCCCAGGGCCACGGTCCGGGGGCCGCGGCCGACGTCAGCGAACCCACCTCGACGTCGTCGAAGAAGTAGGTGACCCTGCCGGGCGCGATCGTCGCGCTGTACTTGTGGAAGCCGGTCGTCAGGGCGGCGCCTTGGCCACCGAGGACGTCGGGGCTCTTCCAGAGGTGCGCACCGCCGGTCCAGGCGTGCGCGGTCGAGGTGCTGCCCGGCCAGGCGGTGTAGACCTCGGTGGTATCGATCTCGCCGGTCAGCTCCGTCCCGGTCTGGGTTCCGTTGAGCGACCAGAAGCCCGGCCAGTACCCGCTCTGCGGCGGCATCTTGATCCACGCCGACATGGTCCCGTAGACGAATCCGAACGTCCCTTGCGTCATGAGCGCCGAGCCGGCGGAGGGCATCGCGGGGATGACCAGGTGCCCATCCCCGTCCAGGTGCTCGTTGCTGCCGCAGCTGATGGAGCCCCAGTCGCCGACGCCACCGCATCGGGGTCCGTAGTCGACCCACTTGCCCCGATCGGGCGCTTCGCCCGCAGGACCGCTGAAGTCGTCCGAGAAGCTCGGGCCGCCGGGGGGTCGCTGTGGCGCGGCCGCGTCCTGCGGGCCCGCGTCCTGCGGACCCACCGTCGGCGTCGGGACCGTGGAGGGCGCGGCGTCTTCCGACGCGACCGTGCTGATCCGCAGCCGCGGAGCATGCCGGCTCTCACGCGTCGACACCGTCATGCCGTCCCTCGACGTGGCGACCAGCGCGAAGCTCACGGTGCCGGCGGACCTGACGGCCGGCGTCACGTCGTACTGGATCCAACCCCTGCCGACGGAGCGCTGCTGGTCGAGCGTCGTGCCCGTCAACGCCGGTTGCCGCTTCCACGAGACGTCCGCCTCGGTCCACTGCGCTGCGGTGGCGTAGACGGCCGGTCCGTGGTCGGACGGGCTCGTCACATGGAGCCGCAGCTTGGCGCTCCTCACGGCGCCCGGCAGACGGGGGACCGAGAACCGCACGAGGCCGACTCGCCGCGGTGACGCGTCGACGCGCATCGCCGGCCTGGTGCCGAACCTGCCGGACGGTGCGCGGGCCTGGATCTCGGAGTCGGCGGTCGCCCCGACGGTGATGTCCGACGCGGCGCTCCCGACGGCCGGAGAGGATCCGAACGCCAGACCCATGAGCCCGACGACGGGAAGCAGCCGCCTGCGGCTGGGCCACGGGCGGCCGGAGGCTCGCGGTGCTGATTCGTGCGGGGTGCGTGGCGATGCGGAACGCATGTGCGCAAGCTCCTCGTGGGGGAGGTGTGAAGGACGCAGACAGCACGCCCACGCCCCAGCGCTCTCCCCGGCCCCGGCGGCCGGGAGCACGGTAGCGCGGACATGGCGCCGTCGCCCGCGGCGCGGGCAGGTGGGCGACCTTGTCGCAAACATCCGCAGAAACCCCGGCGCCCCGTGAACGCGGAACCCGCCGGCACGTTCTCTTGGTTATGAGGGACGACGGGCCTTCCGGACACTGCCGTGGCCGGTCACTCGGACGGTCGGCCATATCAATCCGGAGACAGCCATGCCTACAGGTCACGGAGCGACCAACCACCTCAATCGCATTGTCACGCAACCGCACGAGGCCGCAGACGTAGGTGCGTTGCCTTCCCCGAGCCCGGCCGACGCCACGGCGTTGGGGCTGGTCGGCGAGGATCTGGCGTCGCCTGAGGTGAGCGTCGTCATCCCGACGCTCAACGAGGAGCAGAACATCGCATGGGTGCTCGATCGACTCCCGGCACACGTCGATGAGGTCGTCATCGTCGACGGGCGGTCGACCGACAGCACCATCGCGGCGGCGCTCGCGGTCCGTCCCGATGCCCGCGTGATCCTCGAGCCCCGCCCGGGCAAGGGCGCGGCGCTGCGGGCCGGCTTCGTCGCCGCGAGCGGCGACTACATCGTGATGCTCGACGCCGACGGCAGCATGAACCCCGGCGAGATCACCCGGTTCGTGGAAGCTCTCCGGGCGGGTGGCGAGCTGGTCAAGGGCTCCCGGTTCATGCGCGACGGCGGCACGAGCGACATGACCCCGATCCGCAGGGCCGGCAACGCCGTCCTGCGCGGGTTCGTCAACGTGCTGTACGGATGCCGGTTCACCGACCTCTGCTACGGCTTCTGCGGCTTCCGCCGGGGTGCCCTGGCCCAGCTCGGCCTCACGTCCGACGGCTTCGAGATCGAGACCGAGATCGTCGTTCGAGCGGTCAAGACGCATCTGCGGATCACCGAGGTACCGAGTTTCGAGTCGCCCCGACGCCACGGGGACTCGAACCTGAACGCGTGGCGCGACGGCCGGCGCGTCCTGCGCACGCTGTTGCACGAACGCGTCGGGGACGTGGTCGCCCCTGTGCCCGATGCCGTCGCCGAGAGCCCCGCGCAGGCGGTGTGGCCCGCGATGCCGAACGACGCACTAGCCGCGGGAACGGGCGATGAGGCTCGGACCTGAGCCCGTACCTGACACGCGACATCGCGAGAGCGTCTCGGTCGTCATCTGCGCCTACACGACGGATCGCTGGCCGGATCTGGTCGAAGCGGTGCGGTCGGTGGAGGAGCAGAGCGCAGCGGCGCTGGAGACCATCGTCGTCGTCGACCACCAACCCGAGCTGCTCGTCCGGGTGCGACGCGAGCTGCGAGGCGTCACCGCCATCCCCAACGACGAGCAGCGCGGCCTCTCGGGGGCCCGCAACAGCGGCGTCCGGAGGGCCGGCGGCTCGATCGTCGCGTTCCTCGACGACGACGCGCGCGCCGACGCGGACTGGCTGGCGGAGCTGTTGGGCGCCTACGCGCACTCCGACGCCCTCGGGGTGGGGGGGACCATCGAGGCGGACTGGCTCCAGGGGCGCCCGGGGTGGTTTCCGGCCGAGTTCGACTGGGTCGTCGGCTGCTCCTACCGCGGGCTTCCCGAGACCACGACGAACGTGCGCAACCTCATCGGCGCCAACATGTCGTTGCGGCGGGAGGTCTTCGAGCTCGTCGGCGGGTTCAGCGCCGACATCGGCCGCGTGGGCACCTTGCCGGTCGGCTGCGAGGAGACGGAGCTGTGCATTCGCCTCCGTCAACGGCGGCCCGGCGCCACGACGCTCCTGGAGCAGCGTGCGCGTGTTCAGCACCGGGTGCCCGCTGGGCGCTCCCGGTGGCGCTACTTCCGCCGGCGCTGTTTCGCGGAGGGGCGGTCGAAGGCCATCCTGGCACGGCAGCTCGGGGCCGATGACGCGCTGTCGGCAGAGCGCTCCTACGTCGCGCGCACCCTTCCGCAAGGCGTGGCCCGGGGCGTGGCGGATGCCGTGCTGCGGCGGGACCCGGCGGGTGCTCAGCGAGCGCTGGCCATCGTCGCCGGCCTGGTGATGACGGCCGCGGGGTACATCGCGGGACGCGTGCGGGCCCCGCCCGGCGGCCAGCTCGCCGCCGCCCGTGTGCGGGACAGGCGCCCGCGCCGGCGTGCGGGTGCCCCCTGACATGGCCGCCCTGTCGTCTGCGGCGCACCGGGAGTCCGAAGCCGGCCTCGCTCGGCAGACCGGGCGGGGTCGTCAGCGCGCCGTCGCTCCTCTCCCGCTGCTGTCGGCCGTGCTCGCCTTCGCCGTGGGCGCGCGCATCCTGGTCGGCGCCTTCGGTCCCGATGTCCTGGCCGCCGATCGGCCGCTGCTGTTCTGGCTCGGGCTCGTGTGTTGCGTCGCGGCGGTCGGAGCGCACGGGCTCCGGCGCGCGACGCGACCGTGGGAGCGGGTCGGCGGGCTCACGGCGCTCGGGACGGTCATGTACCTCCCGTACTACCTCCGCAGCCCCGCCAACGCGCTGTTCAGCGACGACCTGTACCACCGTCAGGTCGTGCAGCAGATCGACGAGCTCGGGAGGACCAACGTCCACCCGACGCTGTACCCGATCCCGGGCGAGTTCCCGGGACTCGAGCAGGCGACGCTCGCGCTGCACGGCATGACGGGCCTCGGGCTCGGCACGCTCGAACGGCTCGTGCCGCTGGCCGCGCACACCTCGATGCCCGTGGTGGCCTACGTGCTGGCCCGGGGCGTCGGGCTGCCGTCACGGACGGCCTTCCTGGCGGCACTGATCTTCGTCGGCAACAAGGCCTTCTTCTTCTTTCACTCGGCGTTCGCCTACGAGACGCTCGGGATGTTGCTGGTGATGACGACGCTCGCGCTGATCGCACACGCCGCACGCGATCGAGCGCCGGTGAGGCGCTACGGCCTGCCGGTCCTCGTCGCGTTGTCGGCGACCGTGATCACGCACCACGTCAGCTCCTACCTCCTGATCGTGTGCCTGACCCTGATCGCCGGCTTCGCCGTCGTGACGCGCTCGCAGCAGCGCCGGATCGCCGTCGCGCTGCCCGCCATCGCCGTGGCGCTGGCGGCGGCGTGGCTGCTGCTCGGGGCCACCGCGGCGAGCACGTATCTCTCCAACGGGATCCATGCGCGGCTGACGACGATCGTCAACGCCATCACGAGGGAGGGCTCGGGCACGCGCAAGCTGTTCGCGCAATCGGCCCTGCCGACCTCTGAGCGTCTGCTGGGCTACGTCGCGACCTTCACGGTCCTCGTGCTCTGCGTGCTCGGCGCCTACGCCGTCTTCCGTCTGCGTCGCCGTCGCCCGCTCGGGCCGTTGACCTACGCCTTCTTCGTGTTCGGGCCACTGCTCTGGGTCGTGACCGCGCCTTCGATCGTGACGCCCGGGGCCGAGTTGGCCTATCGCTCGTGGCCGTTTCTGTTCCTCGGCGTCGGCTTGTTCGGCGCGATCGCGCTGCGCCGCGTCGAGCAAGGGATGCGGCACCGCGGCCCGGTCCTCGCTCGCGGTGTGATGATCGCGGTCGTGATGGTCGTCATCGCCGGTGGCGTCGTCGTGGGCGACAACGAGGCGGGCCGGTTCCCGCGGCCACCTCGGACCGCCGCGGGGCCGGAGACCGTCACGGGCGATTCGATCGCCGCCGCGCGGTGGTTCGACCGGCGGGCGGGTCGCTACAACCGCTTCGTGGCCGACAACGGCAGCCAGCTGGTCTTCGCGACGTTCGGCTTCCAGGAGGCGCTCGGGTACGGCAACTGGCTGCCCTTCGTCGCGCCCTCGACGCCGAAGATCCCGGACCGGCTTCGCGACCTCGGCGTCCAGTACGTCGTGATCGACCGCCGGGTCGCCGAGCTGCCGCCGCGGTATGGGTACTACTTCGGGCAGGAGGAGCTGTACGCCGCCGGCCTCGCGTTCTCAGGGCGCACCTTCCCCCGCAGGCTGATCGACCGATTCGACGACGTGCCGACGCTCGACCGCATCTATGACAACGGCAACATCGTCATCTACGGCCCGACGCGGGCGGGCGCCTGATGGCGCCCGGGGTCTCCGTTGCCGTGCTCGGCGCGGACGGCGCCGGGAAGACCACGCTGGTCTCCGCCCTGCCGGAGGCGCTGGGCGGTGACCCGCTGGTGGTCTACATGGGCGTCAACCGCGACAGCCAGACGCATGCGCTGCCCACGATGCGCTGGGCGCAGCGCTGGGTCCGGGCCCCTCCCGCCGTCCCGACCACGCCGGCGCACGGCGCGGCCACCGGAGCGCGGCCGCGCCGGCCGGCCCGCCTGCGTCGCATCGTCACACGGGTGCATCTCCTGCTCGACCAGGCCTATCGCGTGGGGGTTGGCATGCGTGCTCGGCGACGAGGCCGGACCGTGATCTTCGATCGCTATGTCTACGACGCCGAGGTCGACGCGGTCGTCGACGGCCGCGACCGCCGCGAGCAGCAGGTCCTGCGCTGGATCCGCCGGCGGTTTCCGGCCCCGGATCTCGTGGTGGTGCTCGATGCCCCCGGCCACGTGCTGCTGGCCCGCAAGGGCGAGCACGACGTCGAGCGGCTCGACCGCCTGCGGCGCGCCTACGCCGACCTCGCCGGAGACGTCCCCGCCTGCGCGGTGATCGACGTGCGGCAGGACGCTGCGGCGGTGCTGTCTGACGCCGTGGCCGCGATCGAGGTTCGCCGCGGTGCCCATCGCTAGCCCGCCGCAGAGCCAGGTCGAGTCCCCGGGCCTCGGTCAGCACTTCCGCGGCTCGAACCTCGTTCTCGCCGCCAGCGGGATCGGCGCGTTCCTCGAGCTGGGCGCCCAGGTCATGGCGGTGCGCTACCTGAGCACCTCCGCCTTCGGCGCGTTCGCGTTCGCGCTCGCGGTCATGCTCTTCCTGCAGGGCGTGGCGCAGTTCGGGATGCCGCTGGCGGTATCGCGCTTTGCGCCGATGCTCCGGGAGGACGACGACGAGGGCGGCGTCGTGGCGGTGGTCGCGATCGCGATCGGCGTGGCGCTCGGCCTGGGCGCGGTCCTCGCCGTCGCGGTGACGGCGTTCGCCGTCGTGGCGCCGGCAAGCATCCTGAGCGCTGCGTCGGCGCACGCGCTGAGGATCCTGGCGCTGATGATCCCCCTGGAGGCGGTCATCGCCGTGGCGACCAGCGTCTTCGCCGTGTTCGGTCGCACCCGGGCGATCATCGTCCGCGGCTCGCTGCTCACCCCGGGCCTGAAGTGCGCGGCGACCGCCGCGGTGGTGCTCGCCGGCGGCGGCGTGCCTGCGCTGGCCGCCGCCTACGTCGCCTCGTCGGCGATCGGCGGCGTCGTGGCGTGCTGGCTCGTGCTGGGCATCCTGAGGGACACCGGGCTGATGGCCCGCCTGCGCGGTCCCCGGCAGTGGCCGACCCGCGACCTCATGCCGTTCGCGGCCGTGGCGCTCACCACGACGCTCGTGTGGAGCGTCCTGGAGATGTCCGACGCGATCCTCCTGGGCTTCCTGCGGGGGCCCGACGACGTCGCCGAGCTGCGAGCGATCACGCCGCTCATGCGCGGGCACACGCTGATCTCCGCGGCGTTCATCGTGTTCTTCACCCCCCTGGCCGCGACCTACCTCGCCCGTGCGGACGCCCGCGGGATGCAAGAGCTGTACGTGAGGACGTCGGCGTGGCTGGCGACGCTCGCGTTTCCGCTGCTCCTCATGACCTCGGCCTTCGCGGGCGTCCTCGTCGATGCGCTGTATGGCGCACGGTACGCGGGCTCGAGCACCGTCCTGCTGATCCTCTCGATCGGCTACTTCGCGCAGACCGCGAGCGGCTTCAACGGCCAGACGCTCAAGATCCACGGCCTGCTGCGCTTCACCATGGCCGTCGACGCCTGCGCGATGATCGTCAACCTCGGCGTCAACGTGCTCTTGATCCCGAAGTACGGCGCGACCGGCGCGGCGATCGGGACGACTTCGACGCTGCTCGCCCACAACACGCTCAAGCAGATCGGGATGCGCCGCTTCACGGGGGTCCACCTGGCGGACCGCGGGTTCCTGCGCCTGCTGGGCGTGGGAGCGGCGCTGCTCGGCGGCGTGGTCGTCCTCGCTCGGCTCGCCGCTCCCACCCTGCCCCTGGCGCTCGTGACGACCGCGGTCGCCACGGCGGTGCTGATCCGGACCGCCGGTGGCGTCCTGCAGATCCCGGAGTACTTCCCGGCCAGCCGCCGTGTGCCGGTGCTCCGCTGGCTCGTGGCCGACCGAGGTCATGGCGCGTGAGCAGCGAGGTGCGTCACGCCGTCCCGGGACTGGGGACGGTCGCGCTGGTGGATCCTCCGGATCATCACGTTCGCGCGGTCGTCGCCGCGCTCGGCCCGCCGGCCGGGCCACCGGGCGCGCTCGATGACCTGACGGTTCGATTCGTCGATCGCCTGCCGACCGGCCCGAGTCTGACGCGTCTCGGCGAGGCTGCCGCTTACGACGAGCAGCGCTTCTACCTGGTGGGCGACGACGGCGCGCTCGCCACGGTCGACCTGGCCCGCGCCGGCGAGCCGCTGGAGATCGTGTGCGAGCGGCGGCTGCGGCGCGTCCCGCTGCTGCTGGCGCTGCTCGCCGTGCGCCTCGCCGCCACCGACCGCGTGCTGCTGCACGCCGCCTCGTTCCGGTACCGCGGCCGCGGCGTCCTCGTGGCGGGCTGGCAGGGTGGGGGCAAGAGCGAGACCCTGCTGCCGTTCATGGCGCACGGAGCCGAGCACCTCGCCGACGAATGGACGGCGGTCGAGCCGGCCGGCACCATGGTAGGGGTGCGCACCCACGTCCAGGTCTGGGACTGGCAGCTGCGGCAGCTGCCGGCCCTGCGGGCGACCCTGCCGCTGCGTGCTCGGGCGCAGATGCGCATCGCATCGATGACGCTGGACGCCGCAGCCGGCCGGGATCTCGGTCGGCTGGGACGCGTCCTGAGCCTCCTGCGTCCCGGCCTCGAGCACCACGCTCGGCGCAGCCTCGCCCCCGACGTGCTGTTCGGCGACCGGGCCGGCCGCGGCCCCACCACCATCGACGTCGCGCTGCTGGCGGTCGTCGTCGCCCGGCCGCAGTCGACGGTCCGTCCCGTCACGGCCGCGGACATCGCCGCGCGCATGCCGGCCTCCCTCGTCCACGAGCGTCGCGAGCTCGTCGATGCCTACAACATGCACCGCTTCGCCTTCCCCGACCGCAGGAGCGCGATCCTCGAGGCGGGGTTCGAGCCGGAGCGCCGCGTCCTCGCGGCCGCCCTGTCGAACGCCGAGACCTACGTCGTCGAGCATCCCAAGCCGCTGGCCCTCGACGCGCTCTTCACCGCCGCCGAACCGGTCTGCGCGCCTCGGCGCACCGGCTGACGGCGGGTCAGGTCGCGAGGACCCGAGCGTAGGCCCGCTCGAACCGCGGCACGATCGCCGAAGGGGCGAACGCCGCCGATCGCGTCCGCCCGGCCTCGCCCATCGTCTGGCGTAGGCCCTCGTCGGCGATGAGGCGGCGCAGGGCGACCGCCAGAGCGGTGGGATCGCCGGGTGGCGTCAAAAGGCCCGTCTCCCCGTCGACGACGATGTCGGCGAGTCCGCCCGCGGCCGACGCGATCACCGGGCGGCCGGCCTGCATCGCCTCGACGGCCACGAGCCCGAACGGCTCCGGCCAGGCCGATGGCACCAGCCCGATCATGCAGCGCTGCCACGCGCCCGCGATGGCCGGCGACGGCCAGTCGTGCAGCACCGTCACGCCAGCGGCCACGGCCGGCATGTCGGGCCACCGCGCGCCGATCAGGACCAGCGGTGGCGGGTCGCCGAGGCGGCCGTAGGCCTCCAGCAGGACGTCGACGCCCTTGTGTCGTCCCAGCGCCCCGACGAACAGCAGGAAGGGCTCGTCGGGCAGCAACTCCAGGAGCGGGGCATGGGCTGCAGCGTCGGGCGCCCGGACCGCCGAGAAGTTGGGGATCACGTCGTAGGGAAGGCCGCGCTCGGCGAGCCGGTTGCCGGCGGCGACCGCCGAGCTGATGGCCAGGTACCGGTCGACCAGCCGGGACTCGGCGAGGGCGGACGCCCAGTTGGTGCCGGCGACCGTCCAGCCCTTCGCCGTGCCGTAGTGGTCGGCGCTGCACGCCAGGCACTTGCGCAGGCCCGGTCCGGAGCAGATCTCCTGCCGGAGGTCGAGCAGCGTCCGCTTGGCGCACGTCTCGCCGTAGTCGTGCAGGCTGACGACGAGACGGGGCCCGCGACGGCGCTTGAGCGGCAGGAAGGAACGGATGAGCCAGTTGTGGCCATGCACGACGTCGGGGCGGAAGTCGGCGACGACCGCGCGCAGATGCAGGGTCGCCTCCGGGTCGGGGAACGGCGGCGCGTAGCGCCGGTCGCCCTGGGCGAACAGCTGCTCCCGGCGCTGCATGGTCCCACCGATCCTGTGGACGTCCACGCCGGCGTCGTCCTCATGTTCGGGCGCGTCGGGCCGGCGCAGCGTGGCGACGGCGACCTCGTGTCCGCGGTCGGCCAGCTCCCGGCTGAGCTCGCGGACGACGATCTCGAGGCCGCCGATCAGCGGCCAGTACAGATCGCTGACCATCAGGATGCGCAGGACGTGGCCTCCATGACGTCGCGATAGATCCGCAGGACGCCGGCCGCGCAGCCGTCCCACGTGGGCAGCTGCTGCGGGGTCGGGACCATGGGCCGGCGGAGCTGCTGCTCGAGGGCGGCGGCCACGGCCTCCGGCGTGCTGTTCGCTGGGATGCCCTCGGCCACCCCGCGCTCGACCAGCTCGTGCAGCGCCGTGGCATCCGTGACGACGATCGGGCGCTCGAGCGCCGCGGCCTCGACCGCCGAGATCCCCTGCGACTCGTACTCGCTGAGGACCGCGACCACGCTCGCCGACGCGAGCAACGTGGCCATGCCGACACGGTCGGCCGTGGGGATGCCGGCGATCTGCACGCGGTCGGCGACGCCGAGCTCCGCGGCTCGGCGGTGCAACTCGGGCTCGTAGGGGCCGTCGCCGGCGATGCGCAGCCGGGCCTCCGGAACCCGGCCCAGGAGGTGGGGGAGCGCCTCGATCACGCGATGGTGGCCCTTGTAGCGCTCGAGCCGGCCGGGCGACACGATCAGCCCGGGGACCGGCGCCGGAAGGACGCCCGGCAGCGTCAGCTCCGCGCCGTTGGGGACGACGTCGATCGCACCGGTCAGCCCCGGCACCGCCGCGAAGCGCTGCGCCTCGTAGGGCGACACCGCGATCCGCCGGGCAGCGCCCTGCAGGAGGGGGCGCAGGATTCGAAGTTGCATGGCGCGCGCGCGAGAGCGCACGCCGGAGGAGTGCCCGCCGCTGTGGAACGTCACGACGTACGGGATCTGGTTGCGGCGCGCGGCCAGCATGGCCAGCGGTGCGACCATCGAGTGATAGCTCTGCACGTGGATCACGTCGGCGCCGGCGTTGGCGATGACCCGCGCGATCGCCGGGGCGACGTACCAGTCCTTGGACCGCGGGTAGGCGGGGACCCGCACGATCTCGATGCCTTCCAACTCCTCCCGCGGCGCGAGCGCACGGCTGACGTCCGTGGTCAGCACGGTCATCCGCGCACCGGCGGCGGCCACGCGCCGGCCGACCTCGAACACGTGCGTCTCGACCCCTCCCGCCTGCGGGAAGAACCGCGGGGTCACCATGAGCACCTGCGGCAACGGGGACGCGCTCACTTCGGGCAGGCGATGCGCAGCGTGCTCGTGCGCTGCGGAACGCCGTCGCCGCTCAGGTTGGCGACGACCTCGGCGCCGCAGTGGGCGACGAGGGCCCCGTGCACCGACACCTGACCGCCCGGGCCGATGGTCAGCGTCCGGCGCAGGGGCGCGACCCCGCCCGGCAGGACGGACACCTCCAGCAGCGGCCGGATCGCCCTCGGCTGGCTGTTGATGGTGGTGAACGACACCCGGGCGCGGACCCCTCCGGCGATCGGCGTGGCCTGCTGCAGCTCGCCGGTCAGTGCGACGAAGGGGGTGGACGCCCGCGCCGCGTCGTCGTCGCGGACGATCTGCTGCACGGTCGATGCCCCCATGGCCAGGATGGCGATCGCCAGCCCGCCCGCCATCGCCGTGCGCGGCGTGAGTTGCAGGCGCTTCGCCGGCGGCCACCGCACCGGGAGCGGAGGCGGGGGCATCACCGTCCAGCGGAGCATGATCGCGAGCAGGCACGCCAGCGAGATGGCGCACACGACGAGCGTCAGCGACAGCATGGTGAGCCTGGCGCCGGCCAGGGTGAGCACGGTGCCGGAGAGCGCGCAGATCGCCAGGCTCAAGGGCACGGTCAGCGCCGCCGCGTAGCTGCCCGGCCGCTGGCCCCCGCCGGCCCGGAGCAGGAGCCAGCCCGGGGCGACCAGCCCGACGAGCAGGCCGCAGGGGGCCCGCAAGGGGCCGACGTCGACGCCCGCCGCGCCGGCGATCACCACCGCCATCAGCGCCAGGTAGGCGGGCACGACCACGAGTGACAGCGCGGACGGACGCGGTAGGGGCGAAGCGAGATCGTCGTCCATCCGCGGCGCTTCGAGCCGGTCGGTCACCGGCAGAGGGTACGACGATCGGCACGCGGGCTCAAACGCCGCGTCGGGGCCGCGCACGGCCGGCGAACCGCGGGTCCGAGAAAACTGCCGTGCGCGCGCGACGGGCCTCTATGCTGCGCGCCGTGAACGGCGCAGTGGGCGAGCCCGAGAGCGCACCGCAGTCCGTCCTGGTGGTGGGCCGGACCCTCCACGAGCCCTTCAACGAGGGCACCCGCGTGATCGGGCGAAACCTGGCGCTGGCGGTGGCGCGCAGCGGGCACCGCGCGCAGATCATCTCGTTGTCGGAGCCCGGCTACGCCGGCGCCACCGAGGTCGCCGGCGTGCCGTTGCATCACGTGGTTCGTCGCCCGACGCGCTCTCCGCTGGGCGACTACCGCGCGGTTCCGGCGTTGGCCGCCGCCGTGCGCGGCGCCGCAGCCGCGGGCGCGCTGAACCGCATCCACCTGATCGGTGTCCCGCTGATCCTGGCGAGCGCGGTTCGCCACCAGGCCAGCACGATCGTCAACCACGTGGTGCTGCACGCGGCGCAGACCGGCCTGCCCGCGACCGACCGCGTGCGCGAGATGCTCGGGTGGCGCGTGGCCGACCGCTGGATCGACGGCCATGCTGCGACGTCGGAGACCGTCCGAGCCGCGCTGGAGGACGACGGGTGGAACGGCGCCAAGCTCTCGGTGCTCGAGCCGGCGATCGACACCGACCGCTTCATCCGGCACGCCGCTGAGGCACCCCTGCCGGGCATGCTGCGGATCCTCTACGTCGGCAACATCGCGCCTGAGCGCTTTCCGGCCGCCGACGTCGTGCGGCTGCTCGAAGCGGTGGCCGCGCGCTCTGCGGTGCGCCTGCAGCTCGACGTCTTCGCACCGATCACGTTTCGTCCCGACAACGCGCGGTGGGCGGCGCGTTTCCCGCGGTCGGAGACGGTGGGGGTGAGCGTCCACCTCGAGGACCTCACCGAGCACCGCAAGGTCGAGGTGTACTCGCGCGCGGACGTCGCCCTCTACCCGTTCACGCGGCCGGTCGCCGTCGAGCCGCCGCTCACGGTCCTGGAGACGATGGCCTGTGGGACGGTGCCCATCGTCACGACGCCCGCCAATCGCTCGGCGATCGTCGAGGACGGCCGCACGGGGCTGACGTGCCGGAACCTGGAGGCGCTGGCCACCGCGCTCCTGCGGTTCGCCGGCCTCTCGGCCGCCGAGCGTGCGGCCATGGGCCACGCTGCGCGGGAGGCCGTCGTGCGGCGGTTCGGATTCGGTGCGATCGCCAGCGACGCCGAGCTGCTGTGGCGCGGTCTGGATCGGGCGGGTGGCCCGAGGCGCAGGCGTCGCTGACCGGGCGCCCGGCCGGTGTCCGCGCAGGCCGTCTTCACGCGCCATCCAGGCCCGAAAGGTCTACGGTTTGCGCAACGTGTTTGAACGGATTCGACTCGGCGCACGTCCCATCGCGGACGGACGGCCCAGCGGCGTCGGCCACGCACTGCTCAGACGCCTCGTGATGGCGGCGTTCTCCGCCGCGGCCGGGCCGACCGGCGGCCAGGTCAGCAGGTGCAGGACATGACGTCTCGCTGGTACCTCCTGCCGCTCGTGCAGATCGTCTTCGTGCTCGGCTTCCTGCTCGCCCCGCACGGTGGGGACGGCGAGCCGGCGGCTTCCCAGATCCGGCTCGCCGACACCCCGGTGAGCGGCGGTGACTGGTCGCTCGAGACCGTGCGCGCCCTGCCCATCCTCCACGGGCCCGCAGTGGCCGAGGTGCGCCGGGTCCGGGCCGCGCCTGCCGTCCGCGCGCAGGCGCCGCGGCCCAGCGGCGCGCGGAGCGCTGTTGCGGCGACCACTTCGCCGTCGCCGTCGGTGCGGACGGCCGCTCCGGCCCCGGCGGCGAGCGTTCCGGCTTCGCCGTCGCCGTCGCCCTCGCCGTCGCCGTCGCCCGCGCCCGCGCCCTCGCCGGCGCCGACGCCCACGCCGCCTGCGCCAGATGTGGCCCCGCGACCCGTCACGCCGGCGCCGGCGCCGGCGCCACAGAAGCCGGGGGGGACCTTCGACTCCACGGGTGCGTCAACGTTCGACAGCGTGCGATGAGACGCCTGCGCGCTCCCCGCTCCGCCAGGCTCGGCGCGCCCTGCCTGGCCGTGATCGCTGCCGCACTCGGCGGCGCCGCGACGGCCGGCCTCCTGCACAAGCCCGCGCCATCCGGCTCATCGCCGGTGCCCGTCGTCTCCCAGACGGCCTCGGCCACAGCGTCGAGCAGCCTCGTTCGCGCCCGCCTGCGCACCGCGGTGACCGAGCTCGAGAGCGTTCGCCGCCCGATGCGCGATCGGCTCGCGCGCGCCCGCACGGCCGCCGAGCGGGCCAAGGCCGCCGGCGCCATCGCCGCGGCCTACCGCGATGCCGCGCGAGTGCTCGCGCCGGTCGAGCAACACCAGGCGGCGCACTCCGGGCCGACCGTCCGGTTGCTGCGCGCGCTGAGGCGTGACTACGCGACGCTCGCCCGAGCGGCGAGCGACAACGAGGCCGCGGCGTTCGCCTCCACCGGGGCGTCGATCTCGGCGCACGAGCGAGCGCTCGCCGGGGTGCTGGCCCGCCGGCGAGCCGCCACATGATGTCGACGCGCCCGCTGTCGGCGCGGCGACGCTGGTGGGCCGTCGTCGTCCTCGCGGCGGTGGCGCTGGGCGTGAGCACCCTGGCCCGGGGCCCGACGCTGCTGCCGAGGACCTCGGTGGCATCCACTCATGTCGCGCGGTCCGCGCCATCGGACGCCGCCGCTCCAGCCGCCACACGGCCCTTCCTCGATGACTTCGACGGCGCCTCCGGCGCGCGGCCGGATCCCGCCAACTGGGTCGACTACGGTCCGGCGTGCGGCGCCTACGCGCCGTGGGGCAGAATCCACTGCGGGGCGAGCGAGCATCTCGACGGTCGCGGGCATCTCGTGATCCCGGCCACGCCGTCGGCCGGCTCGGCCCTGCAGACCAGAGGCCGGTACGGATTCACCTACGGCACGATGTCCGCCTGGATCAAGATGCCTCCGCAGCCGGGGTATTGGCCGGGTTTCTGGGCGCTCAACGGCGATCAGACCCGCAGCGAGGCCCTGACCGGCGAGATCGATGCCACCGAGGTCTACACGCCGCACCGGGGAACTCATCCGAGAGCGCATGTCTGGGACGGTCCGCACGAGGTGTGGGCCACGTCCGACCTCGTGAGCATGACCGGCGTCGACCTCACCCGGCGCTTCCACAAGTACAGCGTGGACGTCGAGCCGGGGCAGCTGACCTTCTTGTTCGACGACGTCCGGGTTCGGGTCGTGAAGAGGTCCTCGTCGGCTCCCTGGGCCTGGGGCCGGCAGGTCACCCGGCCCAACTTCCTGATCCTGGACCTGGCCGTCCGCCGCGGTCCCGAAGCGGCCGCCTCGAGGCCGGCCTCGATGCTCGTGGATCGGGTCGAGGTCATCCCGTCGGGGTCCGGCTGATGGGCAGGCGCCAGAGATGCTCGCTGTCGGACCATCGCTCGAGATCTCCTCCTCGGCGGAGTGCGAGATGGTTACGATGAACGGCGTCTGGACCGGAGATGTCCAGATGGCCGGGCGTGGGAGCAGACACCGATCAGGGATGGCCATGTCACTGCACCAGTGCACCGTCGTGGAGGCCCAGCGGCTTCCGTTCCACCGCGCCGGCCAGGCGAGCGCCTGGCGGCGCGCAGCGTTGATCGTCCTGGCGCTGATCCTGCTGGCGGCGGCGAGTCCTGCAGCAGCCGACGGGGCGGCGGGCTTCCGCGACTTCTCGTGGCAGGCCATGAGCGTCAACGGTCCGACCGGGGAGAAGCCGCAGAGCAAGTTGTGGTACAACGATGGCACCTGGTGGGGGGACATGTTCGACGCCGCGTCGAACAGGTGGCTGATCTTCCGGCTTGACCAGAACACGCAGACGTGGGTCAACACCGGGACGCCGCTGGACGTGCGCCCAGCCTCGTGGGCCGACACGTTGTGGGACGGGACGCACTTGTACGTCGCCAGTGCCGGGGTGAATCCCGCAAGCGCCTCGGACAGCGCCAAGCTGTACCGCTACAGCTACTCGGCCGCCACCAGGACCTACACGGTGGACGCCGGGTTCCCGGTGACGATCGTGTCCGGCGGGATGGAGGCGATCGTGCTCGACAAGGACTCGACCGGTGCCCTGTGGGCGACGTGGACGCGCGGCAACCAGGTCTACGTCAACGCGACCAACGGCACCGACACGGCCTGGGGCACGCCGTTCGTGCTGCCCGTGGCCGGGACGACGGTGACGCCGGACGACATCTCCGCGGTGGTGTCCCTGAAGGGCGGCATCGGCGTGATGTGGAGCAACCAGGTCGACGAGGCGATGTACTTCGCCGAGCATCATGACGGTGATCCTGCGACCACCTGGGCGGCGTCGAGCAAAGCCGCGCAGGGCGCCAAGATGGCCGACGACCACATCAACCTCAAGTCGATGCAGGAGATCAACGGCCAGGTGTTCGCGACGGTCAAGACGTCGTTGAGCGACACACCGGGGAATCCCGGCGCGCCGCTGCTCCTGCTGCTGAAGCGCGACGCGACCTCGGGCACCTGGAGCACGACGCCGATCAGCACGGTGGCCGACGACCAGACGCGTCCGATCGTCATGCTCGACCCGTCGCAGAACAAGTTGTACGTCTTTGCGACCACCCCGGTGGGGGGCGGCACGATCAACGCGGGCACGGCCGAGACGGCGATCTTCTACAAGACCACGAGCATGAGCGATCCGAGCTTCGGCCCGGGTCCCGGCACGCCGTTCATCCAAACCGCGGGCGACCTGCACGTCAACAACCCGACGTCGACCAAGCAGACGGTGACCGCCGCTTCGGGCGTCGTGGTGCTCGCCTCCGACAACGTCTCGGGCTTCTACATGCACAACACACTCACGTCGTCGCCTGGCGCGCCGGCGCCCGGCCCGCAGACCGCGATCACCAGTGCGCCTGCTGCCACGACGACGAGCAGCTCGGCGTCCGTCCCGGCCGGCATCCCGCCGAGTGGCGGGCCGGTGGCCGGGCACGGGACGGTCGCGGCGAACGTCTGCGCGGCCAATCGCTCGGCGGTCCTGCGATGGATCCTGCCGAAGCACCGCCGCATGGTCTCGATCGTCGTCACGGTCGCCGGCAAGCGCTACACCAAGCTCAAGGGCTCGCGGCACTCGGTGGCGGTCCACCTCGGCAAGCGCCACGGTCCGTTCCGGATCGAGATCCGTGGAGTCGCCACCTCGGGCAAGGTCTACGCGGCCGTCCGCACGGTGAGCGGTTGCGGTGTCCCGAGTGCGCGAGCGCTCAGGCTGGTTCGGGTGGTCCACCAGCGGTAGTCGTGGCCCGGCCGCCGACGGGCGGCAGGGGTGGCCGGCGAGGGTTGCCCGCGTGCACCGATCGGCCTATCATCGGAGGCACCGGGATCAACATGTACAACGTCACTCTCCGCAGTCGCGTTCCCGCCTGGCTCGCGGCGCTGGCGACCGTCGCGGTGTTCGCGATCGTGCCCCCGCCGGCGTTCGGCGCCGAGCAGCCGGCGTTCACGGCAGGACCCGTCATCGAGGGTCCGGTGGCCGTCGGGGGAGACCTGCGCATCACCGCCGCGTGGCGCGGCGTGCCCGCCCCGGCGCAGCGCTACGAGTGGGATCGGTGCGACGCCTCGGGCCAGCTCTGCGGTGTCGTCACGGACGCCTGCGCGGCGACCTACACGGTGAGCGACGGTGATGTGGGTGCTCGGTTCCAGGCCCGGGTGAACCTCTTCAACGCCGTGGGCACGACCACGGCGCTCACGCCGCTGAGCGACCTCGTCGCCGGGACCGGTCGCGACGACGGGGGCGATCAGGGCGCCAATGGGGGCAACCGGGGCAACGGCGGCAACGCGGACAACGGGGACAACGGGGACAACGGGGGCAAGCACGGCGGCGCGGGCAACGGGGACGGCGCCGGCGGACCTTCGACCGACGGCGGGAGCCACGGCGATATGGGCCGTCGGTTCGGCGCCCAGGGGCAGCTCTTCGACGCCATGGGCACGACCGCGGCGCACACGGCGCCCAGCAACCTGGTCGCCGGGGGGCGGCGCGCCGCGGCCGGGAAGGGCCCGGAACACCCCGGCAAGGACGGGTCCGCGAGCAGCTCGTGCGCGCCGATCGTCCTGCCGCCGGCGCCCACGCCCGCCGCGGCGCCGCCGGCCGTGCCGATCGCGGCGAGCCCGACGCGCCCGTACCTGCGCCCCTTCCCGACCGTGCGGATCGCCGGCTACACGGTCGCCGGCGGCGCACGCATCACGCTGGTGTCGGTGCGCGGGGGAGCGTCCGCGATCGTTCGGACCACCTGCGCGGGCGCCGGCTGTCGCCGCCGCGCGCTGTCGCCGGCGCACGCTCCGACGCGACTCCGGGCGCTGGAGCGCTTCTTCCGCGCCGGGACGACGCTGCAGATCCGGGTGACCGCCGGCGCGACGATCGGCAAGTACACGAGCTTCCGGGTCCTCGCCAACCACGCACCACGACGCGTCGATCGCTGCCTGCTGCCCGGCCGCTGGGCGCCGGTCCGCTGCCCGGCGCCTGGCGCCGGCAACTGACGTCGCCGCATCGCTGCGGCCCTGCCTGCGCCACCAGGGTGCGACACGTAGGTCTCGGGTCGTAGGGAGCGCGCGTAGGTCGCGCCCCGCAGGCCGACGTCCGCCTGTCCACACCCAGCTTCACGGGGGCGCGTCGTGGGGACATACTGTCGCCCATGGCTCGCCCGGCAAGTCCGCAGCGACCTCGTCACCGCGCCATCATCGCGCTGGCATTGCTGATCGCCGGCGCTGTCGTGGGGGCGACGCCGGCCTCCGCCGCCGATCCCGTCGTCATGGCCGCAGGCGACATCGCTTGCCCGAGCGCCGGATCGGCCTCCGCAGGACTCTGCAGCGACCTCTATACGTCGAACCTGGCGCGCACGCAGAAGAGCTCCGCGAGCGGGCTCGCTGCGCTGCTGGCCGTCGGAGACACCCAGTACGAGGACAGCACCGTGGCCGAGTACGCCAGCGGCTTCAACCGCTCCTGGGGCGCAACGGACCTCCGCAGTGTCCTGCGGCCGGTGCCGGGCAACCACGAGTACGACATCGCGGGCGCACCGGGGTACTTCCAGTACTTCTCGAGCATCGGAGTCGGCGTCGGCGAGTCGGGCAAGGGCTGGTACAGCTACAACATCGGCGCCTGGCATGTCGTGGCGCTGAACTCGAGCGACGGGTGCCAGGTCGTGAGCTGCGCCGCCGGCTCCGAGCAGGAGACCTGGCTGAAGGCCGATCTCGCCGCCTCGTCGCAGCCGTGCCAGCTGGTGTACTGGCACCATCCCCTGAGCACCGCCCCCGCCGAGGTGCCGATCTGGCAGGACCTCTACGCCGCGGGCGTCGACTTCGTCATCACCGGCCACGTGCACGGGTACACGCCGCCCCGCGGCCTCGACCCCAGCGGCCGGCCCGACGCCAACGGGCCGCGCGAGGCGATCGTCGGAACCGGGGGCAAGGACGGCGGCGTGTACGGCCTGCTCAAGCTGACGCTGCACCCCAACAGCGCGGACTGGAGCTTCGTCGGCACGACGAGCAACTCGGGTTCGGCGACCTGCCGGGCGGTCGCGCCGCCGCCGCCGCCTGCTCCTCCGCCGCCGTCCAAGCCTGACTCGGCGTTCAACGCAGCGGTCTCCGGGCTGACCGCAACCTTCAGCGACACCTCGACCAACGGCCCGACGGGCTGGGTCTGGGACTTCGGCGACGGCAGCGGGATCGCCGCGGGCGGCGACCCGTCACCGAACCCCTCTCACACCTACGCGCGGGCCGGCACGTACACGGTCAACCTGACCGCGAGCAACGCGGGCGGAGCCGGCACGACCGCCACCCGTCAGGTCACCGTGGTGTCCGCCGTGGCAACGCGCATCGCGGTGCGGCTCACCCCGGCGCAGGCGCGAGCCGCCCTGCGCCGTGAGGTCCAGAAGCGGTTGCGGCACTGGAAGATCACCCGCATCACGTGCCGGCAGGCCAAGAACGCGCGACAGGCCCGCTGCACGTTCCGGGCACGGCGCCACGCGCGAACCGCCAGGGGGTCGGGGACCGTCACCGCGCTCTCCGCCGCGAGTGGATCGTTCCGCGTCAAGGTGCGCATCTCGGGCCACCGCTCCAGGGTCTGGACGGGCCGAACCAAGGTGTGACGCGCGACGCAGCGAGCGGCGGCCGGTCAGCCGGCTGCGGATGTGCGGGGCGGGCGCGGTGTGTGCATCGCCGTATGACCGAATCGCATGCGGTGACCGTTCGCGGTCCGTCGACGCCGGCGAGGTGCTCGGCCTCATCGGCGCCAACGGCGCGGGCAAGACCACCACGGTGGAGTCCATCCAGGGGCGATCGACCGCCAGGGCCGCGTGGTCGTCGCGCGCGCCCGCGACCGCAGCGCCTACATCGGTCTCGTGCGCTTCGGCCCCGGCGGACGCCTTGACCGCGCCTTCGGCGAGCATCGCTTCGAGTTGGACCCGCTCGTCGAGCCGCGGGCCGTGCTGACCGGTCCGGGCGAGCGCATCACCGTGGTCGGCGGCCTGGTCCGGGCCAACCCCAACGCGGGCGGCAAGGGCGGTTTCAGGCGGTCAGCGCCACAGGAGCGCGATCTACTGCTCGGCTGCGGCTCGCGGCGAAAGCCGGCGTTGCCCACCTCGGCGGCGGCGGTTCACGAGCAGGGTTGCAACGGCGACGAGGACCCCACTGCACGCGGCATACGCCAGATAGCTGCCATACCACGGCGGAAACACGATGCTCGGCCCAAGCTGCGGCAGTGGCATGTGCCGAAGCGTCCGAGCCCAGGCGACGGTACCCACTGCGGTTGCAGGACCCCAATAGGCCAACGACGCCAGGAGAACGGTCCAGGCCGGGTGGAGGCCGCTGCGTCGTGCCACCACGCCGGCGCGGACCTGAACGACCGGCGACAGGAGCATCTGCAGCGTCCAGCCGACCGCCGCGGTGATGTCGACCATGCTCTCAGCCGCCAGCGCGCTCAGCGATCCGAGCATGGCCGCGCCGAGAAGCAGAGAGCGAAGTGCGCGCACGCCGGGTTCATCGGCGGCGGCATGCAACGGCTGGAGCTTCTCTGCGCCGCCACGGACGAAGGGCGCTGACTGCGCGCACCACTAGTGGGAGCTCAGCATGACGTGCGGCAGGAGGGGTTGTGCGTCCAACCCCTGGGGTGGCTTCCGGACGGGGGTGGCGTGGGCGACGATCGCCGCACGAACCGCTCAACCGAAAGGAAGTTCCTCATGTTCAAGTTGATCTCCCGGCTCGGCGCCATCGCAGCGGCGACCGCCGTCCCACTGGCCGTTGCCGCCGGTCCTGCCGCAGCGAGCGTGACGAGGTACCACGAGTCCAACGGCACGGTGGTGACCATCACGACGCCCGACACGGTTTCCACCCCGGTCGGGACCGAGACCCGGTTCCCCGTGACGGTGTCCGTGGATGGGCCTTCGGCGGTGGCGATCGCCAACGAGAAGTTCCTCACGGCCTATGGCTGGGGTGATAGCCAATGGGATGGCCTCTCCTTCGCCTCCTACGGCTGCTGGGGTCTCTCGCTTGCGCCGGGCCACTCGTGCACCTCGACGGTCAGGTTCGCGCCCACTTCCGTGGGGAGCCACACCGAGAACTACATGCTCGCGACCGGCTTCGGCAACCTGTACGGCAGGTTCACGGCCACGGGGGTTCGCGCGCGGGTGATCGCGCCCACGCCCTCTCCGCCGCTCGCGTACTAGCGCAGCGACAGCGCAGCTCGCCGCCGCATCCGCGCTCGGGCCGCCACGCATCTGGCGGCCCGAGCTGCGGGGCGCCTCCGTCAGTCAGGACGGCGCCTGGGGTTGCCTCGGCAGCAGACGGTGGCCATCGACGACGGCGGCGGCGAGGTCGATCAGGTTGCGGTTGTCGATGCGGGACCGCTCGCGCAGCATCCGAAACGCGGTGGCCTCGTCGATGGCGTGGCGCTCCATCAGGATGCCCTTCGCCCGTTCGGTCAGAGCGCGGCGCCCGAACGCGCCTTCGAGGTCGTGGTACTCGGCGAAGCGCCGCAGCACGATGTCGATCGAGCTCTCCCAGTCCTCGACGTCGGCGTCGCTGATGTGGGCGAAGACGCCCCGCTTGGACGCCTCCCGGACGAAGGCAGGATCGCGCGCGTGCAGGAGGACGATGACCGGGCAGGCGGCTTCGCGCACGATCTTGTTGATCAGGTCCAATGCGTGCGCCGAGCTCTCCCCGAGCCCGACCAGCGCGACGTCAGGCCGCTCCCGCGCGGTGACCTCGCCCACGTCGGCGACGTCGATCTCGCGGGCGATGACCTCATGTCCCAAGGCCATCACGATCGGCGCCACGAGTGCGAGCCGATCCCTGCGCTCGTTGGCGATCAGCACCCGCAGATGCTCTATTTGGCGGTGGGCCGTCATGGCTTGCCCCGAGGGCCATTGTAGATCGCGGCCGAGTAGCCCGCAGGCGTGTCGGGCCGGTCTGACGGGTGTACGCTCGGTGCTCGCCTGGTCGCAGATCCCGGCCCGGCGATGTGGTTCCCGGCTCCAGCCCTCGGTCGGATCATGGTGTCGCTCTACGTGGGCGACGCCCGACGCCCTCGCGTTAGGAGCCGAGCATGTCCGTCCCGTCCGAGCAGCACAACGTGGCGGCGCGCATGGCCGTCTGGAGCAGCCGGCATCGCCGCAAGGCGTTCTGGGGCTGGCTCGCCTTCGTCGTCATCGTCTTCGCCCTGGGCAACGCCGTCGGCACGACGCAGATCTCCGACGTCGACCAGTTCTCCGGAGAATCCCATCGCGCCGAGGTGGCGCTGGACCGCGCGGGTCTACGGCCCGTCAAGGAGGTCGTGTTCGTCCAGAGCGACAAGCTCACGGTGAAGGATCCCCAGTTCCGGGCCGCGGTCACCGACGTGACGCGCCGCCTCGCTCGGGTGCGGTACGTGCAGAACCTGCGCTCGCCGCTGGCCGGCGGCAACGACGTCTCCGCCGACGGCCACGCAGCGTTGGTCAACTTCCAGATCGCGGGCGACTCCAATCAGGCGCGCGACCGGGTCGGCGCCAGCCTCGCCGCCGTCGCGGCGGTGCAGGCCGGGCATCCGGCGCTGGACATCGAGCAGTTCGGCGGCGCCAGCGCGAACAAGGCCATCAACAAGGTGATCGGCGAGGACCTCGCGAAGGCGGGGGAGCTGTCGCTGCCGGTCACGCTGATCATTCTCACCCTCACCTTCGGCACGCTCGTGGCGGCCGGGCTGCCGCTGCTCATAGGGATCACCTCGGTGCTGGCGGCCCTCGGCCTGGTCGCGCTGCCGAGCGGGCTGCTGCCGGTCGACGCCAACCTCGCGGCCGTCGTCCTGATGATCGGCCTCGCCGTCGGGGTCGACTACTCGCTCTTCTACCTGCGGCGTGAGCGGGAGGAACGCGCGGCCGGGCGCAGCGAGCAGGCCGCGCTGGTGGCCGCCGCGGCGACATCGGGACGCGCGGTGCTGATCTCCGGCGTGACCGTGATCGTCGCGATGGCCGGCATGTTCATCAGCGGCGACAAGTCCTTCATCTCGTTCGCCGAGGGAGCGATCCTCGTCGTCGCGATCGCCATGTTCGCCTCGCTGACGGTGCTGCCGGCGATGCTGTCCTGGCTCGGCGACCGGGTCGAGAAGGGCCGCGTCCCGCTGATCGGCCGCCGGCGCCACCCCGCCGGCCGCTCGCGCTTCTGGGAGGCGCTGACCGGTCGCGTCATGGCGCGCCCCGGCGTGTCGATCGTCCTGGCGGGCGGGCTCCTCATCCTGCTGGCGATCCCCGCGCTGCAGTTGCGGGTCGTCACCAGCGGCATCGACCAGATGCCCCAGGACCTGCCGATCATCAAGACCTACGACAAGGTCAGGGCCGTGTTCCCGACCCAGGGCGTGATCTCAACGGTGGTCGTCCAGGCTGACAACGTCCGCTCCGGCGCCACCGCGGCGGGCATCACGGCGCTGCAGCGGCAGGTCGAGCGGTCCAAGGCGTTCCGGCCGGGGACCGAGGTGACCTACAGCGCCGACGGCACGGTCGCCCAGATCGACGTCCCGACGCCGGGCAACGGCACCGACGCACCCTCGGTGCGCGGCCTGAACGAGCTGCGCGATTCGATCATCCCCGCCACGCTGGGGCGGGTGCAGGGCACCACCGTGAACGTCAGCGGCGATGCCGCCAGCTCGAAGGACTTCGCCAGCCAGCTCACCAGCCGGCTGCCGTTGATCTTCGCGTTCGTGTTCGGGCTGGCGTTCCTGCTGATGCTGGTGACGTTCCGCTCGATCGTGATCCCGATCAAGGCCATCATCCTGAACCTCTTCTCGATCGGGGCGGCCTACGGGATCCTGGTGCTCGTCTTCCAGGACGGCCATCTGGAGTCGCTGCTGGGCTTCACGTCCATCGGCGGGGTGACCAACTGGCTGCCCCTGTTCCTGTTCGTCGTCCTGTTCGGGTTGTCGATGGACTACCACGTGTTCATCCTCTCCCGCGTCCGAGAGCTCCACGACCGGGGCATGCCGACCGACGAGGCCGTCAAGCAGGGCATCTCGGCCACCGCCGGGACGGTGACCAGCGCGGCGCTGGTCATGGTCGGCGTGTTCGGGGTCTTCGTCACGCTGAGCTTCCTCGACTTCAAGGAGCTCGGCGTCGGGTTGGCCGCCGCCGTCCTGATCGATGCGACCATCATCCGCGGGGTGATGCTGCCGGCTTCGATGAAGCTGCTCGGCGACTGGAACTGGTACCTGCCCGGCTGGCTGGAGTGGCTCCCACGCGTCGGCGCCGAGCGCGACGTCGGTGCGCCTGGCGGGCCCGGCGAGCCGCCTGCCCCCGAGCCGGAGGCCGCCGACGACCCACGGCCGGCCCACGTGCCGGCGTAGCGCCTCACGGGCCGCCCGCGCCGAGTCGTCTCGGCGCGCGGCGGCCCGTGGTCTGCCTGCGCGATGCCGACCGACCGCACCCGATGAGGGGGAGGTGCGGTCTGCATCCGCCGACGGGGTGGGAGCCTCTCCGTCAAGAGGCCTGCCACCGCATCGGATGGCCTCCGGGATGCTGGGAGGCTGCATCCAATGCCTACCGCCCCCGCCTCTTCCGCCTATCCCCTGCACATCGAAGGCGCGATCGAGCCCCCGCCCAGCCGCGCACTGTGGTTGGTCAAATGGCTGCTCGTCATTCCGCACCTCGTGGTGCTCGTCTTCCTCTGGATCGCCTTCGCCGCCACGACCGTCATCGCGTTCGTGGCGATCGTGTTCACCGGCCGCTATCCGCGCCGCCTCTTCGACTTCAACGTCGGCGTCATGCGCTGGACGTGGCGCGTCGGCTTCTACTCCTACAGCGCGCTCGGCACCGATCGCTACCCGCCGTTCACGCTCGCCGACGTCCCCGACTATCCGGCCCGGCTCGACGTCGAGTACCCGCAGGTGCTCTCGCGCGGCCTGGTCCTCGTGAAGTGGTGGCTGCTGGCGCTGCCGCACTACCTCGTCGTCGCCGTGTTCGCCGGCGGCGCGTGGGCCGGCATGAACGAGGCCAACGACCACGGAGCATGGAGCTCCGGCGGCGGCCTGATCTTCCTGCTGGTCCTCTTCGCGGGTGTCGCGCTGCTGTTCACCGGTCGCTACCCGAAGGCCATCTTCGACTTCATCATGGCGATGAACCGCTGGGTGTTCCGCGTCGCCGCCTACGCGACCCTCATGACCGACCAGTACCCGCCGTTCAGGCTCGACATGGGCGGCAACGAGCCGCCGCCGAACGCGACGCCCACGGCCGCGCCGTTGACGCCGGCCCCGACAGCGTCCTGACGAACCCCGCCCGCCGTCTGCCGGCAGCGCGCCCGCCAGCGCGCTGTCGGCAGCAAGCAGGCATCAAGGGGCGGTCGGCTTCTCCGCGGTCCGCCGGTCCCAGCCGTGGAACGCTGAGTGGTCGCCCGCGTTCCAGGCGTCGCGGAGCCCGGGGGCGCTGAGGTCCCAGTCGGGCCGGATCTCGCGCGTGACGGCGCGCAGGTCGTGCCAGAGGTCGACGGTCGACGGGCGCCCCCAGAACCAGTAGCCGTTGTAGATGCTGTGGATGACCAGCCCCGGCTTGAGGACGAGCGTGTGCGGGATCATCGGGTCGTGCTCGGGGTCGGTGTACTCCTGGATGTCGAGGTCCTTCTGGACGATGCGCCCCGGGTCGGAGAGGAAGGTCCACTGGGCGCCGACCGACGCGCGGAACTCCTGGAGCTCGTGATGGGCGTCGGTCGCGATCGTGGCCATCTGCGTGTAGGCCACGGCGACGTTCGGATAGAACGCCGCGAGCTCGAGGTGCTGGCGGTGCTCCTTCGGGCAGTAGTGGCCGCGCGCGAGCGTCAGCACCAGGGGATCGTCGCCCTGCAGCTCGCTGAGCCTTCGCGGGACGTCCGTGTGGTCGGGCAGCTCGTAGTCGGGGAACGTGCCGCCGGGGGCGATGTCGGAGCGCATGATCGGTCAGCTCGGCATGGGCGGTTGCGCGCCGACGCCCTTGGCTGCCGCCGCGATCTCCGCGCGGAGCGCCTTCACTGCGCCGACGTAGATCTCCGAGAACGTGGGGAATGGCTGGATCGTGTCGGCCAGGACGTCGAGCGGGACGTGGGCGCGGATGGCGAGCGTGGCCTGCTGCAGCCATTCGCCTGCCTCGGGGCCGAGCGCGTAGGCGCCCGTCAGCCGCTCGCCGTCGCTGAGGAGCGTCAGGAAGCCGTTGTTGTCGGCGTACGCGCGCGTGTAGGTGGCGGTCTTCGCGACCTCCGCCACCGGGACCATGACGCTGAAGCGGCCGGCCTCGGCGCCCACCGCCGCGGCTTGCGGATCGGTGTAGGTCACCCGCGGAACCGCCTCGTAGTTGGCCTTGCGCGGCTCCCCGAGGATGTTGGCGGCGACCACGTCGCCCTGATACTTGCCGACGTGGGTCAGCGGCCAGAGACCGTTGACGTCGCCGATCGCCCAGAGATGCTCCGCCGCGCGCAGGTGCGCGTCGACCGGAACTCCGTGAGCGTCCGGCTCGACCCCGACGGACTCGAGGCCCACTCCACGGATCCGTGGTCGCCGGCCCGTGGCGACGAGCAGCCGATCGCCGCGCAACTCGCGTCCGTCGTCGAGCTCGAGGACATAGTCGTCGCCGTCGCGTCGCGCGGCCGACGCGTTCGCCGACAGCACGAGCTCGATGCCCTCGCCGCGCAGGACCTCGCCGAGCGCCTCACCCAGCGGCGCCGGCTCCTTGGAGAGCACGTGGGGGGACATGTCGATGACCGCGACCTCGCCCCCGAGCCGGCGCACCGCCTGCGCCATCTCCACTCCGACCGGCCCGCCGCCCAGGATCAGCAGGCGGCGTGGAACGGCCTTCATGGAGGTCGCCTCGCGGTTGGTCCAGACGCCCTCGAGCTCGCGCAGGCCCGGAACGGGGGGGACCACCGGATCGGCTCCGTTGGCGAGAACCACGTCGTCGGCGGTGTGGCGCACCCCGTCGACCTCGACGACGCCGGGGCCGGCGAGCCGGCCCGTGCCGCGCAACAGATCGATGCCGTTCTGGGCCAGCCAGCGCTCCTGTCCGGCATCGGAGTAGTCCGAGACCATGAAGTCGCGCCAGGCCAGCGCCGCCTCGACGTCGACCTCGGCCGTCGCAGCCGCCTCGCGTGCTCCATGGACCGCCTCGCCCGGCCGCAGCAGCGTCTTGGACGGGATGCACGCCCAGTACGAGCACTCCCCGCCCACGAGCTCGCGCTCGACCACCGCCACGCGCAGGCCGCCCTCGGCCAGAGCGCCCGCGCAGTGCTCGCCCGGCGAGCCGCCGCCGAGGACGATCACGTCGTAGTCGTTGCTCATCTCGGCAGCTCCTCGCCGGCGCGCTCACGCACCAGTCGACGGGTGGGGGAACGTTCTCTCGCATCCCAGCACAAGTCAAGGTGGGCATCCGGCGCCGTGCTGCGCCTGGGCCGGTTCATGGAAGGGAAGTCCCAGCGGATCCCGCTGCGCCCTGGGAGTGCTGGCTCAGCGGCGGGTCGGCGTCGTCGTAGATGCGGGCGATGGCGAGCTTGCCGCTGTCGCCACGGACGTAGACGGCGAGTCCGGCCTCGGGCGCCAACTGTGTCCGGCCCCACGCGACCACGTTGTACTCCAGCGCGCAGGAGCGGCCGTTGTCGGTGACGGCGCAGTGCTCCAGCGGGATGCCGCCGCCGTTGGAGAAGAACCGCTCGTAGAGCGCGCGAAGCTCGTCCGTGCCGCGGTGGATGTAGGCGCCGCCGGCCGGTTCGCGCAGGTAGGCGTCCGGCTCGAACGCTGCGACGGCCGCGTCGACGTCGCCGGCGGCGAGTGCGCGCTGGTAGGCGGCGACGATGTCGACCTCGGGGAGGTCGGGGTCGGGCTGGAGCAGCGGCGGGCGGATTGCGTGGCGGCCGTTCAGCGGCCACGAGCTGAAGTAGATGCGCAGCTCGATGATGCGCGAGTCCTCGTCGCGGTCGGCGGCGAGGGCCAACGGAAGCCTGATGCGTCCGTCGTCGCCGTCGAGGTGAACGACGACTTCTTCGACTCCGCGCCGAGGCGTGACGACGAAGTTGACATCCTCGATGGTCACGTTGCGGTCGATCATCCGGGCCTTGGCCTCGGTGGCGAATCGCGCGAACGCGTCGGCGCCCTTGATGCGCCCGCGTACCGGGTGATGCAACTCCGGCTCCCCGGCGAATGACCCGACGAGCGCGTCGACCTCACCGGTCATCAGGCCATCGAAATACGGCACCGCGGCGAGTCGCTCCTGTCGACGCTCGTCGAGGATGTGCTCCAGCGCGGGGGCGGTGAACAACTCGGGTATCCACGGCACGCGACCAGCATTCCACGGACGCGCGCGTCCGTTGCGGCATTCAGCGGCGCCCCGGGGGCGTACAGTTGCGCTGGGAGCTGGTGCGCAGTGCTCGATCGACAGCGGCGACGGTCGCCGCCGAGGGAGGAGACGCGCATGCCCGACGACCACGCTGCGCCGGCTGCGGGGGACGCCGGAGGTCGCGCCCTCGACCGCAGGACGCTGCTGATGGGTGCCGCCGGCACGCTTGCCGCCGCCGGGCTGAGCGGACCCGCGGGAGCATGGGCACACGGCACGTCCGTCGCGTCCCGCGCCGCTCGGCGCTTCGATCCAGCCCTGGCCCGGCAGCTTCAGAAGACGCTGCGCACCGCGCTGCGCGATCCGAGCGTGCATGCCCCCGGAGCGATCCTCCACGTGCGCAGCCCGACGCTCGGCCACTGGAGCGGCGCCGCCGGCCTCGGACGGGTGGCGCCGAAGGTCCCGATGCGCGCAGGCGACCGGTTCCGGGCCGGCAGCATCATGAAGCCGTTCGTCTCGGTCGTGGTGCTGCAACTCGTCGAGCGCGGCCGGCTGTCCCTGGACGCGCGACTCCCCGAGGTGCTGCCGGCAGACGTCGTCGGCCGCTTCCCCACCGCGCCCGACGTCACGATCCGGATGCTGCTCAGCCACCGCAGCGGGATCCCGGAATGGGATCTGCCCGAACAGGACGAGTACGCCGCCCGTCATCCCGCGCACGTCTGGACGATCGCGGAGATCCTCGATCTGGCGGCCGCCAAGCCGCCAGTGTTCGCGCCGGGAACGGCGTACTCCTACTCCAACACCGAATACAACCTGCTCGGCCTCGTCATCGACCGGGCCACCGGCGGGTCGTGGCGGCACGAGATCACCCGACGCGTCGTCCGCCCGCTGCGGCTGACGCACACGTCGCTGCCGGCCCCGGGAGACCTGTCGATCAAGGGCGCGCACGCCCATGGGTACTTCGAGCTGGACGGCCGGACGGTCGACCTGACCCGCCTGGATCCCTCCATCGCCGGGGCGGCCGGCGGCAGCGGACTGGTCACCACGGTTCAAGACCTCGCGCGATTCTGGGACGCGCTGCTCAAGGGCCGCCTGTTTCGTCGCCGCGACACGCTGAAGGAGATGCTCACCTTCGGCCCGACACCCGGCACCGTCACGTCCGGATACGGCCTGGGCGTCGAGCAGTACGCCCTGCCCGGCGGCGTCGAGCTGATCGGCCACCTGGGCGGCGCCGGGACCTACCGGACGTTCGTCGGCCGCCAGCGCCCCCAGGACGTGACGATGGCCTTCGCGATGAACTTCCAGGACGACCCGTCGCCACTCATCTTCCCGGTGGTGAAGGTGCTCGCGGCGACGTGACGGTGGGAGGAGGCGTCGCTCTGTAGGAAGGTCGAGAGGCGGCCGGCCGAGGTGTCATGAGCGACCTCACATCCGCCGACCAGTGATCGCCGATCGCGATCACGTGCGTGTCGTTTCCGCATTTCGCGCGGCGAAGTACGCCGCTGCCTCGACCGCAGGAGGGACGCGGGAGCGGCGCGTGTATGACAGCCTCCTCGTCGTGGAGCCCCGCGTGGCCACGCCGCAGGACTACGCCGACATCCTCGCGTCGCTTCCGAGCTTCTGGGGTCAGCGCGATCTGCGAGCGCTGCACCACCCGATGTTCCTGCACGAGTTCGGGGAGACGGCGTTGGTGATCCGCGCACCCGATGGCGAGCTCGTGGCCTACCTGCTGGGATTCGTCACGCCCGATACGGCGGTCGGGTACGTCCATCTCGTCGGCGTTCGCGACTCGCATCGGCGACGGGGCTTCGGCCGCCGCCTGTACGCCGAGTTCCAGCGGCGCGCCCGCCTCCGTGGCGCCACCTCGATGAAAGCCATCACGACCCCCGGCAACCGGGCATCGATCGACTTCCACCGCTCACTCGGGATGACGGCGAGGCTTGTCGCGGACTATGCGGGGCGAGGGGAGGACCGCGTCGTGTTCGGCTCCGAGCTCGAGTAGCGGCACGGGCGTTGTCATTCCTCGGCGAGCAGGGTGGCGGTCGGCAGGCGGCGCAGGCCGACGATGGGCGCGATCGACGCCAGGATGGCGATGAGCAGGCCGACGCCGGCGCCGGCCGCGGCGACGAGTCCCATCGTCGTCGTCCACTGGCCCGCGAAGAGCGCGGCCGCGCCCAGTCCCAGGAGGGCGCCGGCGATCCCGCCGACCGCACCGAGCCCGGCGCCCTCGAGGGCGACGAGGCGCGTGAGCTGGATCTCGCGCCAACCCGTGGCGCGCAGCGTGGCGATCTCCGCCGAGCGGTCACGCAGGTTGAGGTACAAGACGTCGGCGACCGCGAGGCCGCCGAGGACGAGCGTCGCCGCCACCGCCACGTAGTCGGCCGTGCGGACCTGGACGGCGACCGCGTCGCCCAGGACGGTGCCGACGACCGCGCCGCGGAACGCGAAGGTCACGGCGAGCAGGAGCGTCAGCGCGAACACGCCGACGCTGAGGCTCAGGGCGCCGAGGAGGGTGCGACCAGGGACGCGCCTGAGGTTGATCGTCGCCAGGCCGGCGACGGAGCGCACGGCGCGTGCGCTGCGAACCGGTCGCACCGCGGGCCGAACGGCCTCCAGCGGGTCGCTGCGTGCTGCTCGCGCGGCCGGGACGGCGCCCGCGGCCAGCGCCAGCAGCGTTGCGGCGGGGATCGCGACGAGCGCGCGGGCGCCCGAGACCGGCAGGCCGAGCAGCCAGCCGGCGGGCAGCGCCACGAGCGTGCCGATGACGCCGGCCGCGAGCCCGATGAGCCCGACCTCGGTCAGCAGGTAGGCGAACAGCCTGCGTGCCGGCCAGCCGACGCACGCCAGCACGCCGAGCTCCGTCGTGCGCGTCCGGACCGCCGCCGCGGTGGCGTTGACGCAGAACAGCGCGCAGACCAGCAGGACCAGGGCGAACAGGATCAGCGACTTGCGGTCGACGGCAGTGAGGATCGCGGTGGCGACGCCCTTCTTGATCCAGCCCTCGCCGAGCGTCACCCGGGGCCGGCCCAGCCGCGACGCAGGCAGTTCGACGCGCACCGGCGTCGTCGACGAGCCTGCGGTCACGTCGACTTGCAGCCCGGTGTGCTTCGCGATCCGCTCGGCGACGACGCGGATGCGCTCGCGCGAGGTCGCGTCGACGCCCGTGACGCCTCGCACCCGCACGCGGATGACCGAGATGGGCGCGGCCTGCTGCGGCTGCGCGTTGCTGAACACGTTGGGGTTGAGCAGCAGCTTCCGCGCCGCAAGGGTCGTGAGCAAGGCCGGAGCGGGCGTCGCGTAGCCGGCCATGTTCCCGTCCGGCGCCAGCGTGTCGCCGCCGAGCACGCGAGCACTGCGCTCGTCGGCCAGGGCTGTGGTCGCGGGGTGGAAGGGGTTCAGCGGCGCGGCCTCTGGGTTGGTTGCCCCGGCCAGGCGCGACGGGTCGAAGGTTCCGACCGCCTGCATCATCGGCAAGAGGGGCATATGTGATGCGCCGACGATGTGCTGATCGATTCGCCGGAACCCGAGGTCGTGTCCGGTGACCGGCGCGTTGACGAAGCCCTCGCCGGTGCCGGTCCAGCCGTAGGCCGAGCCCCAGACGAACGGGTCGCTGGCGACCGGCTGGGCGCGCAGGTGCTTGGGGCCGAGCACCGTGTAGCGGCTTGGGCCGGCGGTCCAGAGCGCGTCGATCCAGGTGGGCAGCACGCGCAACTGGTCCAGGAGCGCAGCGTAGGCGTCCGGTGCCCGCACGGTGCGGGCGGCCACCGGTGTGCCCGGACCGTTGTCCTCCAGCGCGCGGCGCGCGGCCCCCCGGTCGACGCGCGCGGCGACGAACTCCGCGCCGGCGCGGGCCGGAAGGCGTCGGACCTCCGCGCGGGCGGTCAGGTCGACAGCTGAGCTGGACGCAGCGAGCACCGGGACGACGCCCGAGGCGATCCCGCTCGACGGAACCGTGCGGACGCCCTCGTCTGACCGCAGATAACGCCCGGAGACGACGGCCCGGTCGGCGCCCGACAATCGAGCCTCGGCGTCGGGGTCGATCCCCGCGATGAGCAACGGAAACGGAAACGCGACCTGCGCACCGAGGTTGGCCACCACACTGGCGGGGTCGCCGTAGCGGCCGAGGCCCTGGCGGCCGTTGCGCGTCGACCAGCACGACAGCCACGACCGCGCGCCGAGCGAGAACGCCGAGGCCGCCGACGAGGCGATGGGGCACATCTGGACCCCGCCTCCGGAGCCGAGGTCCTCAAACGCCAGCGCCTTGACCGACTGGCTGCTGTCGTGCGGCGGGAACGGGGCCAGCGGCCGCCGCGTCACGTAGACGTAGGAGTCGGGGTCGCGGACGACCACCGTGCCGTGGGCGGCGCTCCACCGCGTCCGGACGCTGAACGCGGTGCGCGTGCCCGACCGCAGGGCGTCACCCAGCCGCACCGGCACGTACGCCGTGGGCATGACGTACCCGAACACCGCCAGCGGAGCCGCGACGTCCACGCCCGGCGTGCGGCCGACCGCGCGGTATTGGCCCATCGTGATCCCGCCGAAGATCCCCGACAGGAAGTTCTGCTGGACGAGGCCGTCGCGGCGCTCCAGCGGCTGGGTCGAGCCGCGCGGGCGCACGAGCACGTCATAGGCGGTGCGGAAATGCCGGGTTACGTTGCCCCGAACCTCCAGGCGCGAGCTGTCGGACGCACCGGTCAGCACCGTGAAGCTGGCAGTTGCCACCGCGATGCCGGCAAGCATCGCCAGCGCCCGTCCGCGCCGGTGGGCAAGCTCGCTGACGATCAGCCGCAGCACGCCCCACACCCTGTCACAGGCGGAAAGCGGCCTTCACCACTGGCGCGGCTCTCACGCGTCCGAGGGAGACGACCTGCCAAGTACCCAGCATCGGGGTGTCGCATGGCGGTGTGATCGAGCCGCCTTCTCGGCAGCTGCTCCTATTCGTCTCTATGAAGGAGGGCGGGTTGTCAATGGCGTTGGTATCGGGCGGTGGCTAGGGGCCCGTCGGTGATGGTTGTTGGTGTCGAGCGGTGCTCATGTCTCTATCGCCCCGTCGTTGTGCGGGGATGTGGCGAAATCGGAGGGCTCGTCCGGCGGTGCAGTTCCAAAGTGAGCCGTCATGCGGCTAGACGAAAGGTGGCACCTGCCGGAGCGAAGGGCTGGTTGTTGGTGAGCATGTGCCAGATCGCCTCGGTCAGGCGGCGGGAGAGGTCGATCTGGGCGACCTTGGGTCCGCGTTGGCGGCCCAGGCGGCGCTTGGTGTGTTGGTAGCGCTCGGCGTAGTAGGGGTGTTTGCAGGCGTTCAGCGCGGCCTCAAACAGCGCCCAGCGCAGGTACTTGGGGCCGTGCTTGGAGATCGGTCCGCGGGCGTCGGTGGCGCCGGACTGCTTGACCCGCGGGCAGAGGCCGGTGTAGCCGCAGAGCTTGACCGGCGACGGGAAGCGGCCGATGTCGCCGATCTCGGAGGCGATGGTGTAGGCGTTGATCCAGCCGATGCCCGGCGCGGTGACCAACACGGGGATGTAGCGGTGATCGGCGCCCTGGCGCTTGAGCTGCACGGTCAGCGCGGCGATCTGCAGCTCGAGGTCGTCGATCAACCCCAAGCTGATGTCGACGTTCTGGCGCCACGGCTCGGGGATCGCGAGGCGGTCCAGCAGCTCGCGGCCGGCGTGCCCGAACAGGTCCGACACCGGGCACGGGTGGCCGAAGGCGATCAGCGTCGCGTGGATGCGGTTCTTCAGCGTCGTGCGGTGGCGGACCAGGTGCAGCCGGAACCTGGCGAGCTCGCGCTCGCGCCGGATCGCCGGGTCGGGCAGCCAGATCTCGGGGACCAGGTCTCGCGCCGACAACGTGGCCAGCACGCGCGCGTCGATCTTGTCGGTCTTGCACGCCAACGGCGCGAGGCCCTTGACCTTCGTGGCGTCGGCGACCAGCACCTCCCAGCCGTGCTCTTCAAGGCGGTCGTGGACGAAACGAGCGCCGTTCATCGACTCGACCACCCCGCGGACGGTCGGCCCCCACATTGCCGCGCGCGCCGCTAGACCCCGCAGCCCGTCGGCATCCGGCGGCGACGCCCACTCCTCGACGATCTCGCCCGCCGACGACAACAGGCAGACGTCGATCTTGCGACGACTCAAATCCAATCCAGCGTGCAACATGAACACGGGCCTCCTTGGACTCGCTTCTCGATGGCACGACGAGCGTCCCACCGAGGAGGCCCTCCTTCATCGCAGTCCGTTGCGACAGCGGCGCGGGAACTTGCCGGCACTGCTGCATGTGCCTCGAACGGATCGCGGGATGATGCTCGCATGAGCATGAGAGCCGCCGGGATCGAGGCGTTCGGGGGAGAAGTGACGCTTCTGGAGTTGCCCGAGCCGCCGCCACTGGAGGCCGGCGAGGTGCTGATCCGGGTCAGAGCAGCCGGCGTGGCGAACTGGGACGAGTTCGTTCGTAGCGGCAGCTGGGACGTGGGGCGCGTGCCACCTTTAGCTCTCGGGGTTGAGGCGGCGGGCGAGGTCGTCGAGCTGGCGCCAGATGTCGAGTGGCCTACCACCGGCATGGCGGTGATGACGCATCCGCTCCCTCTGCGCTATCAAGGGTGCTGGGCCGACCTTCTCGTCGCCCCCGCTGGCCTGCTGGCCGAGAAGCCCGACAACGCCTCCTGGGCTCAGGGCGGAGCGTTCCCCGTTCCGGCACTGACCGCTGAGCAGGTCGTTTCCGAGGCGCTTGCCGTTCAGAGCGGTGACGTGATGCTGGTGAATGGCGCCGGAGGCGTGACGGGCGGCATGATCGTCGAACTCGCCGCGCACGCCGGCGCGAGAGTGATCGCGACGGCGAGCCAGACGAACGCCGCGCGCGTGATGACGCGCGGCGCACAGCTCGTCATTGACTATCACGACTCCGAGTGGGTGAACCGGGCGATCAGCGCCGCGGGGTCGTCGGGCATTCGAGTGGCCGCAAATGCGGTTCCCGGCGGAGAGGCCGACGCGCTACGCGCGCTCGCTGACGGCGGTCGTCTGGCGACCATCACCGGCGCGCCGCCCGCTGCGGAGCGAGGCATTCGCATAGACGACGTCATCGTCCGCCCCGACGGCGAGCAGTTACGTCTGCTCGCCGCGGCTCTCGCGCACGGCACGTTGCACGTCGACATTGGCGCCTCCTATCCCCTCACAGAAGCCGCGCGAGCCCTTGCACGGACCGCCACCGGAGTCCGCGGCGCCGTTGTACTCGAACCGTGAGGCCGTTGACCATCCGCGTCAACGAGCGCGAACGGCACCGGGGCTGCCGGGCTAAGCGCGCTCAGCGACACGTCGGACATGTTCGACTCGCGGCAAGTCGCCCGAGCCTGACGGCGATCCATCGATCCTGAGGGAGCACGCTGGACGGGCTGGCGCGCGCCTCACCGGGGCCTACCACCAAGTGGAGTGGCCAACGCCAAGCGGCCCTCGCCGCAGACAGAGCTCCAGCACGCGCGCCGCGAGTTGACGCGGCATGACCCGCTCTGGCCCGAACAGCTCACGGTCCTCGCGGTGATCCTGCTCAGCCTCACGCTTCCCGACCAGCTGACGGTCGGGCCGCCATGGCTCCTGCCGGCCGTTGAGGGCGCCCTGTTCGTGGCGCTCGTCGCGACCACGCCAAGCGGGCACCGGCGCCGCGAGCCGCCCGGCCGGCGGCACCTGCGAATCGGCCTGGTCTCGCTGATGAGCGCAGGCTCCGTCGCCTCGCTCTTCTTCCTTGCCCGCTATGGCATCAACGCCGACAAGGTCAACGGGAAAGCGCTGCTCGGCGGCGGCGCCGTGCTGTGGTTGACGGCCGTGCTCCTGTTCGCGCTCTGGTACTGGGAGATGGATCGCGGGGGACCCATCGCGCGAGCCGCCGAGCCGGACACCGGCATCGACTTCGTCTTCCCGCAGATGCAGGAGCCGCGTTGGGCACGGGATGGCTGGCTGCCGCGGATACCGGACTTCCTGTACCTGTCGTTCGTCAACGCGGCGACGTTCGCGCCGCCGGAGAGCCACTTCCCGATCACGAGCATCGCCAAGCTCGTGCTGTCGCTGCAGTCGCTGGGCGCGCTCGTCACCGACACCCTCATCGTCGCTCGGGCGGTGAACCTGCTCGGGTGATCCGGACGTTGCCGAGCTGCTGAACTGAGCCCATGCGGATGCGCTCGGACATCACCGCGATCCTCATCCTAGGCGCCGCCGTGGCGGCGATCGTCGTCGTCATGTTCGCCACGGGCTGGGCCGACGACAAGGCGCCGCCCGGCAGCGGTAGCAGGGGCGGCGCGGTGTCGGTCAGCAGCGCGAGCCCCGCTCAGACGACGAAGTGAATTTGAGACGGACTGATCGCGCCGCCCTTTTGGCCGCGCGGTGCTGCATCTCGAAGGCAGAGGTCGGCGGGCCAGTAATTGGTGGCCCGGCCGCGCGGTCGGGATCCTCGAACAACCAAGGAGCCCCACATGACCAAGCGCATCGGCCATTCCCTCGGGTGGCTGTTTGCCGCAGCGATCCTGGCCGTCGGCCCGTCCGTTGCGGCGGGACATCGCGCGCCGACCGCCCAGAGCTCGGGCAGCGGCGGCGGCGGCAACAGCGGCTGCAACGACAACTCCCCGCCGTCCTTCAGCTGGGGCAACGGCTGGTGGGGTCGCGACAACCAGGGCGCTTACTGGAACGGCTGGGGGACGGCAACGGCTCCTTCGACGGGCACGCCAACGACAGCAGCGGCTGCGGGAACGCCCAGTCGAGCATGGTCGGCCGCGCTTCCAAGGCGGGCAAGGTGGCCCGCGTCATGGTGGCGGTGAAGCGGCTGAACGGCTCCCGGTGCCGCGTCACCTGACGCAGGCGCAATGAGATCTCGACCTTCTGCATGGCAACGACACCTATAACTTAAGAAATAGCTCGTTTGCAGGGATATTCTGTTGAGCTAGTTATTGTTGAATGAGGTTGCGTCACGTTGCTCGGGGAGCTAAAAGGGGAGGGGGTATTGGCCTCTCCGACGACTAGGAATACATGTCGATGCTTCCTCCGGCTCTCGTGCCGAACATCAGCGGCCACGTCCAGCGCCGCAAGACAAGAAGGGCTATGTCTGGTACGTCAAGTACCGCGCGCCCGACGCGACGTCGCCTTCGGGCCGGCGCCAGGTCGAGAAGAAGCTCGGGCCCGAGTGGCCCGACGAGGGACCGCCGCCGCCCGGCTACTACGACCGTCGCAGTGCCCAGGCCGCGCTGGACGCGATCCTCACCGACGCGCGCCGCGGCCACATCGAGGTCTTGCGGACCGGCGTGACCTTCGAGCAACTCGCCAAGGACTGGCTCATCTGGGGCGAACACGAGCGAGGCTGGCGCCACTCGACGCTGGTCGATCGCCGCTCGTGCGTCCGCCGCCACCTGCTGCCCGCCTTCGGGCATCTACGCGTCGAGCAGGTCACCACGCCGCGGATCGAGCGTTGGAAGTCGGACTTCCTGATCCGGACCGGCCAGCGGCGTCAGGCCGCCAAGTTGGTGGCCTTGCTGCACTCGATGTACGAGCGGGCGGCGGTGTTGTACGGGTTGCAGCGCAACCCGGTCGCTGCGGTGACCAGGATCAAGGTCAACTACGACGCGGCCCGGTTCGACTTCTACTCGCCCGAGGAGGTGTGGGCGCTCGTCTGTGCCGCCAACGACCAGCAGGACGCGGCGATCTTCCTCACCGCGGCGTTTGCAGGTCTGCGCCGCGGAGAGATCGTCGCACTGCGGTGGCGCGACGTTGACTTCGCCAAGCGCGCGCTCCGGGTTGAGACCAGCGTCGTCCATGGCCGGGTCGACTCGACCAAGGGCGGGAGGGGGAGAGCGGTGCCGATGGTGCGCGAGGTCGCCGAGGCACTGGCTCGCCTCGGCCAGCGCGGGTACCTGGTGGACCGCGACGATCCGGTCTTCCCAGGTGAGGGCGACTGGCTTGACGGCTCAGCGCTGCGCCGGCGGTTCGTCGCAGCGTGTGAGCGGGCTGAGATCCGCGTGCTGCGATTCCACGACCTCCGCCACACGTTCGGGTCCAACGCGATCAACCGGGCCAACCTCGTCCAGGTCCAGGCCTGGATGGGCCACGCCGACCACCGCACGACGATGCGGTACTTGCATCACAAGAGCCTCGACGCCGAGGCCGACCTGCTCGCGGGCGCGTTCGCGGTGAACAACGCGAACGAAGCCGAGCAGCTCCTGCTCAGCGCGACCGAAGACCAAGAGACCTGAGCTAACGCGGTCGAGCGGCGCGCGCATCCAGCCGCCGCTCGAGCCGCTTGACGAGCTCGGCGAGGTGGGCGTGCAGCTCCTGCGCGCGCTCGAAGGCCTCGAGCAGCTCCTGCTCTTCCGCAGTTCCCTCCCGGACGCGACGCGCTCGATATCTATCGACTTCGCGGGCGACCAGTTCGCCGAGCGCGATCGCCACCGACCTATTGCGCGTCGCCTCCCGGAAGTCGGTCCACACGTCATCGCTGACCTTGACCCGCGCTTGGTGATCTCGCATCGGCGCCGGCGTTCCGCTGCTCGTCCTGCGTCGGCTTCGTCGTCCCATGCACCTCAGTCGATCGAGTCGCCACGGACCCCTCGGGCACGTACACACGTCGACGCTGCATTTCGAATGCAAGTGTGTGCCTGTCCTGGCGGTTGGGGGTCCAGCAATGGTTGGGCTCGTCCGCTGGCGATTGGGGCGAGGGTAGTTGGGGCGGTTGATCGACTAGAAGGTATGGCCAGGATGAGACGGTTCGAGACCGACGCCGACCAGATGGAGCTGACGCCGAGGGTGGGGCTGAGCGAGCCGCTGCTAAAGCCGGAAGCAGCAGCGGAGCTGCTGTCGGTGAAGGTCTCGTGGATCTACGAAGCGACGAGAGCCGGTCGCCTCCCGCACATCCGTGTCGGGAAGCACATCCGTTTCACCCGACCGGACTTGGAGCGCTGGGTCGCGGACCAGCGCTGGGAGGGTCATCCGCTCACGGGCTGAGCGCGATGGTTGCGTGGCATCCCCTCGGTTCCGAGTCGGCCGGCGCTTGCACAGCTCGAGAGGTCTCGTCAGTCGGTCTGCCCCGATCGATGTTCATGCTCGAGTTCCGCGATCAGTCCGGATACCCACCCTCCTAGCTGTCCGAGCAGCGCCTTCGCCTGTAGCGCGTGCGGCGCGTACCTCATGCCGCGCATGCCCATTTGCCGGGGATGCTCATGAGAGACAATTTCGACCCCCTCGATCTCCGGGAAGGCCCTATCAAACTCCTCGAGGGTTGCGCTGGAGTCTTCAACAAGCTCACGGAGCATGGCGCGGAGCCGCATGTAACTCTGTGTGAGCGCGGCCGCCCCGTCCCCGTCTGGTTCGACCGAGGCGGCGGCGCTCTCGATCATCCCGCGAAGGCGAAACAGCTGGCCAACATTGAGCGGCATCGACGCGAGTGTATTACGGGATACGGACGCTCAACGGAGCGGAAAACGGCCAGGATCGGCCCAATCGTCGCCGCCGTCATTGACTGTGCATCCGGCTACCTTCAACCGGCTGGCGATATCGCGGAGCGGAGCTGCGGAACCGTCTAGCCGCACCACGTGGCGTCCGAAGACATCGCTGAATGGGCGCAGCGCCCCGAGTTCGACCATGACCGTCCTATCCGGGTGGATCCCGAAGGCCATCCCGGCTTCGAAGAGGACGTTAGGCCGCGCCTGCGGAGTGAGCGTGCGCTCATACTCGGGGTCCGCGTCGGAGAGGAGATCATCCCGGAGCTTCGCCTCGTCGTCTGGCGTGAACAGCACGACGACCGCTGCGGCGCTCTCAAACGCACGCTCCAGGACCTCGCCGATGTAAGGCGAGCCCTTTTCTGTCTCGGCCACAAGCATCCGCCACTCGCCAGGCTCCAATCCGAGTGCACGGAGATAGTCGAACATCGCGCGTCGCGCTTCGTTGTCGCGGCCGTATACGACCATGACGCGCCGCGGATCCACCCGCTCGGGCGCAGATCCGGCTTCGGTGCTTGTGCCGGGAGGGCCCTCGATGAGGTCGTCGGTGACATCGCGCGCAGACGAAGCCGCGCGCCACTTGTAGCTCGGGCCACCGAGCATCGCGACCTGTGAGGCTCGATCGCGGGCTCTGATCTCCTCGATCCTTCGTTCGGACGGCGCGTCCGCCACGGTGATCCTGAGCCTCTCGACCTCACCCCACGCGAATGTGCGTCCATCGACGGCGATCGGTCGACCATCGCGGCGTGGTTGCATGATCCGCTGCTCGATCCAGTCACGGTCTTTGTCGACGACCACGGCGTCGTCCTTCGTCCGGCCTTTTCCTTGTTGCTTGGGAGAAACGATCACGTTCCAGAACTCGGGTGCGCCGTCGTTCGTCATCGGATGAAGATATAGGGGTCGGCTTGGGGCCGGCGCATGAGAAGGCGAGGGCGATAGGAAGTCCGCGGTCGTGTCGATGACGCCACGGGGGTCGGACGCTTCGTCGGCGGTGCCTCGGGTCAACGAGACCCGTAACCGGTCCGATGTGGCGATTACGCTTGCGACCGCCCAGGAGGACCCACGTTGCGCCGCCGCATACCGAAACGCTTCCGACGACCTAACCGTAGCCCGACCCCCCTTACGCGACCGCCGTGGGTCAACCGGTCGACGCACCAGAGCCTCTCAGAGATGCTCCGCATTTGCGACGGCCTGCCCGTGGCATCTGGATGTCGCTGGCGGCGCGGTGTTATCGATGCCCACGAGGCTCGGGCCGTGTCCGATGCGGCGTGGGAGGTGGCTAGAGAGATTGTCGACCTTCGATGTGGAAGAAGTGCTCTCTACAGCTACTGGCTCCGACGCGTTTCGTATGGTGGTGGACGCGTCAATCTGTTGAGCGCTGACTTGGCGACCGCTCTCTTAGACAGTGTGGGGAGCGTCGAGAAGCCTGGGTCGGCCGACCATCTAGAGGGCCATATCGCGGAAGTGATCTGGGCGGTACTGATCCGTGAGCAGCGCCACGTGGCGGGAACACTCATCGACCAATCGGATGTCAAGACCACGGTGTATGGCCAGGGTGCGGACGGCCACGTGCTCTACCGCGCTCGGGATTCCTCCTTGACATTTCGCCTTTGGGAGAGCAAGAAGAACTCGTCCCACCAGGATTCGCTTCAGTCAACGACGACGGGTGCGTATCGGCAGGTTCGTGCGAATGGCGCTCGCTACGTCGCACAACTCGTCGCTGCCAACCAGCGAAAGCCGGCGCCAGTAGGCCCTTACTTTGCTCAACTGCACGCGCTTTGGAGACGGAAGGCGCCAAGCGTCGGGGTGGGGCTTGCATTGGCGACTCACTCCGATACCGCGCCCGAACGGCACTTCGACAACATGGACCAGTTGCTGCCCGGGTTCATCGCGCCCCAACTCGAAGGTTCGCTGGTCGGGGTTGCCGACTTTTCTGAGTTCGCCAAGATGGTGAGGGCTCGGTTGTGGAAAGGGCTCTAGACCCGTCCCTCCTCGCGGCTGCGCTCGGGATCGACGAAGGTCTCCCGACCGCCGAGGAGCTACAGCGACTCATAGCCGAGGCGGAAATGCGCTTGTTCGTCGCGCAGCCCGAAGTACCGCCGGAGCTCGTGGACCTAGGCTGGTATCTGCACGCCGTCGCGTCACTGGTCGGAGAGGAATATGACCGAGATAGGCGGATTGCCGCATTCCGTGTGAGCGCGCACATCCTCGAGTTGGCGATGGACAATCCACGCACGCCCGAGGCTGTTCAGCTCCAACTCGCCTTCGGAGCGCAAGCGGGCTACAGACTCGGTGAGCTCGATCCGAATGCCACCGCTGTCTTCCGTCGCATCAGCAAACGTCTTGAACCAGCCGGCGCTACGGCAGAACACTGGGAGGCCCAATATGGAATGGCGTCGGCCATGCAACTTCTCAGCTTGCAACCGAGAGAGGCCTTTCCTGCCCTTCAGACCTACAGAGCCATCCTTGGGGACCTTCGTCTGCGTCTGGGGCGTTATGGCTTCCGTCGATGGGCAGCAGCTGAGCACCTCGTGGAGGCGTCAATGGCCACCCTGGTCGCCCTGCGGTTCGGTGACACCGGTCGATTCGACGTCGCGGAGCGACATCTCCATGCAGTGGTTAACTCTGACGGGCCGCTATTGGATCGATGGGTTGCAAGCCACCTAGTCGGCGCAGTGTCTTACCTACGGGCGGGCAGCGTCTGGGAAGTCCTCGGCGAGGATGCCCCGTACGAGGTCAAGGTGGCTCTCGCGGGTACAAGTCCGCCGGTCCTAAGTCTGTGGCCACCCCAGCGCGCACTGCTGCGTCCTGTCGGCCGGCGCTCGCCCCTGCAGCGCGATACGCGGAGGGTCGTGCTCTCGGTTCCAACAAGCGCCGGGAAGACGTTGGTCGCTCAGGTGTTGCTCCTTTCTGAAATTGCGTCGACCGGGAGATCCGTTTGCTTTGTCGCGCCGATGCGAAGCCTGGTCCGGGAGGTTCGGAAGCAGGTGCTGGACCGTCTTCGCTACCTCGACGACGCAAAACTCGGTACCGACCTTCCTGATTGGGAAGCAGCGCTCGTACGGGACGTTCTAGGCGACCCGACGGTCGAGGTAATGACACCGGAGAGGCTCGCGGCTCAGCTGCGGCATGAGCCCGAACTTGTGCTGGCCAAGTACTCCATGTTCATCTTCGACGAGGCGCAACTCGTGTCGGACGGGCATCGTGGCTTCATTCTCGAAGGTGTCCTGACATATCTCAATTGGAAGACACGTCAGACGGATCACCGCATCGTTCTCATGAGTGCCGCGCTGGGCAACGATCTCACGGTTCGACACTGGATCGATCCAGATGAGCGCGGCGAGGCGTTCACGTCCCCTTGGCGCGGTCCCAGGCGGCTGCTGGCTGTGTACAAGCCTCTTGCCGATCAATCGACCCGCAAGCTCGTCGCTTCTCCTCGGGCGAAGAGCTACACCCATCGTGAGCGCTTTGAACTTCGCGGGGACATCTGGCTACGGGCCTTCGGCACGGCCGAACTCGTTGAAGGCGAAATCACAGAGCCAGTGGGTTGGATCTCCTACCCCGATACTCCGAGTGGCCGATCCAACCCGCGCCTGGCTACCGGGACTCCCCACTACGATCTCATCGCGCCTTTGGCCGTAGAAGTCGAGCACGCTGGCCCCGTGCTGACCGTGACTGGTCGCAGAGACGATGCACAGCGAATCGCCACGGCCATCGCCAAGCGACGAGGCGGAGCCCGCGGTAGCGTTCTCCTCACGGAACTTGTTCGTGATCGGCTGGGTGCGGATCACCCGCTGCTGACGATGGTTCGGGTGGGTGTCGCATTCCACCATGCCCGGCTGCCCACCGAGATTCTGACCGCCATCGAGGACGAACTACGCGGCGGGGCACTCCAGCACGTCGTCTGCACTACGACCCTCACCGAGGGCGTCAACCTGCCCGTCAGAACAGTGGTCCTGGCGGAGATTCAGCGGCGAGGTCCAAGACGAATGTCGGGCGCGCGCCTAATCAACGCGCTCGGCAGAGCTGGCCGAGCCGGCGTCGAAACCGAGGGCTGGGTGGTCTTCTACGCGAACAACATGGGGCCAGAGGATGGCGTCGACTTCATGGCCCCAGATGAGGAGGAGGTTTCGGCCAAGTCCCGTCTGGTCAATGAGGAAGCCCTGGCAGAGCTAGCGGACTACGAGGAGCGACTGGCTCACCATGGCGAGGCGATCTTCATGGATCCCCCCGAGGCCGTACGAGACTTCATAACGTTCGCGTGGTTCGTCATGTCGACGGAGCAGGTCCTCGGGGAGTCCAACCCTCAGGAAGCGCTTGCGGACGCGCTGGAGCACAGCCTTGGCTATGCCCAAATGGGCCTATCCCTTAAGCGCCGCTGGGCGAGCGTGGGAGCCAGAGTAGGCGAGGTCTTCGCCCAAACGGAGTCTGAAGAGCGACTCAGGTGGAGCAGGTCCGGCCTCTCCGTCGGCAGTGCTCGCCGGCTCAGTGCCATGGTCGACCGGGTAGTGGAGGCGGCTGCGGCTCTTGAGGGTCTCGACGATGCGGAAGTCGCGCTCCGCCTCCTCTCTCGGCTAGGCGTGTTGGAGGATCTGCTCGCTCTTGCGGAGGCCCCGTCGAGCGACTGGTCCTTCAAGGACTCCAACGATGGAGCCGTCTTCTCGCCGCCGCTTGGCACGGTGTTGTCGGCCTGGATCCACGGCGAGGACAGTCACCTCCTCGCGGACCGATTCCTTGAGCGCGTGGACGACGCGTCGGCTCGGCAAGAGCTAATGACCAACGCGGTGTCTCAGGTATTCGATTACTTCCTCTCGTGGACGCTGGGAGCGGTATTGGATGAGGTGAACTCGCGAGTCCCAGAGGGCCTCGTGGGCGGTTTGCTGTGTCCCGAGTTGGCGCTTTTCGTCCGATATGGGGTCGACTCCCAGTTGGCGTTGGAACTTATGACGCGCGGGATTCGTTCGAGACGCCTCGCTCTAAGCGTCGCTTCGGAGGCACGCGCGCACGAAGTGAGTCTCGAGCAGCTATCCGTCTGGCTCAGGGCGGTCGACCCGGTGACGTGGCCGGAGCGGTTTGAGGCGACGGCGACGGACGTTCTCGATCTCCTCGAATTTGCGCGCGACCGCAGCGCCCGGACCCTGCGGCTTCTGCTCCGTGGAGAAACCATCCGACTTGAGCTCTCCGCCGGCGTGACCTTTGTAGGTCCCGCCATCATTAGGGCCACTCGTAGCGAGCGGGGCCATGAGTTCCTCGGCTTGTTCGCTGAGGGCGTAGATGAGCCCGTCGCGTCAGTGCCGACCGCTTCTCAGGCCGACATGCGCAGCATCATCGGGGCTGGCCTGCCCTTGATCGCGGACATCGACGAAGACGGCGCATCTGTTCACGTCGACCGCGACGCCCTTGTGTGATGACTTGGCAACCATCGCGGTTATGCACCGCGTTGGGAGATGATTCGGGGAGATGCAGCCTGTATGTCTTCCCCCCGAACGACGAAAGCCCCGCAATTTGCAGGGCTTCCGTGTAAGCGGCTGAAGAGACTCGAACTCTCGACCTTCTGCATGGCAAGCAGACGCTCTAGCCAACTGAGCTACAGCCGCGCGCTTCGGCGGGGAGTGTAGCAATGGGCTTGGGGAGGGCGTCGGCTAGCGGTGGCCGCTGTCGGCGCGGCCGGCCGTAGCGCCTCACGGTCCGCCCGCACTGCCCGGCGTCCAGCGCCACCGACCCCGCGAACCAGGCCCCACAACCGACGAAACCCCCGCCAAAGGCGAGGGTCCCGAAGCAAGGCGCGGATGAGAATCGAACTCATGTACACGGCTTTGCAGGCCGCTGCGTAGCCACTCCGCCACCGCGCCGAGTGCCGGGCGTAAGGGTAGATGCTTCGCGCGCCAGGTGTCCCGCGGGCGATGACGGGACGGCCACGGACCCTGGAGTTTTGGCCGTCGCGGGGGAGACCGCGGGTCGGGGAGCCTCCCCGAGCCCGTCTTCCGATCGAGTCGAGAGTCCATGTCCGTTCGCTGGTCGTCTGTCCGCACGGGGCGGCGACAGCTACTGGCTCCAGAGCCGCATGGCGCCTCTGAGCACGCCGATGTCGACCGCGACGATCAGCCACAGCGCACCCACGGGCGACTCGTGGAACTTGGCGGCGGTCGAGGTCGTGCCATAGAACACCGCGCATGCCCAACATCTATGAGCCCGAGTTCGACATGGAGCGCGACCAGCCGCCGTTCGTCTGGCAACGGTCGCGGATCAGCCGCCAGGCCGGGTCTGAGCGCCTCGGCGCGTCGCTCTTCGACCTGCCGCCCGGCGCGACGACGTTCCCGCTGCACGTCCACCTCCACAACGAGGAGCTCCTGGTCGTCGTGACCGGTGGGCCGACGCTGCGGACGCTCGACGGCGAGCGGACCCTGGCGGCCGGCGAGGTCGTCGCGTTCCCGGCCGGTTTCGCGGGCGCGCACGAGCTGCGCAACGAGAGCGACGAGACCGTCCGGCTGCTCGTCGTGAGCACGATGGTCGCGCCCGAGGTCAACCTCTTCCCGGACACGAACGAGATCTGGGTGCGCGACTACATCCCCGGCAGCGACATGCCCGACGGGGCCTACGACGTGCGCACGCGCCTGCCCGACGCCGATTGCTAGTCTTTCCGCTCCCAGGGGCGATTAGCTCAGCTGGGAGAGCGCCTGCTCGACAAGCAGGAGGTCACTGGTTCGAGCCCAGTATCGCCCACCTACAGAAGCCCCGCTCCGGCGGGGTTTCTGCGTTGCTGCCGAACAATCCGCCGAACAATCTCGACGCTCGCGGCGCGTCGGCACCGACCGGGCCAGCCTGGCGCCCGGCGAACCACAGGTCGCCACGGGCGCTGGGCATGGAAACCGCACCGGCCTTGCGGATCCCTCCGCCCCCGCGAGACCTGGCCGTGAGTCGGTTGCGCTGACGTCCACCGGCGGGCGATGATGGCCGCAAATGCGCCGACTCACGCACGCGGTGCCCATCCTTTGCTCGGCGCTGGCGACGCTCGGCTTCGCCGCGCCGGCCTGCGCGTCCCCGGGGACCATCACGAATTATCCGATCCCTGGCGCGAGTACCCCGTTCGGGATGACGACGGGGCCTGACGGGAAGATCTGGTTCGTCGACAGCGGCAACGCCGGCCCCGCGTCGATCGGTCGGATGACGACCGCGGGTGCGATCACGGCGGCCGACGTCATCCGGTTCCCTGATTCGACCCTCGGCGGGACGGCAACGCTCGGGCCCGACGGCAACATGTGGGTGCAGCAGGACAACCACCTCGCGAAGGTGCCGGTCGCCGCCACACAGACGAGCGACATCACCTCGTACACGCTCTCCAGCGGCAACGGCGGGTTCGCCTCGATCGCCTCCGGCCCGGACGGCCGTCTGTGGTTCGGCCAGAACCACGTCATTGGCACGAGCACGACCGACGGAACGATCGGCGCGTACAGCACGGGCACGTCGGCGACGATCACGGGCGTGCTCGTCGGGCCCGACAGCAAGATCTGGTATGCGGCCGGGAACGCGATCGCTCGGATGAGCACGACGGGGGTTGCCGGGCCCGGCGACGCCTTCACCCTGCCGGCGGGCAACGCGAACATCTACTGGATGACCGTGGGACCGGACGACAACGTCTGGTTCACCGAGGCCAACCCGGCCGCCGTCGGACGCATCACGCCCGCGGGCGTGATCACGATCTTCCCGACGCCCACGACGGCCAGCCTGCCGTTCGGCATCGCCGCCGGCCCCGACGGTCAGCTCTGGTTCGTGGAGCGCGACGGCGACAAGATCGGCTCGATCCCGACCTCGGCGACATCGGGTGCCGACATCACCGAGTACCCCGTCGGCGGCTCGAACATCGGCCTCGAGTACATCGTCGCCGGGCCGGACAAACGCATGTGGTTCAACGAGTTCAACACGCAGAGCCTCGGCGCGATCACGACGTCCGCTGCGGATGTCACTGCGCCGCCGGTCACCCCGCCCGTGCTCACCCCGGCCGTGATCACCCCGCCCGCGGTGACGCCGACCCCGCCCACGGACCCCGCGCCGCCGGCTCCACAGCCGATCTCGGCCACGAAGGCCTTCACGCTCCCGTCGGCAAAGAGGTGCATCAGCCGTCGCGCGTTCACGATCCGGATCCGCAAGCTCCCGGGCGTCACGTTCACCTCCGCGGTCGTGAAGGTCAACGGCAAGCGCGTCAAGACCATCGCCCGCGCCAGGATCACCGCACCGGTCAACCTCAAGGGCCTGCCCGCCGGCAAGGCCAAGGTGTCCATCACCGCGACGGCGAGCGACGGCCGCACCGTCACCGGGACCCGCACCTACCGGACATGCGCGACCAAGCGCGGCTCGCGAGGCCCCAAGCTCTAGCCGCCGCTCTCGCCTTGGGCCGGGCCGCTCGGATGGGCGGGCCCGGGGCTCACGAGATCACCTACACGGACTGGCCAGTATCGGCCATTCGGCCGAGCCCCGGCGCGAGGACGTTGGCGGATACTTCTCGACGTGGACGCGGCACGACATGGCTGGCTCGGTTCCACTGGCTCCGCTCGCGTCGCGGTGCCGCTCCTCGTCGTCCTGCTCAGCGTGGCGGGCCTCGTCGTCACGACGCTGGCCGTCAACGACGAGCGCCGGGACTCGGCGCACCGGCGGGCCGAGGTCCAGGCGCTGGCGGTCCAAGGGCAGCTCGAACGGGCCCGTGCGTTCGCCGTCGGGCTCAGCAACGCGCTGCAGGGCGAGCCCGTGCCGAACGGCCGGCGGTTCGCGGCACTGGAGGGAAGCGCCACGACGACCGTCGGGCTCACCGCCGCCATGTGGGTGGAGCGCGTGACCCACCAGGGGCGCCGCCGCTACGAGCGCCGTATCCGGGCACCGATCACGCGGCCGCCCGGAGGCCGGGTCGCCCCGCCGGCGGCCACGTACCTGCCGGCGACGTTCGTCACCGGTGTCGCGGTGCGCCCCGGCGCCGACATGTTCCGCGTGCCGGCACTCGCCGCGACGCTGCGGGACCCCACGTCCGTCTTCGCCGGCACGGCGACGCCAAGCGCAGCGGTCGCCGGGCGGCGCGGGTTCTTCGTGGTCCAGGGGGCACAGTTCGGTCAAGGCCCCGGAAGCCAGGGCTTCCTTGTCGTGTTCGTGCCCGCGGACTGGCTGAGCGTGTCCCAGAACCTGGATGCGCACCGCACCGCGATCTGGTTGGACGGCCGCCGGCTCAGCGGCGCGCTGGCCACCGCCCCCGCCGCCGGCCAGAGCTTCGCGGCGCTTACGCGCCGCTGGCGGGTCGACGTCGGCCGGGAGCCACGCACCGCGCTGCAGGCGACGCTGCCGTGGCTCGCGGTCGCCTGGCCGCCGGCGACCGCGGTCCTCGTCTACCTCCTGGGCCGCGGGATGCTGCGGCGGCGCCGCGCCGAACGCCAGGTGGACGACATCTTCGACCTGTCGCTCGACCTGCTCTGCGTCGCCGGTCTCGATGGGTATTTCAAGCGCGTGAACCCAGCGTTCGAACACACGCTCGGCTACGCCGCTGCCGAGCTGCTGTCACGCCCGTCTTTGGAGTTCGTCCATCCCGATGACCGCCAGCGGACCGCCGAGATGATCGGTGCGCTGAGCGAGGGAGGGCACATCTCGCACTTCGAGAACCGCTACATCCGGGCCGACGGCGCGGTGCGCTGGCTGCAGTGGAGCACGCGCGTGATGCCCGAGAAGGGCCTGATGTACGCGGCGGCGCGCGACGTCTCCGAGAACCGGATGCTCACCCACGAGCAGGCCGCGCTGCGCCGCGTCGCCACCCTGGTCGCCCAGGGCCACGACGCCGGCGAGCTGTTCGACGCCGTCGCGGTCGAAGTCGGCCGGCTGCTGAGTGCCGACGCCACGCGCCTGCTGCGCTACCAGGAGGACGGGACCGCCTCCGTGGTGGGGAGCTACGGCGCCTCGGATGCCGAGATCGGCGTCGGCTCGCACCTGAGGCTCGACCCCGGCCAGATCTGGGGGCGCGTCGCGCAGAGCCGGAGCCCCGAGCGCACCGATCGCCTCGGGGACGGATCGGACGCTCTCGCCAAGAGCCTGCTCGCCGTCGGCATCGTTGTCGCGGTCGCGGTGCCGATCGTCGTCTCCGGCCGCCCGTGGGGCGCGATCGTGGCCGCCTGGAAGCATCCGCACATGGCCGGGGGCGACACGGAGATCCGCATGGCGCAGTTCACGGAGCTGGTGGCGACCGCGGTCGCGAATGCCGAGAGCGGCGCCGAGCTGGCGGCGTCCCGCAGGCGGATCGTGGCGACGGCTGATGAGGCGCGCCGGCAGATCGAGCGCGACCTGCATGACGGCGCGCAGCAGCGCCTGGTGAGCACGGTGGTGGCGCTGGAGCTGGCGCGAAAGGAGCTCGGCGACGCAGACGGGCCGGTGGCCGAGCTGGTGGATGAGGCGCTCGCGAACGCCCAGGGCGGGATCGACGACGTGCGCGAGCTCGCGCGAGGCATCCATCCGAGGATCCTCTCGTCCGGTGGGCTCGGGCCGGCGCTCAAGACGCTCGCCGGCCGCTCGCCCATCGCCGTGACCGTCAACATCCAGACCGACGTGCGGTTGCCCGAGAACGTCGAGGTGACCGCGTACTACGTCGCCTCCGAGGCACTGACGAACGCGGCCAAGCACGCGCACGCCTCCGAGGTGGGCATCGCCGTCGACGTGGATGACCGGTGGATGGTGCTCACCATCGCCGACGACGGCGCCGGCGGTGCCGATCCCTCCCGGGGGTCCGGCCTGATCGGTCTCCATGACCGCGTCGCAGCGCTGGGCGGAGCGCTCACGGTCCACAGCGAGCCGGGTGCCGGCACGGTCTTGGTCGCTCAGATCCCCGTCGCGGGGCCGGCTGCGGCCGGAGCCGACGCCTAACGACCCCAGATCCGCCGGTAGTTCTCGCGATAGCCGCTCGGCGGGTCGAACACCACGCCATCCGGCACATCGGCGCGGGTGATCAGTCGCGGTGGTGCGATGTAGCCGGACGGTGGCTGCCTCGCACGGGCGCGGTTCAGCTCGTCGACGATCTGCCAGCCCTGCAGGTACAGCGGCTCGGCGATCGACGCCGTCTGATGCTCACCCCCGCGGATCCGCTCGAAATCCGATGCATCGCCGTCACCGGCGCCGATCGCGAACGGCGGATCGTTCCCGCGCCGGCCCGCGTTGACGAAGGCCGCGAGCGCCCCGCCGATGTAGATGCCGTTGATCGTCAGCATGTAGCGGAACCGCGTCCCGAAGCGGTGCAGGAGCGACGACACGATGGCCGGCATCTGCTGCTGGGCAAGGCCGATCGGCGAGTCGACGATCTCGAGCACCGCGCAGCGACGGCACCGTCTGATCTCCGCCGCCATCACGTCGGCCTTGTAGGCGGCGATGGGGTATCGGCGATCGGTGAAGATCACGACGTGGGCGCTCCCGTCGGAGTGGGCGATCGCGTAGTCGGCGGCCAGGCGCGCCACGGACGCGGGGTCCGTCGACACGTTGGTGAACAGGCCGGCGCGCCGATCCGGGCCCGGCCGTGTACCGGCGTGCCAGCCGACCACCGGGATGCCCAGCGCCTGCGCCCGACGCAGGGCGACCGCCTGCGCTGCCGCGTCGAAGCCGCCGAGGACGACGCCCGTGGGCTCGAGCCCCAACGCGGCGCCCAGGGCGCGCGCCTGTCCTGCCGTGGTCCCGTGGCCGTCGCGGATCTGCAGTTGCCAGCCGATCGCACGGGCCGCCTGCTGGACGCCCTGTGCCGCACCGGCGATGCCGCCGTTGGTCAGGTCGCCGGCGACGAAGACCACCAGGCCGCCGCGCTGGACGCGAGGCCCGCGCGCCGGTCCCCGATCGGCGGTCGGCGACGAGCCTGTGCGCTCGGCGACGTCCTCCTGCGCCCGCCGAACCGTCGGGTCCGTCGGTGGTGCGTCACGAACGTGCGTTGCACCGCACCCGATGGCCACGAGCGCGGTCGTCACGACGCCCGCCAGAACGCGGTTCCGACATCGAGCCACCGAGCGCAACGTGCAGAGGAACCTGGCGTTCGCCGACACTGGCTCAGTATCCCGCCCGCCAGCGTGGCCTCCGACCTCCCGCGTCATCCCGATTGGATGATGCCCGGGCCGTCACGACCCGCGAAGGTGGATGGTCATCGCCCCACCGTGCCGCGGTCGCGGGCGCCAGGCCCGACCAGCAGGAGAGAACGATGAGCGACAATCCGGTCTTCGTCTACGGAGCCGTCTACGCCGATCGCGCGGACGCCGAGGCGGACTACGACGTGCTTCTCGCCGCGCACTCGGCCGACCTGGTCGGCAGCTACGACGTCGCGCTGATGTACAAGGACGACGAGGGCAAGGTGCACGTGAGCAAGCACGAGAAGCCCACGCAGCACGGGGCCTGGACGGGCGCCGCCGTGGGTGCGTTCCTGGGCGTCGTGTTCCCGCCGTCGCTTTTGGGTGCGGCGGTCGTCGGCGCCGTTGCGGGCGGCGGGATCGGGCATGCCCTCGGCGGCATGTCACGCAAGGACGCCAAGGAGCTCGGCGAGCGGCTCGACGAAGGCCAGGCCGCGTTGATCGTGATCGGGAAGTCGCGCGTCCAGGAGCAACTCGACAAGGCGCTGACGCGGGCGCAGAAGAGCGAAGAGCGCGAGCTCGACGCCGACGGTGAGGAGCTCGCGAGGGAGCTGGACAAGGTCCCGGCGTAGTCGGGGGTCGGGCGCTCGCGCCTCAGGCGCAGCGCCGGCCGAGGCGGATACGCGCGCGCCGCGGCGTGCGCTCGTCGTCGACCCAGATGCGCAGCTCGAGGCAACGCGGTGCGGTGGTCAGTACGAACCCCGACCAGAACGTGGCCTTGCGGCCGTCATAGGAGCTGCCGCCGCCTCGGCCGGACGGGCATGCGCGGAATTCGATCACCCGATGGCCGTCGCCCACCGTCCGCTCGCCGTCGGGCAGGTTCAGGTGGTCGTCGGCGTAGAGCAGCGAGGTCGACCGCCGGACGGCGCGCGGCAGCTCGACCGTGACCCGATGCCCGGCGAGGACGACGGCCGGGTACTTCTGCCCGCCGAACCTCGCGATCACCTCGGGCGACGAATACTCGCGGGCGCCGACCAGCACGAGCGGCCCCACGACGAGGTCGTGCGTGCTCCTGGGAAACCCGGCCGAGGACTGGTGCCGGCACGTCGCGGGCGCGCCCTTCGGTGGCCGTGGTGCCGCGGCCGCCGCGGTGCCACCCAGGGTCGCGGCGGTAAGGGAAACGAGCAGCGCGGCGCGCACGCGACGACGATATGACGCTGCCAGACCTCTTTGCAACAGATCACGGCGACAGAGCGCTACCCGGCTTCTTCGGCTGTCATGTCGCGCACCGCGGCGTCGATGCCCGCGCCCGTTCGCTCGACGGGCTCGACGTAGAGACGCGCCCACGCGACCTGTTCATCTCGCACGCCAAGAACGATCACGCCCGCCATGTCGAGTCGCCCGCCGTCAATCTGCGTCCCCTCCCAGCGCCACTCCGACCACGCCGTGTCGCCGACCGCGGCGACGCCGACGAGCTCGGCGCGGAAGTCGGGTACGCCGGTGAAGACCGCCGACCAGTTCTCGCGAACCTGCTCGGACCCGCGAAATGCCCGGTCGGTGTGTGCCGGCTGGGCGCTGTCGTAGTCCTCGGCGAAGCACCCGACGAACGCCTCGAGGTCATGGGCGTTCATCGCCGCGTGCAGGCGCCTCACGAGTTGTTCGGCCATGGTGGTTGCGCCGGACGGCATGGCGCGGGAGATCACGCGGCGGCCGACACGGCGCTGTAGCTCGACAGCAGCTCGGGCAGGGTCAGCTCGGGCGGGTCGTTCAGGTCCACGCCCGTCACGTCGGCCAGCCGGCGCTTGAACCACATGTCGAAGTCGTCGCGGGACTGCGAGAAGAGACTCAGCGCCGCGCCGAAGTCGTCGGCCTCCATGTAGGCGACCAAGAGCTCACCGTCCTGCAGCGGTGCGAGGTACCAGACCTCCTTGGTGATCCCGATGCGTTCCTCGGAGCGGTCGTACTCCTGCTTGCGGGACGCTTCCAGCTCCCGCATGAAGTCGCGAGCGTCATCGGCGTGGCCCGATACCACGGGGAGCACGAGACAGATCTGCTGCACGGCAGGCTCCTTCGATCGCACGATGGCCATGAGGACCGGACGACCGACGATACGCCTGCCACGCCGAGCGGTCGATGGCGTTCGCCAGAGCGCGGACGGGCGACGCCGCGCCGGCTCAGGCGCCGGGGGCCCGGTAGTCGACCGACCGCTTCGCAGCGGTGTCGAGCTCCTCCGGCGTCAGGAGCACCACGGTCTTGACGGAGGCTCCTCCGCTGCTGTTGACCGCGAGGGCGACTGCTGCGGCGCTCTCGTTGTCGGGGAGGTCCACGACCGTGTAGACGTCCGGGTGGCCGAAGGCGAAGTAGAAGCTCTCCATCTTCCCGCCGACGCTCTCGGCCACCGCGGCCACGGCGTCGCGCCTGCTGGTTCCGCCGGCCTTCTGGACGCCCCTCGCGCCCTCCAGGGTGTACGACGCCTCGATCAGGAACTTGGGCATGGTGCGCCTCCGGTCGTTGACGTGGCGGACGACGATCTCACTCCGCCGATGGGCAAGGCAACGCTCAAGGCCCAGATCGACGTGCGGCTCACTGGCACGCTCGTGCGCCTCCGTGATGCTTGGCCGTGTAGACGACCTTCGCCACGCTGTCGGAGCGGAAGCGGACGACCTTGGCGGTGCGGGAGCTGATCATGGTGCCGTAGGTCCCCGCGAGTGCGCCGGCCCGGCGGCAGTCCATGACCACCTTGCCGCCCTGGTTGGCGACGCGGCAGCCGACGGGCTGGCCCTCGACCTGCACGCGGTCGCCGACCTTCAACATGGTTGGCGCCGGGTCTGCGGCCCTCGCGCCGTCGCGGGGCGCGACGGCGAGCGTGGCCGCCGCGCCGAGCACGACGGCCACGAGCACCGCGAATATGCGGCTCATCGAGAGCTCCAGCGCGGCCGTGCGACGAACAGCCAGAGCGAGAGGATCGCGGCGTAGAGCAGCCCGACGACCATGCCGATCCCGAGGAAGAACATGTCGCGGTCGTCGCCCTTGCCGTCGTGCGCCCCGCCGGTCACGCGCGCGACTCCCTCGCGGAAGGGCGCGACCACGCGATCCGACAGGCCGTCACGCGTGGCGTCAGCGGTCTTGGACGCCCGTTCGCTGAGGACCTCGAGCGCCGCCCGGCCCGAGCCGGTCGCCGAGCCGACGGCCGTGCGGACGCCGTTGCCGACGCCGGTCCCGACGCCCGCCAGCGCCGAGGCGCCCTGAACGGCCTGCGCGCGCATGAGGCACGGGATGAGGCGGATGTTGTTGAGGATCACGCTCGACTCGCCGCCGGCGACGCAGCCCGCGCTGCGCGCCGCGATGTAGGCGGTCCCGGCCAGGGCGGTGACCCCGGTGACGGCCAGGAACCGCGGGTCGGTCGCGACGGTCGCCAGCGTGTCGGCGGTCCCGCTGGGAGCCGGCGACGGCGCCGCGGTGACGTTGGCCAGGGTGGCCGACGCGCCCTGGCCCGATCCCGGCGCGAACCCGTTGGAGGGCAGGCCGCCCGCGAAGGCGTTCGTCACGGCGCTGCCGGATCCGGGGCCTGCGCCCGCGGCTCCGCTCGCGGCCGATCCGGCGTCGGCGATCGACGACGCGGAGAACGGTGTCTGCATGGCGTGCGGCGTCGCGGCGGCGAGGTTGTCGGCGACGCGCGGAGCGGTCGCACCGCCGGCAAGCGGCCCGGCGGCGTTCGCGGCCGACGCACCGGCGGAGCCGACGGCGTCGAGTGCGCGGCCCGGGCCAGGGGCGCCGCCGCCGGCGGAGGTGAGGCCGCCGGCTGCCTGTGTCGTCGTGGCGCCCGCGGCACCGGTCGCGCCGCCGGCGGTCTGGACCACGGGGTCGGCGGCCTGGGTGACGGTGCCGGTCGCCGCGCCGGTGGCCCCGCCCGCGGTCTGGACGACGGGAGCCGCCGCCTGGCTGACCGCGCCGGTCGCGGATCCCGTGGCAGCGCCAGTCGTCTGGATGACCGGATCGGCGGCCTGGGTGACCGCGTTGGTGGCGCTGCCGGTGGCCGCGCCGGCGCCCTGCACGACCGGATCGGTCGCCTGGGTGAGCGCGTTGCTCGCGCTGCCGGCGGCTGCGCCGGCGCCCTGCACGACCGGATCGGTCGCCTGGGTGAGGGCACCGGTTGCCGAGCCCGCGGTCTGCGTGACGGGATCGACGACCTGGCCGGTCACCGTGCCCGTGGTGTTCAGCAGCGGGCCGGCGGCCAGGGCCGCCTGACGGCTCGCGGCGCCGGCGGTCTGCAGGATCGGATCGGTGGTTTGGGTGAGCTGCTGGGTCGCGGTGCCGGCGGCGTCGAGCACCGGGGCAGCCGTGGTGACGATCGGGTCGGTGGCCGTGCTGAGCGTCTGGACGAGCGGGTCGGTGGCGTGGACGACCGGGGTGGTGGCGGTGACGAGCGGGTCGGTGGCCGTGCCGAGCGTCTGGACGAGCGGGTCGGCCGCGTGGATGACCGGAGTGGTGGCGGTGACGAGCGGGTCGGTGGCGTGGACGACGGGAGCGGCGGCGGTGACAAGCGGGTCGGCCGCGTGCGTGATCGGGGCGGCGGCGGTGACGACGGGGTCGGCGGCGTGCGTGACCGGGTTCGCCCCGGGGGCGACCGTCTGCACCACCGGGTCCGCGGCGTGTACGACGGGGTCGGTCGCGCTGGAGCCCGGGCTCCCGCTCGGCACGACGGTGTCCGCGGGCGGAGTCGGCGCGGCGACCTTGTCGACCACCGGGGCGGCCGCCTTGGGCGTGGTGACCTGCCCCACGGTCGCGGTGGCCTGGTCGGCGACCGGCTTGACGTTGGCCGCGGAGGCGACCGTGTCGGCGACTGCGGAGGCCTTCGGTGCCGACGCCGGCGCGCTCGGCTCGGGAGCGGCGGACGGCGACGCGGCCGCGCTGTCGGCGGCCGGCGCCTTGGGCGCCGGCGCGCTCGGCTCGGGAGCGGGGGACGGCGAGGCGGCTGCGGTGTCGGCGGCGGGCGCCTTGGGCGCCGGTGCGCTCGGCGCGGCAGCGGGGGACGGCGAGGCAGCGGGCGTCGGATCCGGCGCCGGCGAAGCCTTGGGGGCGGGGGCCGGCGACGCCGCCGCGGTGTTGGCTGCCGGCGCGGGAGCCGGCGTGGAGGCCGCCGCTGCGTTGGTCGCGCCGGACGTCGCACCCGCCGCTGCGCCGGTCGCGCCAGTCACCGCCTGGGTCGCGGTTTCGGTCTGCTGGACGGCGCCGGGGATGTCAGGCATTTCTCGGACCTTTGGATCGGACGTGCAGTTCTGCGGTCCCCATCAGCGTCACCAGTGGAGACTTCGCACAACCTCGGCCGCAGAACCGACCTTTTTTGGGTACCACCTAGACGATCACGGAGCGAGAGGGGCACCGGCCGAACCGGTGCGGGGCGCTTCTCGGTGTGATGTGGATGAGGAGGGATGGACATCTCCGACGTGGTGTTGATCGCAGACGAGGACCCCGAAGCGCGCGAGTCGCTGGCCCGCGTCTTCGTGAGCGACGGCTTCCGCGTGGTGCAGGCCGCCGACGGCTACGACGCGCTCGCCCGGGCCCGTACGGCGTGGCCCGTGGCGGCCATCCTCGAGATCCCGCTCGGCACGCTCTGCGGCTATGAGGTGTGCCGAGCGATGAAGAGCGAGCTGGGACCCGAGCTGGCGGTGATCTTCCTCTCGGGTGTGCGGGCGGAGTCCTACGATCGCGTCGCCGGTCTGCTCCTCGGCGCCGACGACTACGTGACCAAGCCCTCGGCGCCCGACGAGGTGCTGGCCCGTGTGCGCATCGCCGTGGAGCGCGTGCGTCCGGCGCGGGCCGCTGCCCACGGCCGGCTGACGCGGCGCGAGCACGAGGTGCTGGCGCTGCTGGGGGAGGGCCTGAAGTGGGGCGACATCGCCCAGCGCCTGGTCATCAGCCCCCGGACGGTCGCGACGCACACGGAGAACATCCGGCGCAAGCTGGGGGTCAACAGCCGGGCGGAGGCGATCGCGGTCGCCTACCGCGACGAGCTCCTCCCGCCGCCGGTTCCGCGCCCCGTGCCGTGACCTGAGCCCCGAGTCGGCGCCGGGGCGCTCTCGTCGTCCGCCCGTCCAGTCCGCCTGCGGACATCCGTACCCTCGCCGCCCATGCGCAGGCTTCTCGTGCCCGTGATGGTCGTTGTCGGCCTCGGTGCGCTCGCCCCGGCGGCGGGCGCCGTCACGACCGTCGCCAAGACGGCCGCCGACACGATCACGGTCACCGCCACCGGCGGGGCCGCCGATACCATCGCCTACAAGATCAACGGCCTGAAGGTCGAGGTCGACCGCACCGCAGGCGACACGCTGCAGCCGGGGCTCGGCTGCACCGGCACCGGCAACGCGGTCACCTGCGCCACCGACTTCATCACGCGCCTGACGATCCAGCTGGGCGCCGGCGACGATGCGATCGCGCCGGCCCCGACCCTGCCGCTGGGGCTGCACGCCGAGATCTCCGGCGGCCCCGGCCGGGACGTCCTGCGCGGCACCGACGGCAGCAACGACGTCCTCGCCGGCGACGACGGCGAGGACACCCTGGACGCCGGCTACGGCGACGACACCCTCGACGGCGGGCCGGGCGACGACGTCCTGACCGCCAACCTCGGCGCCGACGACTACCGCGGCGGCTCGGGCTACGACACGCTCAGCTACGCGTCCTACACCTCGCCGGTGCGGGTCACCGTCGGCGCCGGCGCCGACGACGGCTCCGTCGGCGAGGCCGACACGGTGGCCGGCGACCTCGAGCGCATCGACGGCGGCACCGGCGACGACCAGCTGATCGGGTCCGCCGCGGGCGAGCTGCTCAGCGGCGGCGCCGGCAGCGACGCGATCGACGGCGCGGGCGGCGCCGACCTCCTCTTCGGCGGCAGCGGCGACGACACGATCGCCTCCCGCGACGGCGTCGCCGACCTCGTCTCCTGTGGCGACGGGACCGACACCGCGATCACCGACCAGCTCGACCCCGTCGACGGCTGCGAGTCGGTGCAGGCCGCGAACGTGGATGCGGCGACCGCGCCCGCGCCGGGCCCTGCCACCGCGGCGGCCACCGACGCCGACGCCGACGGCTCGCCGCTCGGCGTCGACTGCGACGACCGCGACAAGGCCGTCCATCCGGGCGCGCCCGAGATCCCCGCCAACGGCAAGGACGACAACTGCGACGGCGTGGCCACGTCGCTGTTCTCGCCCGCGCTGACGCTGCAGGTCACCGCGACGGCCGGGAGCAAGGCCACCATCCTGCGCCGGCTGACGCTCAGCGGCGCGCCGGCCGGCACGACGATCACGCTGAGCTGCAAGGCGCCCGCCAAGCCAAAGGCCACCGCCAAGGGCTGCCCGCCGGCGGCCAAGGGCGTCAAGGCGGTCGCCGGCAAGCCGGTGGCCTTCGGCGCTGCGCTGAAGAAGGCGCGGCTCGTGCCGGGCACCGTCCTCGAGCTGCGGGCCGAGGCGCCGGGCGCCGTCATCCACGTCGAGCGCCTCACCATTCGGGCCAAGCAGGCCCCGAGGCGTCAGACCAGCTGCCTCAACCCGGCGACGAAGACCGCGCTGACCTGCTGAGCAGCAGCGCCCGCAGCGCCGCCTCGTCGCCCGGCGCGAACCACGGCACGCCGTCGTCGACCCGGCGCGTGGCCAGTCGGGCCGTCGTGCCGGCGCGCAGGCGGCCGTAGGCCAGCTCGTCCAGCGGGCCGGTGACGAGCGCGAGGTCGACCCGATCGTCGCCGGCCAGCCCGAGCGCCTCGGCCAGCTCGCCGATGCGCTGCGCCGCCTCGGCCGCGTCCGAGGAGGAGGCGTCGAGCGCCAGCGTCACGTCGTCCAGGTCGCCCACCGCCGCCGCGCACGCCCCCAGCACGTGCGGCGTGCGGACGACCTCGTCGGCCTCCAGGCAGACGACCAGCGCCCGGGCGCCGCGCAGCGGCTGTGGCCCGACGCCGTCGGGCCCGAGCGCCGCGCGCACGGCGACCAGCGCGCCGCGCGCCTCGTCATCGGTCGGATCGGCGGCCGCGCCCCGCACCGCAGTGGCCAGCGCCTCGTGGACCTCGCCGTCGGCCAGCAGCGCCCGTGCCACCGCGGCCAGCGCCGCGGCCTGCACCTCGTCGTCCTCGACGACCTCGACGAGCGCCACGAACGGCGTCCCCGCCACCTCCACGGCCTCGCCGGCCAGCCGCGCGAAGCCGTCCCAGATCAGCTCGAGGTCCTCGATCGGCACGTCGGCCGCCTCGACGCGGCGCAGGAACCAGCGCTGCAGCGCCAGCCCGCGGCGCAGCTCGCGCAGGCGCGCAGGACCCTGCGACCCGAGCGACATGTTGCTTGCGTGGAAGCGGTACAGCGTGCGCGGCAGCGGGAGGTAGGCGACCTCCGAGCGCTGTGCGGCGCGGACGGCCAGCCACCAGTCGGCCCACGCCATCTCGGCGGGGATGGGGAAGAGCGCGCCGCGCAGCGTCCCGCGCACGAGGATCGACGATCCGGTCACGAGGTTCTCGCGCAGGAACGCCGGCAGCCCGCGACCCGACGGCGGGCGCTCGCCCTGCAGCCAGGACTCCTGCAGCACGGCGCCGGAGCCGTCGATGACGCGCATGTCGGTGTAGACGAGCCCGACCTCGGGGCGCGCGGCGAGGACCTCGACCTGCGCGTGCAGCTTGCCGGCGGGCCAGGCGTCGTCGGCGTCGAGGATCGCGATCGCGCCGGCATCGGGCGGCACGGCCTCGGCGGCGCGGTTGACCGCCCCGACGCTCCCGCGGTTCTCCTGGCGGATGAGCGTCACGCGCCCGGGGTGCTCGGCCGCCAGCGCGGCGACGACCGCCGCGGTCCCGTCGGTGGAGCCGTCGTCGACGACGACCACGTGCACCAACTCGGCCGGGTAGTCCTGGGCCAGCGCGCTGCGCACGGCCTGCCCGACGTAGGCCTCCGCCTCGTAGGCGGCGACCAGCACCCAGACGCTCGGCAGCCACTCGCTCACCGCAGCGCCGTGATCAGCCGCTGCAGGTCGTCGTCGTCGTTCCACGCGCCGACCGAGGCGCGCAGCCGTCCGGCGCCCGGCAGGTCGCGGACGACGACGCCCTCGGCCAGCAGCCGGTCGCGGATCGCCAGCGCCTGCTCGTCGCCGCCGTCCACGCGCCAGGAGACGAGCGTCGAGTCGCCGCGATCGACGACCTCGTGCCCGGCGGCGCCCAGCGCGCCGGCCAGCTGCCCGGCGCGCGCGATCGCTGCCGACTGCAGCTCGGCCAGGCCCGCGTCGGCCAGGACATCGAACGCGGCCACCGCGGCCGCGATGACCGAAAGGTCCTGCGAGGGCAGGTCATAGCGCCGTGCGCCCGGCGCGAGCGCGCCCGAGAGCCCGGCCGCCGGCGTCTCCAGCCCGCGGTAGGCGGGGGTGGGCGCGTCGAGGCGATCCAGCCACGCCGGGTCGACCCAGAGCATCCCGCAGCCCACCGGGCCGCACAGCCACTTCTGCCCCGAGCCGGCGTAGAACGACGCGCCCAGCTCCGCGACATCGGTCGGAATTGCTCCGACGCCCTGAGCGCCGTCGAGCAGGAGCGGCACATCGCGCGCGTGCGCGACCTTCGCCAGCTCCGCGACCGGCGCCAGCGCTCCGCTGTGCCAGGAGACATGCGAGCAGGCGATCAACTTGGTGGTGTCGGTCACGGCGTCGGGCATTTCGGCCAGTGGCACCGCGCGGATCGTCACGCCGCGCTGCAGCCGGGCGGCGAGGAGCGGACCCTGCAGGCCCGGGTGCTCGTCGTCGGCGGTGAGGATCTCGTCGCCAGGCCCGAGCCGCAGCCCGGCCACGACGCGCCCGCAGCCGTCGCTGGTGCCGCTCATGAGGGCGATGTCGAGGGCGTCGGCGCCGAGCACCGCGGCGTAGCGCTCGCGCAGCTGGTCCGACAGGCCGATCAGCCGCTCGTAGAACGGCCCGCCGCGGCCCTCCTCGGTGCCCAGCCGCCACGCCTCGACGGCGGCGCGCTGGGCGGCGGCGGGCACCGGCCCGCACGTCCCGGCGTTCAGGTAGGCCGACTTCTCCAGGACGGGGAAGGCGGCGCGCAGGTGGGCGGCGTCCATGCCGGCACCTTAGATGCGCGCGCGGCGGGCCGGCGCCGGGCCAGTGGGTCGCCCACTACCGGCCGCACACCGGCCACTGCCCGGAGCCGGCCTGGGCGAGCAGCGTCGCGGCGCGGCGGTCCTGCTCGGCCTCGGAGGCGGCGGCGGGGTTGCCGGAGCCGCCCACGGCCTGCCAGGTCGACATCGTGAACTGGTACTTGCCGTAGAACCCGTTGCCGGTGTCGGCCCTCGGGTTGCCGCCCGACTCGCACGCGGCGATGGCCTGCAGGGCGGGGGAGGCGGTCGACCGCGCGTCGCGGACCTTCCGGCGCGCGTCGCGGCGGGCGTCGCGCAGCTCACGGCGCAGGCGGCGGTGGTGGCGCGCGAGCTTCGCGACGCTGAACGTCTGCACGGCACGGGCATAGCCGCGGCGCAGGTGCTCGCGCTTGACGTGGGCGACCTTGCGCGCGAGCTGCACGTTGCGGTTCACCAGCGGCGTCTTGGCGACGCTGACGAGCGGGGCGAGGCCGGCGCCGGGGCCGGGCAGGTCGACGGAGAGCGGGGTGGCCGAGGCAGGCGCGGCCGCGCCGGCGAGCGCGCCGGCGATCAGGACGGTTCCGATCAGCATGTGAGATCGCATGGGATCCCTCCTTCGGGCGGAGAAGGCGGAACGCCAGTGGGCGCACGCGCCTGTGCCGCGTCGGGGTGCTGCGAAGGGCCGGTGCGGGGACGTGTGCGCGCTGCGCTTTGGACCGACGTCCCACTGCCAACCGGCCTGCGACACGGTAGCGAGAAGGCGGGCGCTCCCAGAGGTCGCACTAGGATGCGGCCCATGAAGGTCACCCTTCCCGACGGCAAGGAGCTCGAGCTCGCCGACGGCGCCACGGGCGCCGATGCGGCAGCTTCGATCGGCCCTGGGCTCGCCAAGGCGGCCCTGGCGGTGAAGGTCGACGGGACCACCCGGGACCTCTCCGCGCCGCTGCCCGACGGGGCGACCCTGGAGATCGTCACCGACCGCTCCGGCGACGACGCGCTCGAGCTCATCCGCCACGACACGGCCCACGTGCTGGCCGCCGCGATGCTCGAGCTCTACCCGGGCGTGAAGATCTCGATCGGCCCCGCCATCGAGAACGGCTTCTACTACGACTTCGACTTCCCCGACGGCGTCACGTTCTCCGACGCGGACTTCGCGACCGTCGAGGCCAAGATGAAGGAGCACGTCGCCGCCGACGAGGCGTTCGTCCGCGAGGACATCTCGGTGCATGACGCGCTGGAGCGCTTCCGCGCCGAGGGCCAGGACTACAAGGTCGAGCTGATCGAGGACCTCGTCAAGAACGAGGGCGCCGAGACGGTCAGCCTGTATACGAACGGGCCCTTCACCGATCTGTGCCGCGGACCGCATGCACCGACCACGAAGCGGATCGGCGCGTTCAAGCTGCAATCGGTCGCGGGCGCCTACTGGCGCGGCGACTCGGATCGCCAGATGCTCACGCGCGTCTACGGCACCGCCTTCTTCAAGCAGAAGGAGCTCGACGCCCACCTCCACCTGCTGGAGGAGGCCAAGGCGCGCGACCACCGCAAGCTCGGCCGGGAGCTCGGCCTGTTCACGTTCTCAGAGCTGGCCCCCGGCATGCCGCTCTGGCAGCCGCCGGGCATGGCGGTGTGGAACGAGCTGACCAACCTCTGGCGGACCGAGAACCGCAAGCGCGACTACGAGGAGGTCAAGACCCCCATCCTCTGGGACGTCGACCTGTTCAAGGCCAGCGGGCACTGGGACAACTACCGCGACAACATGTACTTCACCGACGTCGAGGACCGGCCGATGGGCCTCAAGCCCATGAACTGCCCCGGCCACGTGCAGCTGTTCAAGGACGTGCGGCGCTCCTACCGCGAGCTGCCGATGCGGTTCAGCGAGCAGGGTCTCGTCCATCGCCACGAGCCCAGCGGCACGCTGCACGGCCTCATGCGGGTGCGCCACATCACCCAGGACGACGCCCACATCTTCTGCACCGAGGAGCAGATCGAGGACGAGGTCGTCGGCTGCCTGGACTTCGGCTTCGCGCTGTACGAGCTGTTCGGCTTCGAGCCCAAGCTCGAGCTCTCGACGCGCCCGGCCAAGCGCCTGGGCTCCGACGACATGTGGGACCGCGCGGAGGGCGCGCTGGAGAACGCGCTGAAGCGCCTCGGGCTCGACTACGAGGTCAACGCCGGCGACGGCGCCTTCTACGGCCCGAAGATCGACCTGCACCTGCGCGACTCGCTGGGCCGCTCCTGGCAGCTCGGCACCGTGCAGCTCGACTACCAGATGCCCGAGCGGCTGGACGCGAGCTACATCGGCGCCGACAACGCCGAGCACCGCCCGGTGATGATCCACCGCGCTCTCCTGGGGTCCTTCGAGCGCTTCATCGGCATCCTCATCGAGCACTACGCCGGCGAGTTCCCGCTGTGGCTGGCGCCGACCCAGGCGATCGTCCTGCCGATCTCCGACCGCCACGTCGCGGCGGCGGCCGAGACCCAGGCGCGCCTGAAGGCCGCCGGGCTGCGCGTGGCGCTGGACGACCGCAACGAGTCGGTCGGTCGCAAGATCCGCGACGCCGAGCTGCGCAAGATCCCGTACATGCTGGTCGTCGGCGACCGCGAGGCCGAGTCGGGCTCGGTGTCGGTGCGCCGCCACGGCGAGGGCGACGTCGGGACGGTCCCGACCGACGAGTTCGCCCAGCAGCTCGCCGAGCAGATCGCGGCGCGGACCTAGCCGGGAGCGCCCGGCGCCGTTTGCTCAGGCGGTGCGGGCGCCGGACTTCGCGGCGAGCATCGCCGCGTCGGCCTCGGCCAGCAGCTCGGTGCCGACGGTGCCCGACACGTGCTCGGCGGCGCCCAGCGTGATCGTGACCGGCGTGTCGTCGGGGGTGTGGCACCGGTCGCCGACGGCGTCCTCGATGCGGGCCGCGACGTCGCGGGCCCCGGAGACGTCGGCCTCGCCGAGCAGCACGACGAACTCGTCGCCGCCCCAGCGGAAGGAGGCGTCGGGCGCGCGCACGACGTCGCGCAGCACCGCGGCGACGTCGCGCAGCAGCTGATCGCCGGTGTGATGCCCGTACAGGTCGTTGATCGCCTTGAAGCCGTCCAGATCGCCGACCAGCGCCGCGATCGGGCGGCCGCTGCGGTGGGCCCGCGCGACGTGGGCGACGAGCGCCTCGTCCAGCGCGCGGCGATTGCCCAGGCCGGTCAGCGAGTCGACCCGCGCGAGCTCGTCGGCGGCGGCGCGCTGGGCGTCGAGCTGGCGGCGGATGTTGCGGATGTGGCCCGACCACACCAGGCAGAGCAGGCCCAGCGACCAGGCGATGCCCACGGTCGCGATGCGCTCGGGCAGCATGTGGGCGTGCCAGTCGCCGTAGGCGGCGGGCAGGAAGACGACGGCGGTGTCGGCCAGCAGGACGATCAGCAGGCGGCGCGCGGGCAGCACGACGGCGCACCAGACGATCGACAGGATCACGAGCTGGACGTAGGACGACTCCGACCCGGCCAGCCACTGCAGCGCCGTGAGCATGATCGGGCCGGTCAGCGCGATCGCCATCAGCGTGCCGGTGCCGAGATTGCGCCGGGTGGCGACCATGCCGGCGCCGAAGGCGAAGCCCAGCAGGATGATGACGGCCGCCGGGACCCAACCGAACCCGCCGAGCGCGTGGGTGGGCGGGTCGACGGCCAGCAGCGCGGCCGCGATCAGCCCGGCGCAGCAGAACAGGAAGCCGGCCAGGCGGCCGACGAGGCGGCGGTCGAGGATCGCGTAGTGGTCCGGCTCCTGGCGCACGATCGCCCGGAGGCGGCCCCAATCGGGATGTGCGGTCGGGCTTCGCTCCACAGCTCTGGTGGTCGGCCCGGCAGGGTCGGTCTGAAGTCCCTGACATGGGCCTGGCAGAGACCTGGACGATCCGTCTATACTTGACGACGTTGATTTGCACCATCGCGACAAGGTCGGCCCCGCGCTCATGACGACGCGCCGACAGAACAGCTAGTGCCGGTCCCGCGTAGGTTCGACCGGCGCCCGCCCGAACGCGACACCACGCGTGTCAACGAGCGCATTCGGGTTCCTGAAGTGCGCGTCATCGGTGACGATGGCGAGCAGGTAGGGATCATGAAGACCGAAGACGCCCTGCGCCTCGCGCAGGAGCGTGAGCTCGACCTCGTCGAGGTCGCCGCTGAGGCACGTCCGCCGGTCTGCCGCATCCTCGACTACTCGAAGTACAAGTACGAGATCGCGCAGAAGCAGAAGCAGGCGCGCAAGCACCAGCAGCAGATCGTCATCCGGGAGATCAAGTTCCGGCCGAAGATCGCGCAGCACGACTACGACACCAAGAAGGGTCACGTCGAGCGCTTCCTGCGCCACAAGGACAAGGTGAAGATCACCATCATGTTCCGTGGCCGCGAGGTGACCCACCCCGAGCGGGGGCGGATGATCCTCGACCGTCTGGCCGAGGAGCTCACGGACCTGGCCATCATCGAGCAGCGCCCGAACCTCGACGGGCGCAACATGACGATGATGCTCGGCCCGAGCAAGGCCGTGCTCGCCGGCACGATCGACGAGGAGCTGGCCGCCAAGGCGGCCGCCGCCGAAGCCGCCGCCGCTGACGCGGCTGCCACGGTGACCACTCCGGTCGCCGACGGCGAGGCCGAGGCTCCGGCCCCGGCCGAAGACGCTCCGAGCGCCGAGGCCACCCCGGCCGCGGAGCCCGCTCCGGCCGCCGAGCCCGCTCCGGCCGACGACGCCGCCCCGACCGAGACCCCGGCACCCGCCGAGGCCAAGGTCGAGTCGGCGCCCGCCGCCGAGTAGCGCCCTTCAGCCTGCAGCGAGTCCGAGGCGGTGCGCTACGGCGGCCGCCTCGGTTCGGCTGCGCACGTCCAGCTTCCCGAGGATCCTCGAGACGTGGACGCTCGCCGTCTTCTCGGCCATGAACAGCTCCGCGCCGATCTCGCGGTTGGTGGCGCCGCGCGCCACCAGCGTCAGGACCTGCCGCTCGCGCGGCGTCAGCCCGAACGGGTCGTCGCCGTCGCCGTCGCCGGGCGCATCGTCGCCGGGCTCGCCGGCGGTGGCTCCGTTGCGCGCCACCGGCGGGGCGTCGACGGCCAGCCGCGCCCGCGCGCCCAGTCCCTCCAGCTCGCCCACCAGCCACGCGGCGCCCAGGCGCCGGGCGATCCCCAGCGCCGCGCGCAGCGCCTCGGCCGCCGCCTCGCGCCGTCCTGCCGCCAGATGCGCCTCGGCCGCGTAGCGCCACGCGTCGGCCTGGGGCAACGGGCGATCCAGCGCGGCCCACTCATCGGCCGCCGCCGTCCACCGGTCGCCCGGGTCCTGGCCACGCGCCCGTAGCGCGTGGGCCTCGGCGGTCGCCGCGTAGGCCGTCTCCAGCGGCCGGCCCCCCGCCGCGGCGGCGCGGGCCCGGTCGAGCATCAGCTCGGCCCGGGCGATCGCGTCGGCCTCGGTCGTGCCGTCGCCGAGGTCGCGCGCCCGCTGGGCGTGGTCGGCCTCGACCGCCACGCCGGTGACCGCCAGGCGCCCGAGGCGCACCGTGTCGTCGCTGCAGAACTCCAGGCGCTCCAGCGCGCTCTCGACCGCCTCGCGGGCGCAGACGGGATGGCCGTTGCGGCGGTCCAGCTCGGCCCGGAGCACGCCGGCGACCGCCACGAACTGCGGCTCCAGCGAGTCGACCAGCAGCGCCTCGACCTCCTCCAGCGCCGTGCGCGCTCTCGCGTCGTCGCCCTGGCCCAGCGCCAGCTCGGCACGCCGCAGCTCGACGTTGACCCGGCCGCCGCCGCTCGTGCGCCCGACGCGCGCGAGGTAGCCCTCCGCGGCCGCCCACTCGCCGCCGTCGATCGCGAGCTCGGCGGCCATGGTCGGCACCCAGGCGTAGCCCACGTAGGCCGTCCCCAGCTCGTCCAGCGCCTCCTGCGTGACCGCCATCGCCTCGGCGCGCAGGCCCGAGAGCTGTAGCGCATCGGCGAGGTTGACGTAGGCGATGCCGAGCAGGACGTCGTCGGCGCCCCGCGCCAGGGCCGCGGCCTCGCGCAGGACCGCGACGCCGCGATCGTGCTCGCCCGTCATGATCAGCGCCAGGCCGAGGTTGTTGTACGCCTCGGCGCGGAGGGTCTCGCCGTGCGGCGTGCCGGGGAGGTCGGGCAGGATCTCCTCGGCCAGCGCGATCGTCTCGGCGAAGCGCGACTGCAGCGCCGCCAGCTTCATCCGCGAGAGCGTCAGGCCGATGCGCTCGGCCGGCGGGGCGTCGTCGGGCAGCAGGCGGCGCGCGAGGTCCAGCGACGCACGGCTCGCCTCGCCGCGCCCCAGTCCCCATTCGGCCATGGAGCGCTGCTGCAGCAGGCCGGGGACGCGCGGGTCGTCGGGGTCGGCGGCGCGAACCTCGCGCAGCGCCTCGTTGAGCAGCGTGAGGCGCCGGGTGTCGTCGGTGTGGCGGAGCGCGCGCGAGGTGCGCAGCAGCAGCTCGACGTGGTCGACGCCCGTCAGGGCCGCGGGCTCGTCGACGCGGTCCCACAGCTCCAGCGCGCGCTCCAGCAGCGCCGCTGCGTCGGCCTCGGCGTGTGCGGCGCGCGCGGCGTCGCCGGCGCGGATCGCCGAGCGCAGCGCCTCGGGCTGGGCTCCGGCCCGGTGGAAGTGGTGGGCCACCGCGGCCGCCAGGCCCGGTCCGCCGTCGCCGGGCAGGCGCTCCTCGAGCACCCGCGCGACCGCGAGGTGCAGCGCCGAGCGCTCGCCCGGCAGCAGGTCGTCGTAGACGACCTCGCGCAGCAGGACGTGGCGGAAGACGTAGCGGTCGCTGGCGTCGACCGAGACGACGTGGCCGGCGATCGCGTCGCGCAGCGCCTGGCGCAGCTCGGCCTCCGACAGCACGCCGAGGCGCCCGAGCACCGCGTCGTCGGCGGGCTGCGCGACGGCCAGCGCACGCATCAGCTCCTGCGCGGCGGCGGGCAGACGCTCGACGCGGACCATCAGCGCGTCGGCGAGGCTGGGCGGCAGCGGGCCCGGCCCCGCGGCCAGCAGCTCCTCGACGAAGAGGGCGTTGCCGTCGCTGCGGCGTACGAGCCGGTCGACCAACTCGGCCGACGGCGCGCTGCCGTGCACCTCGCGCGCCAGCTCGGCGACGTCCTGCGGGCGCAGGCCCGACAGCTCGATGCGGCGCGCCGTGGGCGTACGCTCGAGCGCGGCGAGCAGCGGACGCAGGGGATGGCGGCGGTGCAGCTCGTCGGGGCGGTAGCTGAGCGCGACCAGGACCCGCTCGTCGGCGAGGTTGCGTCCGAGGAACGACAGGAAGTCGCGGGTCGAGCGGTCGGCCCAGTGGATGTCCTCGATGACGAGCAGGACCGGCTGCTCGCGGCCGATGCGGTCCAGCGCGGCCAGCAGCGCCTCGAACAGCCGGCCCTGGGCCTGGCCGCCGCGGTCCGACTCCGTGGCCTGCGGGCCGGGCGCGTCGCCGTCGCCGTCGGGCTCGGCGAGGCCGGGCAGCAGCGCGGCCAGCTCCCGGCGCGCTGCGGCGGGCAGCCCGAGCAGCCCGGGGTCGCCGGTGCGCACCAGCGGACGCAGCGCGCCGACCAGCGGCGCGTAGGGCAGCTCGCCATCGCCCAGCTCGACGCACTCGCCGGTCAGCACGCGGGCGCCGAGCTGCTCGGCGCCGCCGACCAGCTCGTTGAGCAGGCGCGTCTTGCCCACGCCGGACTCGCCGGCCACGAAGGCCAGCGAGGGGCGACCGTCGCAGGCGTCGCGCAGAGCCGACCGGAGCGCATCCAGCTCCCGTTCACGGCCGATGAGACGGCGGCTGGTCGTGATCAAGGCCACCGCGCTAGCCTAGATCACGGCCCACCCAACCCAGACCGCGCCAGCGGGCACCTCCTGCCATACTGGCCGGGGCCGGTGCCGTGCGATCGCGCACGTCGTTTCCTATACTGGCCCGCCTCCGCTTATGCCGAAGATGAAGACCCATTCGGGCGCCAAGAAGCGCTTCAAGCTGACCGCCAAGGGCAAGGTCAAGGCTCGCCACGCCTTCACGAGCCACATCCTCGAGAAGAAGTCGCCGAAGCACAAGCGACACCTCGGGAAGGACTTCGTCCTGTCGCCCCATGACCAGCCGCGGGTCAAGACCCTGTTGGGAGCGAAGAAGAAGTGACCCGCGTCAAGCGCTCAGTCAACGCCAAGAAGAAGCGTCGCAAGACGCTGGAGCTCACCAAGGGCTTCCGCGGCGAGGCCAACTCGAACTACAAGCGCGCGAAGGAGGCCTTGACCAAGGCCGACTCCTACGCGTACCGCGACCGCCGCAACCGCAAGCGCGACTTCCGCCGCCTGTGGATCACGCGCATCAACGCGGCCGCCCGCCTGAACGGCCTGTCCTACGGCGAGTTCATCCACGGCCTGAAGCTGGCCGAGATCGACCTCGACCGCAAGGTCCTGGCCGACATCGCCGTGCGCGACCCCGAGACGTTCCGCCGATTTGCCGAGGCCGCCCGTGAGGCGTCGGCAGCCGCTGCGTAGAGCGACTCACCGACATCGCGCTCCCGAAGGGAGTGCCGAGCTCCTCAAGGGCGCCGCTTCCTCACCGGGACGGCGCCCTTCTTTTTGCCCTGATCCGCACCCATGATCACCTCCCACACCAACCCGCTGCTCAAGGACATCCGGCGTCTGCAGACGCGGCGTGAGCGCGGGCGGTTCGTGGCCGAGGGCGAGGACCTGCTGGCCGCCGCGCAGCAGGCGGGCTGGGCGCCCGTGCACCTGCTGCGCTCCGGCGTCGACGTCTCCGAGGAGGCGCTGGCCAAGGTCTCCTCGCTGGGCTCGGGCACGCGCGCGCTCGGCGTCTTCGAGGAGCGCTGGGCCGCGCCGGCCGGGCCGCTGTGCGTCGCGCTGTGGGGCGTCAAGGACCCCGGCAACGTCGGCACCGTCCTGCGCGCCGCGCTGGCGTTCGGCGCCGGGTCGGTCGTGCTGGGTCCCGGCACGGCCGATCCGTACGGGCCCAAGGCGGTGCGCGCGTCGATGGGCGCGATCTTCGAGGTCCCCGTGGCCCGGGTGACCGCGATCGACGAGCTGCCCGGGGTGCGCGTCGCGCTCGACGCCCGCCGCGGCGACGTGCTGCGCGGCGACGCGTGGGACCGCACCGGCGACCTCACGCTGGTGGTCGGCGCCGAGCGCGCCGGGCTGCCGCCGGAGGTGCTCGAGGCGTGCGATCGCGCGGCCCACATCCCCATCCTCAACGAGTCGCTGAACGCCGCGATGGCCGCCACGCTGGCGGTCTATGAGTTGACGCGAGACAACGAAAACCGCGGGAGCGAGCCCCCTGGGCGAGCTGCCGCCAGGGAAGCGAGCGCCCTGCGCGAGTCTTCCCCGAATAGGGTCCCGGAGGCCTGATGCTCGACCGCATCGAAGAGATCCACGCTGAGGGGCTGGCGGCCGTGCAGGCCGCCGGCAGCACCGACGAGCTCGAGGAGCTCCGCGTGCGCCTGCTGGGTCGCAAGGCCGAGCTGCCCAACCTGCTGCGCGGCGTCGGCGAGCTGCCGCCCGAGCAGCGCGGCCAGGTCGGCAAGCGCGCCAACGAGGTGCGCAAGGCGCTCGAGGGCCGGATGACCGAGGCTCGCGAGCGCCTCGACACGGCCGAGCTCGACACGAAGCTGAGCGCCGACCGCGTCGACGTCACGCTGCCCGGCGACCCGCCGCAGCCGGTCGGCCGCCTGCACCTGATCACCCAGACCTGGCGCGAGCTCGAGGACGTCTTCCTCGGCCTCGGCTTCACGGTCATGGAGGGTCCGGAGGTCGAGACCGTCCAGTACAACTTCGACGCGCTCAACCACGAGCCGACCCACCCGGCGCGTGGGCGCACCGACACCTTCTACACGTCCGACGACACGGTCCTGCGCACCCACACCTCGCCCATGCAGGTGCGGGCGATGCAGGCGCACCCGCCGCCGCTGTACGTCGTGATCCCCGGCCGCGTCTACCGGCGCGACAACGACGCGACCCATACGCCGCAGTTCCACCAGGTCGAGGGGCTGGCGGTCGACGAGGACATCACGCTGGCCGACCTGAAGGGGACGCTGCTGGAGTTCTCCCGCGCGATCTTCGGCGACCAGCGCGACGTGCGCCTGCGCGGCCACTTCTTCCCGTTCACCGAGCCGAGCGTCGAGGTCGACGTCTCCTGCTTCAACTGCAAGGACGGGTGGATGCCCGACGGCTCGCGGTGCCCGCTGTGCAAGGGCGAGGGCTGGATCGAGATCCTCGGCGCCGGCGAGGTCGACCCCAACGTGTACGCCTACGTCGACGACGATCGCTATGACCCCGAGAAGGTCCAGGGGTTCGCGTGGGGGATGGGCATCGAGCGCATCGCCTTCCTCAAGCACGGCGTCGCCGACCTCCGGTTGTTCTATGAGAACGATCTTCGCTTCCTGGAGCAGTTCGGATGAGAGTCCCGTACGCGTGGCTGCGCGAGTACTGCGCGCCCGACATCGGCCTCGAGCAGCTCGAGCAGCGCCTGACGCTGACCGGCACCAAGGTGGAGGCCATCCACCACCACGGCGTCGGGGCGCCGGAGGGCTTCGTCGTGGGCAAGGTGCTCACGCGCGAGAAGCATCCGGACGCCGACCGGCTGAGCGTCTGCACCGTCGACGTCGGCGGCGGCGAGGACGTCCAGCAGATCGTCTGCGGCGCGCCGAACGTGGACGCGGGCCAGACCGTCGCGGTCGCCCGGCCCGGCGCGATCATGCCCGACGGCACCAAGCTCAAGAACGCCAAGCTCCGCGGCCAGACCTCGGCGGGGATGATCCTGTCCGAGGACGAGGTCGGCATCGCCAGCGACCGCGCCGGCGGCATCATGGTCCTCGACGATGAGAACCCGATCCCACCCGCACCGGGCACGCCCCTGCTCGACGTGCTGCCGATCCTCGACGACGTCATCGAGTTCGAGATCACGCCGAACCGGCCCGACTGCCTCGGGATCTACGGCATCGCCCGCGAGGTCCATGCCGCGACCGGCGCGCCGCTGGCCGCCGCGCCCTGGACCGACGACCCCGGCGGGCGCGGCTACGTCCCCGGCGCGCACGTGCGCATCGAGGCGCCCGACCTCTGCCCGCGCTTCACCGCCCGCCACTTCGAGCACGTCACGATCGGGCCGTCGCCGCGCTGGCTGAAGGCGCGCCTGACCGCCGCCGGGCTGCGCCCCATCAACAACGTGGTCGACATCACCAACTACGTGATGCTGCTCACGGGCCATCCGCTGCACGCGTTCGACCTCGACCGCGTCGCCGGCGGCGAGCTGACCGTCCGCCGCGCGCGCGACGGCGAGCAGGTCGAGACCCTCGACGGCCAGCTCCGCACGCTGGACTCCGAGATGCTCGTCATCGACGACGCCGACGGGCCGACGTCGATCGCCGGCGTCATGGGCGGCGCGCGCTCCGAGGTCTCCGAGGACACGACGCGCGTGCTGCTGGAGGTCGCGAGTTGGGTCGGTCCCAACATCCACCGCACGTCGAATCTCCTGGGGCTGCGCAGCGAGGCGTCCAGCCGCTTCGAGAAGGGGCTGGCCCCCGAGCAGGCCATGGACGCCCAGGCCGTGGGGACCAAGCTGATGCTCGAGCTGACCGGCGCGCGGCTGGTCGGCGGCACGATCGACGTCGGGCCGTTCGCCGAGCACCCGTGGCCGACCCCGACGATCCGCCTGCGCGAGGGCCGCGTCGAGGGGATCCTCGGGATGGCCATCCCGCGCGATCGCCAGCGCGAGATCCTGACCCGCCTGGGCTTCGGCACCGCCGACGCCGCCGGCGGGCTCGACGTCACGGTCCCGGGCTTCCGCCGCAACGACGTCACCCGCGAGGTCGACCTCATCGAGGAGGTCGGGCGCTTCGAGCTCGACCAGCTGCCCGCGACGCTGCCCAAGCGCCGCGGCGCCGCCGGGCGCCTGACGTCCGACCAGCGCCTGCGGCGCCGTGCCGTCGACGCCGTGGTCGGCCGCGGCGCCTACGAGATCGTCGGCTGGAGCTTCACCGAGCCCGGCATTGCCGACCGCCTGCGGCTGCCGCCCGACGACCCGCGCCGCCGGTTCGTCGAGATCGAGAACCCGATGAGCGAGGACCACGCGGTCCTGCGCACCACGCTGCTGGGCTCGCTGCTGGACGCCACGCGCCACAACGTCGCCCGTGGCAACGCCGGCCTGCGGCTCTTCGAGCAGGGCGCGGTGTACCGCGCCGACGACGGCCGGCGCCTGCCGCACGAGCGGCGCTCGCTCGGCGCGCTGCTGCACGGCCGGCTGATGCCGCCGTCCTGGGGCAGCAAGGACGACCGCACCGCGGACTTCTTCGCGGCCAAGGGCTTCGCGGCCGCGGTGCTCGACACGCTGCGCGTCGACTGGACCGTGCAGGCCGCGGCGGAGCCGTTCCTGCACCCCGGCCGCAGCGCGCACGTGATGGCCGGCGACGAGGTCCTCGGCTGGATCGGCGAGATCCACCCGCTGGTCGCCCGCGCCTGGGACCTCGACGGCGTCGTCGCGGGCTTCGAGCTCGACCTCGACCGCGTGGTCGCCCATGCCGTGGCCGTCCCGTACTTCCAGGACCTGACGAGCTTCCCGCCCGTGCGGCAGGACCTCGCGGTCGTCGTGGGCGACGACGTGCCGGCCGCCGACGTGGTCGCGGTGGTGCACGAGGCCGGCGGCAACCTGCTGCAGGACGTGCGGGTCTTCGACGTCTACCGCGGCGCGCAGGTCGGCGAGGGCCGCAAGTCGCTGGCGCTGGCCCTGACCTTCCAGGCGCCCGACCGCACGCTGACCGACGAGGACGTCGCCCCGGCCCGCGCCAAGATCGTCAAGGCGCTGACCGAGAAGCTCGGCGGTGAGCTGCGTGGGTGAGCCCGCCGCGGTCCTGGTCGCGGGCGCCTCGGGCTACGCGGGCGCGCTGGCGGCGCGGATCGTCGACCGCCATCCGCACTTCGCCCTGGCGGCGGTCACCTCGCGCAGCGACGTGGGGACGCCACTGAAGGCGCTCTACCCGCACCATCGCGTGGGCCTCGCGCTCGAGGAGCTCGACCTCGACGGCGCCCACGGCGAGGTCGATGCGGCGATCGTGGCCTACCCGCACGGCGCCTCGGCGCCGGTCGTCGCACAACTGCGCGCGCGCGGGATCAAGGTGGTGGACCTGAGCGCCGACTTCCGGTTGCGCGACCTCGAGGTCTACGAGGAGTACTACGTCGCCCACGAGCACCCCGAGCTGCTGGCCGAGGCCGTCTACGGCCTGCCCGAGCTCTACCGCGACGCCATCCGCGAGACGTCGCTGGTCGCCGGCCCCGGCTGCTACCCGACCGCCGCGATCCTGACCCTGGCGCCGCTGGCCCGCGCCGGCCTGATCGACGACGTCGTCATCGACGCGAAGTCCGGCGTCTCGGGCGCCGGCCGCGCGGCCACCGCCAAGACGCACTTCGTGACCGTCGACGAGAACGTCACGCCCTACGGCGTGGGGACGCACCGCCACGCGCCGGAGATCGACCAGGAGCTCGCGCTGCTGGGCGCGGACGTCGCCGTCACCTTCACACCGCACCTGCTGCCGCTCGACCAGGGCGAGCTCGTCTCCTGCTACGTGACGAGCGCCGCCGAGCCCGGGGACGTCGTCGGCCTCTACGAAGAGGCCTACGGCGACGAGCCGTTCGTCGACGTCGTCGCCGGCCCGCCCGGCGTCCGCGACGTCCGCGACACCAACATCTGCGCGATCAACGTCCAGATCGACCCGCGCACCGGCAAGGTCCTGGCCTTCGGCGCGATCGACAACCTGTGGAAGGGCACGTCCTCGCAGGCCGTGCAGTCGCTGAACCTGATGTTCGGCCGCGACGAGACGGAGGGGATCGCGTGAATGGCGAGCAGCCGTTCTTCCGTTCGCGCTGGGTCGAGGTGCCCGACGGCGTGCGCGAGGTGCCGGGCGCGCCGCTGCCCGCGGGCTTCCGCGCGGCCGGCGCGGCGGCGGGCATCAAGACGCCGGCCCACCCACCCAGCCTGGACGTCGGCCTGCTGGTCAGCGACTCCGACGAGACGACCAGCGCTGCGCGCTTCACGCGCTCGGGCACGGCAGCGCCGCCGGTGCTCGTCACCCGCGAGCGCGCCCGGCTGGACGCGCTGAAGGTCGTCGCGGTCAACTCCGGCAACGCCAACGCCGCGACCGGCCGTCCCGGCATGGACGAGGCCGCCCGGATGCAGGGCGCCGGCGCGATGATGGGCCGCACGACCGAGGACCGCGTCGCGGTCTGCTCGACCGGCGTCATCGGCGTCCAGCTCGACGGCCACAAGGTCGTCCGCGGCCTGCTGGAGGCCGGCAAGGCGCTGAGCCCCGAGGGCGTGGGCGACTTCCAGCAGTCGATCATGACCACCGACCTGTTCGAGAAGCGCGCGACGATCGAGGTCGACCTGCCCGGCGGGACGGTGCGCATGGCCGCCCAGAGCAAGGGCGCGGGCATGATCCAGCCCTCGTTCGCCACCATGCTCTGCTTCGTCGAGACCGACGCGGTGGTGACGGCCGAGACGGCCGACCTGCTGCTCGGCGTCTGCGTCAAGCGCTCGTTCGACCGCATCACCGTCGACGGGCAGCTCTCGACCAACGACACGGCGATCCTGCTGTGCGGGGGAGCCTCGGGCGTCGAGGTCGAGCCCGAGTCCGCCGGCGAGCTGGTCTTCGGCCAGGCGCTCGACGCGCTGCTGCGCCAGCTGGCGCTCGACATCGTCCGCGACGGCGAGGGCGCCAAGCGCGTCGGCCGCGTCTCGGTCCGCGGCGGCCACGGCCCCAACGTCGAGCGCGTGGCCCGGGCGGTGGGCAACTCGCCGCTGGTCAAGACCGCGCTCTACGGCGGTGATCCCAACTGGGGGCGGATCGTCCAGGCCGTCGGCCTGGCGCTGCCCGACACCGCGCCGCTGCCCGTCGACGTGTCGATCGAGGGCGTGCAGGTCTGCGTGGCCGGCATGGCGGTCGAGCACGACGTCGCGGCGCTCGCCGAGCGAGTCGCGCGCGACGAGGTCGAGTACACCATCGGGCTGCCCGGCGACGGCTTCGAGACCGAGGTCTTCTTCTCCGACCTCGGCTACGACTACATCAAGATCAACGCGGAGTACACGACTTAGATGCGCGACGTCAGCACGCTGCTCGAGGCGCTGCCCTACATCCGCGAGTTCCACGGGCGGACCGTGGTCATCAAGTACGGCGGCGCCGCGATGGAGGACCCGGAGCTGCGCGAGGACTTCGCGCGCGACGTGGTGCTGCTCAAGTACGTGGGGATGAACCCGGTCGTCGTGCACGGCGGCGGCCCCGAGATCACCTCCTACATGGAGCGCCTCAACATCCCGGTCGAGTTCGTCGGCGGCCTGCGCGTCTCCGATCCGCAGACCGTCGAGGTGGCCAAGATGGTCCTGGTCGGCAAGGTCAACAAGGACATCGTCCTGAGGCTGAACCGCCACGGCCAGTCCGCGATCGGCCTCTGCGGCGACGACGGACGCCTGTTCCAGTGCGAGCGCACGTCGGCGCCCAACGGGGAGGACGTGGGGTTCGTCGGGCGCATCGCGCGCGTCAACGTCGACGTGCTGCGCCACATCGCCACCGACTACATCCCGGTGATCGCCTCGGTCGGCTCCGACCGCGACGGCAACTCCTACAACGTCAACGCCGACGAGGCCGCGGGCGCCGTCGCCCGCGCCACCAAGGCCTACAAGGTGCTGTTCCTCACCGACGTCTCCGGATGGCTGCGCGATCCGTCGGACCCGCTGTCGCGGATCTCGGAGGCCTCGTCGGACGAGGTCGAGGAGTCGCTGGTGTCGGTGGCCGGCGGCATGCGCCCCAAGCTCGCCGCCTGCGTCGACGCGATCCACGGCGGCGTCACGTCGGCGCACATCGTCGACGGCCGCGTCCCGCACTCGCTGATGCTCGAGCTGTTCACCGACGAGGGCATCGGGACAAAGATCCGAGCTGCCACATGATCATGACTGCGAACGCTTTGTCCTTCGGGACGAAGATCCGAGCCGCGACGTGAACGACGCCGGCGCCGTCACGTCCTCCGACGCGTTCCTCGTTCCCGCCTACGCGCGCCAGCCGGTGGAGTTCGTCCGTGGCGAGGGCGCGCGGCTGTGGGACGCCGAGGGCGTCGAGTACCTCGACGTGCAGACAGGCCTGGCGGTCAACTCGGTCGGCCACGCGCATCCGAAGGTCGTCGCCGCGATCCAGGAGCAGGCGGCGCGGCTGATCCACGTCGGCAACCTGTTCCACACCGCGCCCGGCGCGGAGCTCGCGCGGCGCCTCGCGCAGTCCTCGCTCGGCGGCCGCGTGCACTTCGCCAACTCCGGCACCGAGGCCAACGAGGCCGCGATCAAGATGGCGCGCAAAGCCAAGCGCGGCGGCACGATCGTCTCGGCGCACCGCGGCTTCCACGGACGCACCTACGGCTCGCTGAGCGCGACGCCGCAGGAGTCCAAGCAGGCGCCGTTCGCGCCGCTGGTCCCTGGGTTCCTCGCGGTGCCGCCGACCGCCGACGCGCTGCGGGCCGCGATCGACGACCAGACCGCGGCGGTCCTGCTGGAGCCCGTGCAGGGCGAGAGCGGCGTCTACGAGCTGGGCGCCGACGTGCTGGCCGCGGCCCGCGAGGCCTGCGACGCGCACGGCGCCGCGCTGATCTTCGACGAGGTCCAGTGCGGCCTCGGGCGCACCGGCACGCTGTGGGCCTACGAGCACGCCGGCGTGGTGCCCGACCTGATGACGGTCGCCAAGGCGCTGGGCGGCGGCCTGCCGATCGGCGCCGTGGTCACCAACGAGCGCATCGCCGCCGGCTTCGAGCCCGGCGACCACGGCTCGACCTTCGCCGGCGGCCCGGTCGCCTGCAGCGCCGCGCTCGCCGTCCTCGATGTCGTGCAGGACCCGGCGCTCCTCGCGCGCGTGCGGGATACGGGGGAGCGCGTACGCCACGTGCTCGCCGAGCTGCCCGGCGTCGTCGAGGTCCGCGGCCGCGGCTTCATGCTCGCGCTCGAGCTGGACGCCGCGCGCGCCGAGCCGGCGACCGACCTCGTCGGCCGCGCGCTGCGCGACGAGCGCCTCGTGCTCAACGCGACCGGCCCCACCACCTTGCGGCTCCTGCCGCCGTTGACCATCACCGACGCCGAGCTCGACGAGGCCCTCGCCCGGCTCGCGCGTCTCCTCGACCCCACCCAAGTGAGCCAATGACCGACGAAGTCCTCCAGCCCCACGAGCCCGCCGCCTCCTACCTCGCGCGCCCCGAAGACGTCCATCGCGTCTGCCTCCTGTACTCGGGCGGCCTCGACACGAGCGTCATGCTCAAGTGGATCCAGGACCAGTACGACTGCGAGGTCGTCGCCCTGACGATCAACCTCGGCCAGCCCGGCGAGGACTACGAGGTCGTCCGCGAGAAGGCGCTGCGCCTCGGCGCCATCGACGCCCGCGTCATCGACGCGCGCGAGGAGTTCGCCAACGACTTCATCGTCCCGGCGATCAAGGCCAATGCCATCTACGGCCTCAACTACCCGCTCTTCACCGCGCTCGGCCGGCCGCT
>DASYLT010000120.1:0-8843 GCA_036009425.1 Baekduia sp. | reverse complement strand
GCGTGTGGACCGACGGCGCCCGGCACGCCGCCGTCGCGGTCACGTCGACCTCCGGCCGCCGCATCGTCCTGGCCGACGAGGGTGACGGGACCGTGCGTACGAACGCCTTCGCCGAGGTCCTCGGCACCGTGCTGTTCGCGGCCGGCTGACCGCTGCGAGCGCCAGTCGCGACCGCCTTCTCAGCTACGGTGCGAGCCATGCCCGTGCGATCCAATGTCCTCATCGCTGTCGCCGTGCTGAGCACTGCGGCGCTCGCCGCGCCCGCCGCGCGCGCCGATCGCATCCTCGGCAACGCCGGCGCCGGCGGCTACTACACGACCGCCGGCGCCGTCGCGCACAGCCGCAAGGGCAGCCTGGTCGCGATGGCCGGGCCCGGCGCGGCTCCGCCGGTCGGCCGCGTCGGGGTGTGGACCGACGGGGCTCGCCACGCCGTGCTCGCGGCGCGCTCGGGCTCCGGGCGCCGCTTCGTGTTCGAGGACGAGGAGGACGGCATGGTGCGCTCGAACGTCTTCGGCGAGATGACGAACCTGTGGCTGCTGCTCTTGCTCGACGGGTCCTAGACCCGGCACTGCAAGTCCTAGGCCCGAGACCCGGCACTACTATGGAGTGAGCACCCGGCCGCGCCTCTTGCGCGGTCGCTGCGCATGCCCACACATGGCCCTTCGCCCGCTCCTCACCCATCTCGCCGACGACCCCAACGGCCCGCGCCTGGCCCGCGACGGCGGCCGCGCGTTCGTCTCGGCCTCCTACCGCCCGTTCGTCGTCGGCGCGCTGCTCGACGGCCTCGACGGCCCGATGGCCGGGCGGCCCGCGCTGGTCGTCGCCGCCGACGATCGCCAGGCCCGCGACCTGGCGGCCGACCTGCGCCACTGGCTTGCGCCGCGGCCCGTCCGCTTCTACCCGAGCCGCGGCGTGGCCTACGAGTCGCACCTCGCGCCGCCGCCGCACCTTGTCGGCCTGCGCGTCGCCGCGCTCGACGCGCTGCTGAAGCCGCTCTCCGACGACGCGGAGCCCCCGGTCGTCGTCGTCTCGGCGGTCGCGCTCAGCGAGAAGGTCCCCGCCCCGTCGCTGCGACCCTCGTCCTTCACGCTGCGCGTCGGCGACCTGCTCGACCTCGACGAGGTCTCCGCCGACCTCGTGGCCGCCGGCTACGAGCGCGTCGATCAGGTCGAGGACCGCGGCCAGTTCGCGATCCGCGGCGGCATCCTCGACGTCTACCCGGCCACCGCCGACCACGCGGTGCGCGTCGACCTGTTCGACATCGAGATCGAGTCGCTGCGCGAGTTCTCCACGTTCACCCAGCGCTCGCTGGCCGAGCTGACCGAGCTGGAGATCGCGCCGGCCGCCGAGCTGGCGGCCGAGCACCGCGAGGCGGCCGAGATCGCTGCCGTCTCCGACGCCGACGACCGCCCGGACGTCGCCGAGCTGCTGCCCGTCGACCAGTTCCACGCCTTCCTGGACCTCGCGCCCGCCGACGCGGCCGTCATCCTCGCCGAGGAGGCGGAGATCGGGCCGGCGCTGGCCGATCACTGGCAGGACGTCTGCGCGGCGTTCCACGCGACCGATGCGCACGACCTCTACGTCAACCCCGAGACCGTCACCGCCGCGCTGGACGCCCGCGCCCACGTGCGCCTCAGCGCGCTGTCCGGCGACCAGCCCTTCGAGTTCCGCGCCCAGGCCGCCGACCTCGGCGCGCGCTCGCTGCGGGAGGCCGAGCCGCAGCTCGAGAAGCTGGTGCGCTCCAACTACCGCACGGTCGTCACCTGGCCGCGGCGCGGCGAGGGCGAGCGCACCGCCTACAACCTGGCCCGCCTGAAGGCGCACTGGCTCACCGGCGACGGGGCGGAGACCACCGAGCCCGGGGAGCTGCGCTTCGTCACCGCCGGGCTGCGCGACGGCTTCATCGCCGCCGGGCCGCGCATCGCGATCGTCCCCGAGCACCGCCTGTTCCGGCGCAAGCGCGCCGAGCGCGCCGATGGGCCGCAGACCCGCCGCCGCGGCGCCCTGCGCTCGTTCAGCGACCTGCGCACCGGGGAGCACGTCGTCCACGAGGACCACGGCGTCGCGCGCTTCGCGGGCTTCGAGACCAAGACGGTCGCGGGCGTCACGCGCGACTACCTGCAGCTCGAGTTCGCCGGCACGGACAAGGTCTACATGCCGGTCGAGCAGCTGACCAAGATCTCGCGCTACCTCGGCGCGGGGGGCGGCTCGCCCACGCTCAGCAAGCTGGGCGGCAAGGCGTGGGAGACGATGAAGGCGCGCGCCCGCCGCGCCGCCCAGGAGCTCGCCGGCGAGCTGCTCAACCTCTACGCCGAGCGCCGCAAGCGCGCCGGCCACCCCTTCCCCGAGGACTCGGAGTGGCTGCGCGAGTTCGAGGAGAAGTTCCCCTACGCGGAGACCGCCGACCAGCGTGAGGCGATCGAGGTCGTCAAGTCCGACATGGAGCGCTCGACGCCCATGGACCGCCTGATCTGCGGCGACGTCGGCTACGGCAAGACCGAGGTCGCGCTGCGCGCGGCGTTCAAGGCCGCCGACGACGGCAAGCAGGTCCTCGTCCTCGCGCCGACGACGATCCTCGCCCAGCAGCACTTCGGCAACTTCGCCGAGCGGCTCAAGGACTACCCGTTCACCGTCGACCACGTGTCGCGGTTCCGCACGCCCAAGGACCAGAAGGCCGTCGTGCAGGCCTTCAACGAGGGCAAGGTGGACATCCTGATCGGCACCCATCGCCTGCTGGGACGCGACATGCGAGGCAAGGACATCGGGTTGATCGTCGTCGACGAGGAGCAGCGCTTCGGCGTCAAGCAGAAGGAGCTGCTGCGCCAGCTCAAGCTCAAGGTCGACGTCATCGCGATGTCGGCGACGCCGATCCCGCGCACCCTGCAGATGTCGATGGCGGGCATCCGCGACATCTCGGTCATCGAGACGCCGCCGGAGGGCCGCCGGCCGGTCAAGACCTACGTCGGCGAGTACGACGAGGAGCTCGTCAAGCAGGCGATCGTGCGCGAGAAGCAGCGCGGGGGACAGGCGTTCTTCGTGCACAACCGCGTGGAGTCGATCGAGGAGACCGCCGAGCGCCTGCGCGGGCTCTGCCCTGGCGTCACCTTCGAGGTGGCCCACGGCCAGCTCGACGAGAAGGTGCTGGAGCAGAAGATGCTCTCGTTCCTGCGCGGCGACGCCGACGTCCTGGTCGCCACGTCGATCATCGAGTCGGGGATCGACATCCCGCAGGCCAACACGCTCATCGTCGAGCGCTCCGACCTCTTCGGCCTGGCCCAGCTCTACCAGATCCGCGGCCGCGTCGGGCGGTCTCGCGAGAAGGCCTATGCCTACCTGCTCTACCCCGCGCACGCCTCGCTGACCGAGGAGGCGATGAAGCGGATGAGCGCGCTCAGCGACTACACCGAGCTCGGAGCGGGCTTCAAGATCGCCATGCGCGACCTCGAGATCCGCGGCGCCGGCAACCTGCTCGGCGACGAGCAGTCCGGCCACGTCGCGGCGCTCGGCTTCGAGCTGTACATGCAGATGCTCGACGAGGCCGTCCAGGAGGCCAGCGAGCGTCCCGACGAGGAGGAGCGCGAGCCCGTGCGCCTCGACGTCAACGTCGACGCCTACGTGCCGGCCGACTACGTCCCCTACGAGCAGGCCAAGATCGATGTGCACCGGCGCATCGCCGGGGCGCGCGAGGTCGCCGAGCTCGGGATGCTGCGCGACGAGCTCGAGGATCGCTTCGGCGAGGTTCCCCAGCCCGTGCTCAACCTGCTCGCCCTGCAGCAGGCGCGCATCAAGCTCGGTCAGGCAGGTGCCCGCGCGGTCACCTTCCGCGGCGATCGCCTGTCGGTGACGCCCATCGATCTGGACGCCGAACGGGCCAAGCGCCTGAAGGCCGACCTGCCGGAGTCCACGTACGAACCGGGCCGCTCGCAGCTGTCGGTGCGGGTGCCCACCGAGCCCGAACAGCGCTTCCCAGCGGTCATCGCGGCCGCTGACGCACTCCTGGCCGTCGTAACGGCGGCCGCGTAGCTGTGTCGATTGGACATAGGTTTAAGGTGAGCTTCATACGGACCCTGGTAGCTTCCGCACCGCTATGACATCCACTCGTCGCTACCTGGCGCTCCTGAGCGCCTTTTTCGTGCTCCCCCTGGCCCTCTCCGCCTGTGGTGGCGGCGGAGGCGTGCCCGGCAACGCCGTGGTCAAGATCGGCAGCGACTCGATCAAGACCTCGGAGTTCGACCACTGGCTCAAGGTGGCGGCGACGTCCCAGCAGCAGCAGACGGGAGCGACGGGCCCGGCGGCGATTCCGCAGCCGCCCGAGTTCACGGCCTGCATCGCGACCAAGAAGAAGACGGCGACCAAGCCGGCCAAGGGCCAGCCGACGCCGACCGACAAGACCTACAAGGCCCAGTGCAAGCAGGAGTACGAGAGCCTGCGCGACTCGGTCATGCAGTTCCTGATCTCGTCGGCGTGGATCGAGGGCGAGTCCCACGACCAGGGCGTCAAGCTGACCGACGCCCAGGTCAAGAAGGACTTCGACAAGCAGCGGACGCAGAGCTTCCCGAAGGACAAGGACTACGCCGCCTTCCTCAAGAGCTCGGGCTACGTCCAGGAGGACCTGCTGTACCGCATGAAGGTGCAGAGCCTCTCCACGAAGCTGCGCACCCAGATCCTCAAGGGCACCGACAAGGTCAGCGACGCGCAGATCGCCGACTACTACAACAAGAACAAGACCCGCTTCTCGGTGCCTGAGAAGCGCGACCTGCGGATCGTGCTGACCAAGACCGAGGCCCAGGCCAAGAAGGCCAAGGCGGCGCTCGACTCCGGTCAGTCCTTCAAGTCGGTCGCTGCGAAGTATTCGATCGACCAGGGCACGCGCGACAGCGGCGGCCTCCTCGCCGCGGTTCCCAAGGGCCAGCAGGAGAAGGCGCTGGACGACGCGACCTTCAAGGCCTCCAAGGGCAAGGTCGAGGGCCCGGTCAAGACGCAGTTCGGCTACTACGTCTTCGAGGTCACCAAGATCTCGCCCGGCTCGCAGCAGTCGCTGGCGCAGTCCAAGGCGTCGATCAAGCAGCTCCTGGTCTCCCAGCAGCAGCAGAAGAAGCTCGACGCGTTCGTCAAGTCCTTCCAGGCGAAGTGGAAGAAGCGCACGGACTGCCAGAAGGGCTACGTGACCGACGACTGCAAGAACGCGCCGAAGAAGGCCGCGACGACGGCCGCCGCGCCGCAGCCGACGCCGCAGCCCGCGCCGACCACCACCACGAAGTAGGCGCCGGGCGACGGGTAGATTTCGGGGCGTGTCGCCCCTCGCGACACCCGCCGGAGTACTGCTCTGGCGCTAGATTGCGAGCGGTGTCGTCGACACCCCCCGAAATCGCCCAGGCCCTCGAGAAGCTCGACGCCCTGACGCGGCGCCTGCGGGTGGAGTGCCCGTGGGACCGCGAGCAGGACGAGCGCACGATCGTCCCCCACACGCTCGAAGAGGCCTACGAGCTCGCCGATGCGGCGCACCGCCGCGACGACGCCAAGATGCTCGACGAGCTGGGCGACGTCCTCTTCCAGGTCCACTTCCTCTCGCTGCTGCTGGAGGAGCGCGATGCCGGCTCGCTGGCCGACGTCGCCGAGCACGTGCGCCAGAAGCTCATCCGGCGCCACCCGCACATCTTCGGCGCGACCGAGGTGGCCGACGCGGGGGAGGTGCTGGCCAACTGGGACGCGATCAAGTCCACCGAGGCGGGGCGCGAGCCCGGCATCTTCGGCGAGGTCCCCGAGAACCTGCCGTCGACGCTCTACGCGCGTAAGGTGCAGCGCCGCACCGCCACGACCGGCTTCGACGTCGACGCGCCACCGTACGACGCCGTCCTGGGCCAGCTCGAGCAGCTCGAGGAGGACGCCGCCGGCGGCGATGCGGACGCGCTCTACGCCGACGTCGGCGACCTGCTGTTCGCCGCGGTCAACGTCGCGCGCAAGCTGAAGGTCGACCCGGAGCTCGCGCTGCGGTCCTCGGCCGATAGGTTTCGCGCGCGCGTCGAGGCCGCCGAGCGGCTCGCCGCGGCCGACGGCGAGAGCTTCAACGGCCTGGCCATGGGCCGCCAGCTCAACTACTACGCGCAGGCTCGACTCCGAGAAGAACAGGACTGAAACGACCTCATGAGCGCCATCGAACGCGTCCACGCCCGGCAGATCCTCGACTCGCGCGGCAACCCGACCGTGGAGGTCGAGCTGGCCCTGCGCTCCGGGGCGACGGGGCGCGCCGCGGTGCCGTCGGGCGCGTCGACCGGCGAGTTCGAGGCGACCGAGCTGCGCGACGGCGGCCCCGAGTACCTCGGCAAGGGCGTGACAAAGGCGGTCGGCAACGTCAACGGCGAGATCGCCGAGGCGGTCGCCGGTCTCGACGCGACCGACCAGGGCGGCCTGGACCGCCGGCTCATCGAGCTGGACGGCACGCCGAACAAGTCGCGCCTGGGCGCCAACGCGATCCTCGGCGTGTCGCTGGCCGCAGCGCACGCGGCCGCCGCGGAGGAGAGCCTGCCGCTGTGGCGCTACCTCGGCGGCGAAGGCGCGCACGTGCTGCCCGTCCCGATGATGAACGTGCTCAACGGCGGCGCGCACGCCGACAACTCGGTGGACTTCCAGGAGTTCATGGTCGTTCCGGCCGGCGCGTCGTCGTTCCGCGAGGGCCTGCGGATGGGCGCCGAGGTCTTCCACGCGCTCAAGAAGACGCTTCACGACCGCAAGCTCGGCACGACGGTGGGCGACGAGGGCGGCTTCGCGCCCGACCTCGAGTCCAACGAGGCGGCGCTGGAGCTGCTGGTGGCGGGCATCGAGGCCGCCGGCTACACCCCGGGCGCCGACGTCGCGATCGCGCTCGATCCCGCGACGTCGGAGATCTTCGAGAACGGCGTGTACGACCTCGAGCACGAGGGCCGCAAGCTCAGCTCCGTCGAGCTGGCCGACTACTGGTCAGACCTCGCGGGCCGCTACCCGATCCTGTCGATCGAGGACGGCATGGACGAGGAGGACTGGGACGGATGGAAGGCGCTGACCGAGAAGCTCGGCGACACCGTCCAGCTCGTGGGTGACGACCTCTTCGTCACCAACACCGAGCGCCTGCGCCGCGGCATCGATCTCGGCGTCGCCAACTCGGTCCTCATCAAGGTCAACCAGATCGGCACGCTGACCGAGACGCTCGAGGCGATCGCGATGGCGCGCGAGGCCGGCTACACCGCGGTCATGTCGCACCGCTCGGGCGAGACCGAGGACGTGACGATCGCCGACCTCGCGGTCGCGACCGGCTGCGGCCAGATCAAGACCGGCGCGCCCTCACGCTCCGATCGCGTCGCCAAGTACAACCAGCTGCTGCGCATCGAAGAGGCCCTCGGGTCCGACGCGACCTACCCGGGCCGCTCGGTCTTCCGCAGCTAGGGGAGGCCCCCGAGCCGCGGTACTCCCCGGGCGTCGAGGGACGACTCAACCGTGGATATAGCGGTTCAGTCGTCCCTCGATGTCGTACGGCGTGCGTCGGTGGCGCTCAGCTCGGGGCATGCGGGCGCTGCGCGCGTTGGATCGTGGGCACTGACGAGAGCGAGCGCCTCGTGAGCGCGACCGCCCGGCGTCGTCCGCCGGCGCGGTGGTGCGTGGGCCCGAACGCCCCGGCCTGGGCGCGCCCAACAGGCCCACCCCAAGGCCCCACGCCCGGTCTGAACCGGTGGGCCTGAACGCCGCGGCCTGGCCGTGGTCAACAGGTCCACCCCGAGGCGCCACGCCCGGTCCGAACCGGGTGGGCCCGAACGCCGCGGCCTGGCCGCGGCCAACAGGCCCACCCCGACGCACACCGCCCGGTCCGAACCGGGTGGGCCTGGACGCGGACGCCAACCGTCCGTCAACAGGCCCACCCCCAACCTCCAGGACTCGCCGCAAGCCGGTGGGCCTGGACGCGGACGCCGGCCGTCCGTTAACAGGCCCACCCGGCACCCCGGCGCCGACGGACGGCCGGCAGCGCCACGCGCGGCCAACCCCGCTCGCTCTCGTCAGCGCCCCCGATCCAACGCCTGCGCCACCCCGGCGCCACGCGCTGAGCACCGACAACGCCAGCACCTCGGCCATCGAGGGACGACTCAACCGCGCATATCGCGGTTCAGTCGTCCCTCGACGCGCAGGGGGTCGCTGGGGGCGGCCCGCAAGGCCTGGCGCGTGGGCGTTCTCGACCATGTGTCGACCGTGGCAGGAACCGGCGCGCGTGGGGCGAACGGCGTTAGCGATGGCTTCACGGCAGTCCGCGGCGCGCTCCCGCACCCGTCCCGAATCGGCACCCCGTCCGCAGCCGCGGCCCCGGGTGGTCGCCGGTGGGGGTCGCGCGATCCGCTGGGATCGCGTCGGCCGGGTCGCGCTGCTCGTGGTCCTCTTCGGCGTCGTCGCGCTCTACGTGGGACCGTCGATCAGCTTCTTCCACACCTACCGCGAGGCGCAGGCACGCCGCGGCGAGGTGCGCCAGCTCCAGCAGGAGAACACGCGGCTGCGGGCCCGCCGTACGGCGCTGAAGGACCCGCGGACGCTGGAGCGCGAGGCCCGTCGCCTCGGGCTCGTCAAGCCCGGCGAGCGGCCCTTCATCGTCAAGGGTCTGCCGGGCGATCGCTGAGCCGAAGCGGCGCTGCGCCGGCGCTACGCTGGCGAGTGATGGACGACTTCGACGTCTCGCAGTTCCAGTGGCTGGAGGGTGAGCGCCGCGTGCGCGAGTCGCTCCCCGACGAGCGCATGGCGATGGACCGGGTCATCGATCGGATCGTCGCCGAGCTGCGCCGCCGCCTCGGCGGCCCGTTCACCCTCGACGAGCTGCTCGACCTCTACGG
>DASYLT010000119.1:0-3846 GCA_036009425.1 Baekduia sp. | reverse complement strand
GCCGGGCCGGGCCGGGTTGGCGTTCAGCGCGGGGCGCCGGGGTGCCGCGCCACGTCATCGATCGGCACTGACGGAGTGAGCGCGTGCGGGGGCGCCGGCGCTCTCGGTCGTCCGCCGGCGCTTGCCGGGGGTGGGCCTGTTTGGCGCGGTGCTGCCGCGGCGTTCGGGCCCACCCGGGGTGCGGGCGGCTGGGGAGGTGGGGTGGGCCTGTTCGGCGCGGTGCTGCCGCGGCGTTCGGGCCCACCCGGGGCGCTGGCGCCTGGGGGGTGCGGTGGGCCCGTTCGCGGACGTCCAGCGTCCGCCGATAGGCCCACCCACACCCAAACGCGGGCCACGCCCAGCGATCCGTGTCGTTCCGAACGTCGCATCGGCGTCCAAGCCGACACGGACCCCACGTCCAGGCGCCCGCGGAGGACCGAACGCGCGGGCGCCTCCGATCACGCACTCGTCACTGCCCTCGAACCGCGCCGCGCGGCACGACCGACGCCGCGAACGGCGCGCCAAAGCGCCGCGAACGCCGCGCCGCGCCGCACCGCGCACCAGCAGCGCCCTACAACAACCCCAGCGACCGTCCCGCGTCCCCCGCCAGGTTCAGCAGCGGCGACGGGATCACGCCGAAGACGACGATGGCCAGCCCGGAGACCGCGGCGACCAGCGAGACCTCCCAGTCGCCCCGCTCCACCACCGGGTCGGCGCCCGCCAGGCGGGGCGAGCCGTCGGCGGTCACGAGCTCGGCGGCCGTCGCCGGTCGCATCCACATCGCGGCGATGACTCGGAGGTAGTAGGCCAGCGAGATCATCGAGCCGATCACGATCACGACGCCGAGCCAGGTGTAGCCACCGTCGGCCGCGGCGTCGATCAGCGTGAACTTGCCGACGAAGCCGGCGGTCGCGGGCATGCCGGCCAGCGAGAGCATCGCCAGCGTCATCGGCCACGCCAGCAGCGGACGCGTCGTGCCGATGCCGTTCAGCGCCGAGATGTCGTCGCCGAGGAGCGTCTCGCGCTCGCGGGCGATGATGACGGCGAACGCCGCCATGTTCATCATCAGGTAGATCGCCAGGTAGAAGACCGTCGCCTGCACGCCTAGGCGCGAGGCGACGACGACGCCCGCCAGCAGGTAGCCGGCCTGAGCGACCGACGACCAGGCCATCAGGCGCTTCAGCGACGACTGGCCGAGCGCGCCGACGTTGCCGACGATGATCGTGATGGCGGCGAGCACGGCGACCGCGGGAGCCCAGTCGGCGTGGGCGTCGATCAGGGCGACGTCCAGGACGCGCAGCAGCGCGCCGAACGCGGCGGCCTTGGTCGCGACGGCCATCCACGCGGTGACCGGCGTCGGGGCGCCCTCGTAGACGTCGGGCGTCCACTGGTGAAACGGCGCGACCGACGCCTTGAACCCGAGGCCGACGATCGTCAGCGCGATGCCGGTCAGCAGCAGCGGGTCGTGCGCGAGGTCGCCGGAGACCGACGCGGCGATGTCGACGAAGTCCGTGTGCCCCGTGCCGCCGTAGAGGAAGGCCAGCCCGTAGAGGAACGTCGCCGAGCCGACCGACCCGATGATGAGGTACTTCAGCCCGGACTCCAGCGAGCGCTCGCGGCGCATCTCGGTCGCGCACAGCACGTAGAGCGGGATCGACAGCAGCTCGAGCCCGAGGAAGAGCGTGACCAGGTTGGTCGCGGCGGCGAGGATGACCATCCCGGCGGCCGACGTCAGCATGAGCGCGTAGTACTCGCCGTGCGCGGCCTCGCGCGGCGCCAGCGCGCGCCACGACAGCAGCACGGCGGCGATGCCGGTCACGCAGATGATGAACGTGATCATCAGCGTCAGGTCGTCCAGGCGCATCGCGCCGTGCGCGCCCTTGGCGACGAACAGGTCCTTGGCCTCGTCCCACTGCCAGACGCCGAGGCCGATGGTCGTCCCGAACGCGACGAGCGTCAGCAGCGGCACGAGCTGCTCGCGGATGACGCGGCCACGCAGCAGGCCGGCCATGAGCACGATCACCGACCCGCCGAGGAGGGCGATGATCGGCGAGACGCCGGCCCAGTCGATCTTCGGCGTGGCGACGGAGGCAGCGAGCATGGGGGCGAGGTGGTTCATCGAGTACGGGAGGCTTGGAGCGTCGGGTCCGACCCGGCGATGACGGCGGCCGGCTGCACGGACTGCGTGATCGAGCGCTCACCCCGGCTGAGGGCGAACTGCGGGACCAGCGCCAGCAGCACCACCACCGCGACGAGCGGGACGAGCACGAGGCCCTCGCCCAGCGTGATGTCGCGCGAGACGACCTCGGGGCCGACGCGGTTGTGCATCGTGCGGATGAAGAGGCGCAGCGCGTAGACGGCGGCCATCCCGACGCCCGTGAAGGCGATGATCGAGATGACCAGCTGCGAGTGGAAGACGCCGAGCAGGATGAGGAACTCGCCGGCGAAGTTCGACGAGCCGGGCATCGCCAGCGTCGCGAGCGTGACGATGAGGAACAGGCCCGCGAGGACGGGAGCGCGGTACGCGATGCCGCCCATGTCGCGAAGGTCCTCGGAGCCGCCGGCGCGCTCGGCGAGGTAGGCCACGATCACGAACGCCGGGGCGACGACGAGGCCGTGGTTGACGGCCTGCAGGATCGCGCCCTGGGCGCCGTCGCTGTTGAGCGCGAAGACGCCGAGGATGATGAAGCCGAGCTGGGCGATGGACGAGTAGCCCAGCACGAGCCGGGTGCTCGTGACCGTGAACGCCAGCGCCGACCCGTACAGGATCGAGCACAGCGCGAGGATGAGCATCAGCGTCTGGAAGTGCGCGCTGGCGTCCGGGAAGATCGGCAGCACGACGCGCAGGAAGCCGTAGGCCGCGACCTTCGACAGCACCGCCGAGAAGACGGCCAGCACCGGCAGCGGCATGTTGCCGTAGCCGTCGGGCATCCAGCCGTGGAACGGGAACGCCGGCATCTTCACCAAGAACGCGGCGGCGAAGCACAGGAAGATCCACTCCTGCGAGCCCTTGCCCAGCGGCGACGCGGCGAGGTCGCTGAACGCGAAGCTGATGTCGTTGCCGGTCTGCTGGGAGACGAGCACGCCGGTGGCGATCGCCGCGGCCAGCATCAGCAGCGAGCCGACCAGCGTGTAGATGAACAGCTTGGTGATCGCTGCGACGCGCGTGCCCTCCGGCCCCCAGATGCCCGTCAGGAACAGGAACGGGATCAGCATCAGGTCGAAGAACAGGACGAAGAGCGCCAGGTCCTGCGACATCAGCGCGCCGAGCACGGCGCTCTCGGCCAGGCCGAAGAAGAAGAAGAACTGCCCCGGGTTGGCCCACGTGCGCCGCGACGCCCACACGATGCACATCAGGAACACGAACGCGGCCATCGCGATCAGGAACAGGTTGAGGCCGTCGATGCCCAGCTTGTAGTGGATGCCCAGGGGCTTGATCCACATCTGGTCGGTGACGTCCTGCAGGCCCTTGGCACCGCGGTCGAAGTCGGCGATCGCCCAGATCGTCCAGGCGAACGCGCCCAGCGCGCCGGCGATGGCCAGCGCGCGGGAGGCGACGCCGGGCAGGAAGAGACCGAGGAACGCCGCGGCGGCGGGCAGCCAGAGGGGGATGGAGAGGGGAAGGCTCACGAGGACTGGATCAGGAAGTACAGGATCACGCCGCCGGCGCCCACGAGCAGGAGTGCCGCGTAGGCGCGCAGGAAGCCGGACTGCAGCGCGCGCACGGCGGCCGAGCCGGCGCGGACGAAGTTCGAGGTGCCGCCGACGAGCGCGCCGTTGACGAAGATCCGCTCGAACGTCTGCCGGCCGAAGCGGCCGAACCAGGCGAACGGGCGGACGACGGTCAGGTCGATGAGCTCGTCGAAG
>DASYLT010000118.1:0-29331 GCA_036009425.1 Baekduia sp. | reverse complement strand
GCGGCGGCGCGGGCCTGCGAGGCCGAGACGGCCTTGCGGATGATCGCGCGCGCCTCGCCCGGGTTCTCCTCGAGGAACTCGGCGAGCTTCGTGTTGACGATGTTCGCCACGAAGCCCTCCATCCCGGGGTTGCCGAGCTTGGTCTTCGTCTGGCCCTCGAACTGCGGGTCGGCGAGCTTGGCCGAGATGACGGCGGTGAGCCCCTCGCGGATGTCCTCGCCCGTCAGGTTGTCGTCCTTCTCCTTGAGCTCGCCCTTCTCCCGCGCGTAGCGGTTGATGGTGCGCGTGAGCGCCGAGCGGAAGCCGGAGAGGTGCGAGCCGCCCTCGTGGGTGTTGATGTTGTTGGCGAACGAGAAGACGGACTCCTGGTAGGAGGAGTTCCACTGCATCGCGACCTCGACGTAGCCCTCGTCGGACTCCCCGTCGAAGTAGATGACCTTCTTGCCGAGGGGATCCTTGTTCTCGTTGAGGTACGAGACGAAGTCCTCGATGCCGCCTTCGAAGTGGAACTCGACGCGCTTGCCCTCGGCGCGCTCGTCGGTGAGCGTGATCCGCAGCCCGCGCGTGAGGTACGCCGTCTCTCGCAGGCGCTGCTCGAGCACGTTGAACTCGTGATCGACCGTCTCGAAGATGTCGGCGTCCGGCATCCACGTGACCGAGGTGCCGGTGTGGTCGTCGCCCATCGGCTCGCCCTTGGCGACGTCAGCGCGCGGCTTGCCACGGTCGTACTCCTGGGTCCAGACGAAGCCGTCGACGCGTACGTCGACCTTGACGGTCTCCGACAGCGCGTTGACCACCGAGACGCCGACGCCGTGCAGGCCGCCGGAGACCTTGTAGCCCCCGCCCTCGCCGAACTTGCCGCCGGCGTGGAGGACGGTCATCACGACCTCCAGCGCCGAGCGACCCTCCTTCTCCATGATGCCGACCGGGATGCCGCGGCCGTCGTCGGTGACGGTGACGCTGTTGTCGGGGTGGATGACCACGTCGACGCGCGTGGCGAAGCCTGCGAGGGCCTCGTCCACGGAGTTGTCGACGACCTCGTACACGAGGTGATGCAGCCCGCGGATACCCGTCGAGCCGATGTACATGCCGGGGCGCTTCCGGACAGCCTCGAGGCCCTCGAGGACCGTGATGTCCTGGGCTCCGTAGGCGGCCGAGCCCTGGCGCGCATCTCTCTGCTTGCCGTTCTCGTTCGCCATGTTGTCGACTGCGTTCCTGACGCAGGACGCCCCGGTACCCGGGCTCGGTCGAGCCCGACCGGGGCGAAAAGTAGGTCCTTACAGGATAGCACAGCGATCCCCGGAAACGTCCTACAAGAGCGCATGGAAATGCCTGCAAATACCGGCAAAACCGTTACGACTCGCGCGCCACCCACGACCGCGGAGGCGAGGCCACGCAGCGGAGGGCCGAGATGCGGTCCGACCCGAGCGCCGCGTTGAGCCGCCCGACGAGCTCGGGACCCATCAGATCGAGCTCCTGCGCCCACACCGACGACCGGCAAGCGACGGTCAACGTGCCGTCACGCTCCGTGGTCGGCGTGGCCTCCTTGGCGACCACCGCACCGACGGCCGCGGCCCATACGCGCTGGACGTCGGCGAGCGTCGTCTTGGGCGCCAGGCGGTCGGCGAGGTCGCCGATCGCCCCCGACAACGGGCGCGGCGCACGGCGGCTCATGCGGCCTCCGCGACCCCTCCGGCGCCCGACCCGGCGCCGGCGTCGTGCAGCACGGCACCAGGGACGACGGCCAGGCGCACCACGCCGGCGGCGTCGGCCCCCGGGACGTGGCCGAGGTCGGTCGTCGTGACGACCGACTGCCCGCCGTCGTCGAGCCGCGCGACGAGCAGGCCGCGGCGGTCGGCGTCCAGCTCGCTCATCACGTCGTCGAGCAGCAGCAACGGTGGTGCGCCGCGCTCAGCAGTGAGCACATCTCGCTCCGCGAGCAGCAACGCCAGGAGCGCCAGACGCTGCTCGCCCTGGGACCCGAAGGACTTCAGCTCCCGGCCGTCGCGCAGCAGCAGGAGGTCGTCGCGGTGAGGGCCGTGCTGGGTGAAGCCGCGATCGAGGTCGGACTGCCGGCGCGACTCGAGCTCGGCGGTCAGCTCAGCCGCGTCGGCGGCCCGGGTCCGCGGCCGGTAGCGCAGCTCGGCGGCGCCGGCCAGGCCGAGGTCGGTGGCCTGCCGGGGGAAGCCCTCCGCCACGCGCGCCACGGCCGCGGCGCGATCGTCACGCAGCGCGATGCCCCAACGTGCGAGCTCGGCGTCCCACGTGTCGAGCGCCTGCGGGCCGACGCGCCCGGCCCGAATCCGCGAGAGCAGGGCGTTGCGCTGCGCGAGCGCTCGAGAGTAGGCGGCGCGCGTGGCGGCCCGCGCCGGCCACATCGCGGTCACCAGCTGATCCAGGTGCGAGCGGCGCAGCGACGGCGCGCCCTTGACCAGCTCGAGGCGGTCGGGGAGGAAGACGCTGACCAGCGGCCGGGCGGGGCTGTCGGTCAGCCGCTCGACCGGCGCGCCGTCGACCCGCAGCCGCTTCGGCTCGCCCGGCTGGAAGCCGACGCTGAGCTCGTGCGCACCGTCCCGATCCGACACGTCGACTTCGACACGTGCGGCCTGAGCGTCGAAGCGGACGACGTCGCGCTCGTTCGTCGTCCGGCAGGAGCGGGCCGTGCACCCGAAGTAGAGCGCTTCGAGCAGGTTCGTCTTGCCGGCCCCATTGGGCCCGTGCACCACCGTGAGCCCCGGACCCACGGCGACCTCCGCCGCTGCGTAGGTGCGGAAGTCGCGCAGCCGGAGGCGCTCGACGCGCATCGCGCAGTCGACTCCCTCAGACGTTCAGGCGGATCGGCATGATCAGGTAGAGGAAGCCGCTTTCGTCGGCGCCCTCGATCAGACCGGGTCGCAGGGGGCTGATGAGCTTCAGCAGCAGGTCGTCGGACCCGACGCTGTCCAGGCCGTCGCGCAGGAACTCCGGGTTGAAGCCGATCTCGAACGGCTCCCCCGAGAACGGCACCGGCAGCGGCTCGGAGGCCTCGCCGACGTCGGGCGTCTGCGCCGACACCGTGAGCTGCCCCTCGGCGAACGCCAGCCGCAGCGGCGCGTTCTTCTGCGCCATGAGGCTGATGCGCTTGACGACGTCGCCGAGCTCCTCGCCGCTGATGCGCAACTGGTGCTCGTAGCCCTCGGGGATCAGCTGGCGGTAGTTGGGGAACTGGCCGTCGATCAACCGCGAGGACAACACCGCGCCGCCGACCTCGAAGACGACCTGGTTGGAGCGCACGCCGATGCGGATCGTCTCGGCGCCCGTGTTGCCGACGATCGAGCGCAGCTCGTCCAGGGCCCGGGCCGGGACGTTGGCCTCGAAGCCACCGTCCAGCGGCACCTCGAGCGCCGTCTCCTTGACGCTCAGGCGGTAGGAGTCGGTGGCCACCATCCGCAGCTCGGCGCCGGAGGCCGACACGAGGATGCCGGTGAGGATCGGGCGCGTCTCGTCGCGCGACGCGGACTTCGAGACCTTCTCGATCGTCGCGACGAACGCCGGCGCGGGGACGTCGACGACCGTGTCGCCGGAATCGGACCCACCCACCCCAGGCAGCGGCGGGAAGTCCTCGGCGCGCAGCGTGCGGAGGTGGAACTTCGCCGATCCGGCGATGACCTCGACGTCCTGCTGCTCGGGCCGGAGCTCCAGCTCCACGCGCTCGGCGCCCTTGGGCAGGCTCCGCGCGACGTCGAGGAGCAGCCGCGCCGGAAGCACGACGGTGCCCTCGCGAGCGACCTCGGCGGTCAGCGGCACCCGCAGGGCCATCTCCATGTCGGTGGCCCGCAGCTCGACGCCGGAGGACGTCGCCGCGAGCTGCACGCCGGAGAGCGCCTGGACGGCGCTGCGCGTCGAGGCGACGCGCGAGACGGATTGGAGCTGAGCGAGCAGTTCAGCGCTGGACGTCGAAAGCTTCACGATGGAGACCTCAAGAGAGATTCAGGAGTCATAGGTCCTGTTGATGTGTGGACAGGCGCTGAGCTGGCCGGACGTTGCGGGGTTTTCACGCACACGAGCCGACCGAGTCTGTCAACAGCGCCGGTCAAACCGCTGAGTCGCGGTCGGGATCGGTCAACCGCGCGGTGATGGTCGCCACCGCGTCGTAGGCATCGGGATCGGTCCCGATGCGGGTGGCCGCACGTTTGCACGCGTGCAGGACGGTGGAGTGGTCGCGGCCGCCGAAGCTCCGGCCGATGGCCGGGAGCGTCTCGTGCGTGTGCTCGCGCGAGAGGTACATCGCGACCTGTCGTGGCCAGGCGACGCGCGCCGTGCGGCTGGGCGAGACGAGCTCCTCGCGCGTGAGCCCGAAGACGTCGGCGACGACCTCCTGGATGAGCTCGACGGTGGGCGGGCCGGCGGCGGCGTTGCGGGCCGCCCGGCCGTAGAGCTGGGTCAGCACGTCGGAGGCCAGCGCGCGGTCGATCACGGCATCGGTCAGCGAGGCGTAGGCGACGACGCGGATGAGCGCCGCCTCCAGGCCGCGGACGTTGCCGGTGACGCGGTCGGCGATGAGCTCGAGCACGCCGTCGTCGGCCAGTGGGATGCCGTCGTGGTGGGCACGCTTGCGCAGCACGGTCAGGCGCGTGCGCGGATCCGGCGACTGGATGTCGACCAGCAGGCCGGACTCGAAGCGCTGGCGCAGGCGGTCCTGCAGCGCGGCCATGTCGCGGGGCGGACGGTCCGAGGTGAGCACCAGTTGGCTGCCGGTCTCGTGCAGGGCGTTGAAGGTGTGGAAGAACTCTTCCTCGGTCTTGACCTTGCTCTCGAGGAACTGCACGTCGTCGATGAGCAGCACGTCGTTGCGCCGGTAGCGCTGCTTGAAGGCGTCGACGTCGCGCGACTGCAGGGCGGCGAGGAACTCGTTCGTGAACCGCTCGGTCGTCGTGTAGCGGACGGTCAGCCCGCCGCCATAGGAGCGCACGTAGTTGCCGATGGAGTGCAGGAGGTGGGTCTTGCCGACGCCGGGAGGTCCGACGATGAAGAGCGGGTTGTAGGCCTGGCCCGGGAGCTCGGCGACCGACAGCGCCGCGGCGTGCGCGAAGCGGTTGGCGTCGCCGATGACGAACTGCTCGAAGGTGAACTTCGGGTTCAGCCGCGAGACCTCGTCGCCGAAGAGGTCCTGCCGGGTGTCGCCGGCGGCGGTCCGGGAGGTGCCGGCCGGGGCGCGCCCCGCGGCGCCACCGCGGCGGTGGCCCTCGGCGTTGGCCGAGCGTGCGTCGTCCTCGCCGCGCACCTCGACGTGCAGCGGCTGGTCGCCGAAGGCCTCGCGGGCTGCCGCCTCGAGCACGCTGGAGAAGCGCTCCTGGACCCAGGTGCGCACCTCGGCCGGCGCGAGGAGGATGGCCCGGTCGCCGTCGATCCCGCCCCAGCGCAGCGGCTCGAGCCAGATGTCGTAGGTGGCGTCCGGGACCCTGCGTCGAAGCTCCGCCTGCAGGCGGGTCCAGATGTGGGCAGGGTCCGGCGTCACGGCAGGGCGGTGCAGCTCCTCTGGAACAGGGGTGCGACAGATGGGGGAGGATGCCGGGCGCCAGGGTCTCGCAAAGGAGTCGCCGTGGCACCGGCGCGGGAGAAACGTAGCAGGTGACCTCCGGCCGTCGGGGCGCCTCCGCAGACCCGTTCGCATGACGCCGCAAATGCCGCGGAAAACGCGATCCGGAGCGGTCCGCTCCACTGTTGGCGGGTGTTAGCAGCTGTGGAGGACGGCGTGGAAAGCCGCCGCGACGCCGGGGCCGCTAGACTGGCCCGCCGGTCTCTTGCGCGTCAGCCTGCCTGCCGCCGACCCCGACGGAGCACGAACTTCTCATGAAGCGCACCTACCAGCCCAAGCGTCGTAAGCGCGCCCGCGCGCACGGCTTCCGCACCCGCATGGCGACCCGAGCCGGTCGTCTCACGCTCAAGCGTCGCCGCGACAAGGGCCGCAAGCGGCTGACCGTCTGAATGTCGACGCGCCTTCGCGCGTGAGCGGCAGCCCCAAGCGGCCGAAGAAGGGCCGTCTGTCGCGCAGCGCCGAGTTCGAGCGCGTCTACCGCCAGGGCCGTTCCATCGGGAACCGGCACCTGGTCCTCTACGTGTTCCCGCGCGGGACCGTCGCGTCGGCCGCTCCGCAGGAGCTCTCGGCCGGCCCCCGCATGGGGCTGTCGGTGTCCCGCAAGGTCGGCGGCGCCGTCGACCGCAACCGCGTCAAGCGGCTGCTGCGCGAGGCGTTCGTCACCGAGGCCGAGCGGCTGCCATCCGACACCGACGTCGTGGTCGTGGCGCGCCCGGAGGCCAAGGAGCTCGCCGAGCGCGAGGGCCTCGAGGGCGTGCGCGCCGCCCTGGGCGAGCTCATCGGCCGCTCGGTCGGCGAGCGTCCCGGAACACCGTCGTGAGCGGCTGGGCGCGCCGCATCGCGGTGGCGCCGATCGTCGCCTATCAGCGCTTCGTGTCGCCCCTCTTCCCGCGCCGGTGCAAGTACGAGCCGACCTGCTCCGCCTACGCCGCGCAGGCGATCGGGCGGTTCGGCATACTCCGGGGCCTGATCCTCGCCGGCTGGCGGCTGCTCCGCTGCAACCCCTGGAGCCATGGCGGCTACGACCCCGTCGAAGCCCAGCGGCTCTTCCGTCCGCCGTCCTCCCACGTCCGGCCTCCGCAGGCCTGAGCCATGGTCCCCATCACCGCGAACATCCTGCAACCGCTCGTCGATGTCTTCGAGTCGGTCCTCAAGTTCTTCCACGACAGCTTCGGCGCGAGCTGGGGCCTGTCGATCATCCTGCTGACCATCGTCGTGCGGGCCGCGCTGCTGCCGCTGGCGGTCAAGCAGTTCCGCTCGATGCAGGCGCTGCAGCGCATCGCGCCGCACCTGAAGGTCCTGCAGGAGAAGTACAAGGACGACAAGCAGCGTCTCCAGCAGGAGACGATGAAGTTCTACCAGGAGCACAAGGTCAACCCGTTTGCCTCGTGCCTGCCCCTGGTGGCGCAGCTGCCGGTGTTCCTGTCGCTCTTCTACATGCTGCGCAAGGACCTGCGGCACGACATCTGCCCGGACATCAACCCGGCCAACGTGTCCAACCCGAAGCCCTGCGGGCAGACGGACGCGTCGCAGTTCTGGTTCATCCACGACATCACCGACAAGGCCACCGGCACGGTCCTCGTGGTGCTGCTGGTGCTGTACGTCGGCACGCAGCTGGTCTCCAGCCTGCTGATGATGACCGCGACGGCCGACAAGAACCAGAAGCTGATCATGCTGGTCCTGCCGTTCCTGTTCGTCGGGTTCGTCTTCGGCTTCCCGGCCGGCCTGATCATGTACTGGATCACGACGAACATCTGGACCATCGGCCAGCAGCAGTTCCTGCGGCGCGTGATCGGCCACGGCACGCCCGCGACGACGCTCCCAGAGCTGCCAGGCGGCGCCGCCGGAGCGAGTACCGCGCCGGCGACCGGCGGCGGCCTACTCGCGCGATTGTCGGGCCAGGCGTCAGGGGCGTCTGCGTCCCCGGCGGCGGTCAAGGAGGAGACGCGCGTCTCCAAGGCCCCGCCGCCGCCGCCCCGCAACCGCAAGAAGAAGCGGTCCGGGAGGCGGCGCTAGCCATGGCCGCGGAGCGCACGCAGGAGGCGGTCTTCCAGGACCTCCTCGAGCACATCGTGAGCGGCCTCGGCCTCGAGGCCACCGTCGTGATCGAGTCCAACGACGAGGCGCTCACCGGTACGCTCAACGGCGACGACCTCGGGATCTTCATCGGCCGCCACGGCCAGACGATCGACGCGGTGCAGCACCTCGCGCAGCGGATCCTGCTGGCCGATCCCACGATCGAGCGCCGCCGGATCGTCGTCGACGCCGAGGGGTACCGGGCGCGCCGGCGCGAGGCGCTGGAGAAGCAGGCCGACCAGGCGGCGATCGACGCGGAGAAGTTCGGCCGCGAGGTCGCGCTGGACGCGATGACCGCCAGCGAGCGCAAGCATGTCCACGAGTACCTGCGGGAGCGGGGCGGCGTGGATACGCACAGCGAGGGTGACGAGCCCGAGCGGCATCTCGTCGTGTCGCCGCTGAAGCCGTAGTTCTCTCGGGGCGCGTTTGTCGAGGGTTCGGAGCGTGGCTGGCTGAGCGGTGATGCGGGACGCTCGTCACCGGCCGCTCCGCTCGCGCGCCAGTCGTCGTGCCGCGAGCGTCGGTGTATCTGTGACTGCTTCGGTCGCGCCGTCCGTCCTGGCATGTGCGCGCTTTCGGCTGCGCGGCCGGGTGACGACATCACGCATCCCCACTTTGCCGACAGCTGGAGAACGGCACCCGACCCAGCGTCGTAGGTGTTTCACGTGGAACGCTCAGGTGCTGCTGCGCGCTTCACGAGCGCCGTGTAGCTGCGAGCGTCTGGTGTTTCACGTGGAACGCCCAGGTGGCTGCTGTGCGCCTCAACCTCCGAGGCCCTGTGTAGCTGCGAGCGTCTGGTGTTTCACGTGGAACGCTGCGGCCCCGCTCCCGCTCTACGCTCCGCGGCGTGTCTGCCGTGGATGATCGCCTTGCCGAGCTCGCCGAACGCTGGGAGCTTCCGGCTGCGGCGCCCGCCCAGTTGAAGGTCATCCTCGACCTGGTGGCCGCCGAGCCCGTGTCCATCACCACCGTCCGCGATCCGGTGGCCGGCGTCGATGCGCATGTTGCCGACTCCCTGGCGGGTCTGGCCGTTCCGGCCGTGCGCGCTGCACGCACCATCGTCGATCTGGGGAGTGGTGGTGGGTTTCCCGGCCTGGCCCTCGCCGCGGCGTTGCCGGCGGCGCGGGTCACGCTGGTGGAGAGCGTGGGCAAGAAGTGCGAGGTCCTTCGGCGTGCCGCGGACGAGGCGGGCCTGGGAAACGTCGAGGTCGTCAACGCACGGGCCGAGGCGTGGCCGGCGGGGCTCGGGACGCAGGACGTCGTGACCGCGCGGGCACTCGCTTCGCTGAACGTCCTCGCGGAGTACGCCGCGCCGCTGCTGGTTGCAGGAGGATCGCTCGTGGCGTGGAAAGGGAAGGTGGATCCGTCCGAGGAGGCTGATGGAGTGGCGGCTGCGTCGTTGCTCGGCCTCGACGCCGGGCCACCGCTCGCCGTGGAGCCATTCTCCGGCGCCGATCGCCGGTGGCTCTACGTCTACTCGAAGGTCAGTCCTACGCCGGCGCGCTACCCACGCCGCGAGGGAATGGCCCGCAAACGGCCACTGCGGGGCTGAGGTCGAGGGTCAGGCTTGCGATTCGGGGCCGAATGGGGACGTGCCGTCCGACCGCTTGCGCCGCTACCGTGAGCCGCGCATGGGCACCGTTTACGCGATCGCGAACCAGAAGGGCGGGGTGGGCAAGACGACCACCGCCGTCAACGTCGCGGCGTGCATCGCGGAGGCCGGCTACGACACCCTCCTGATCGACATCGACCCGCAGGCGAACGCGACGGTCGGGCTCGGCCTCGCCAAGGACACGGTCCCCAACATCTACGACGTCCTCTCGGGCGAGGCGACCGCCGAGGAGTGCCTCGTCCCCACGGCGATCGAGCGGCTGTTCGTCCTCCCGGCCTCCCCGGACCTCGCCGGCGCCAACGTCGAGCTGCCGCGCCAGCCGGGCTCCGAGGGTCGCCTGCGCGATGCGCTGACCGGCGTGCGCGAGCGCTTCGCCTTCACGATCCTGGACTGCCCGCCGTCACTGGGCCCGCTGACCGTCAACGCGCTGGTGGCCGCCGACCGCGTGATCGTGCCGGTCCAGACCGAGTACTTCGCGCTCGAGGGTCTCGCCGGGCTCCTCGACACGCTGGCCCTGATCCAGCGCGAGCTCAACCCGCGCCTGTCGGTGGCCGGGATGCTCCTGACGATGCACGACGGCCGCACGCGCCTGGCCCGCGACGTCGAGCGCGAGGTGCGCGAGCACTTCCCCGAGCTCGTCTTCGACACGGTCATCCCGCGCAACGTCCGCATCGGCGAGGCGCCCAGCTACGGCCGCCCGGTCATCCACCACGACCCGCACTGCGTCGGCGCCGACGCCTACTTCGAGCTGGCCAAGGAGGTCGCGGCCCGTGGCTGAGCGCGGCATGGGACGCGGCCTGGCGGCGATCCTCAGCGTCTCGACGCCCGAGGACGGTGCTCCGGGCACCGCCGAGCTGCGCGAGCTCTCGGTCGACCTCCTCAAGCCCAACCGCTCGCAGCCCCGCCGTCGCTTCGACGACGCGGCGCTGCAGGCCCTCGCCGAGTCGGTCGAGGAGCGTGGCGTCCTGCAGCCGGTCCTCGTGCGCCCGCGCGCGGGCGGGACGTTCGAGATCGTCGCCGGCGAGCGCCGCTGGCGCGCCGCCAAGCTCGCGGGCCTCGACCAGGTCCCGGCGCTCGTCCAGGACCGCGACGACGCGACGACGCTCGAGATCGCGCTCGTCGAGAACATGGCGCGCGAGGACCTCAACCCCGTCGAGGAGGCCCGCGCGGTGGCCGCCCTCGTCGAGGAGCTCAACCTCACGCGCGAGGCCGTCGGCCGCAAGGTGGGCCGCAGCCGCGTGGCGATCTCGAACCTCCTGCGCATCCTCGACCTACCCGACGAGACCCTCGCGCTCCTGGAGACCGGGGCCCTGACCGAGGGCCACGGCAAGGCGCTGCTGCTCGCCGAGGACCACGCCGACCGCAAGCGCCTGGGGCGCGCTGCCGTCGACGGCGACTGGTCGGTCCGCGTCACCGAGGATCGCGCGCGGCAGGCGAACGCCGCCGCCTCGACGCCGGGGGCCCGCGCCGCCACCGTCGTGCACCCCGACCAGGCGGCCGCGGCGGCCGAGATCGCCGACGCCCTGGGCGGCGCCCTGGGGACCGAGGTCAGGGTCCGGCCGCGCGGCACGGGCTACAAGGTGGAGCTCGCCGTGGGCTCGCTGGATGACGCGCTGGCCCTCGCCCGGCGAGTCCGCAACGGCGCCTAGGCCCGCGCTACACTTCCGGCCCGCAGCGGGCGATTAGCTCAGTCGGTTAGAGCGCTTCTCTGATAAGGAAGAGGTCCCAGGTTCGAATCCTGGATCGCCCATCTGAAGCCCCCGTCCTCCGGGGGCTTCGTCCGTTGTACGGCCCGTTCAGGTCTCCCCGCGAAGGCGGGAGCGGGCCGCGCCTATACTGGCCGAACAGCCACCGAGGAGCTCTTCTCGTGCAGGAAATGGTCATCTACGGCGTCTCCTTCGACATGGTCGGAAAGCAGCCGATCGTGCTGTTGAAGACCGTCGACAGCAACAAGTTCCTGCCGATCTGGATCGGACATCCCGAGGCGGCGGCGATCCTCATGAAACTGCAGGGAGCGACGACGCCGCGCCCGATGACCCACGACCTCGTGTGCGACATGCTGAGCGAGCTCGAGGTCAAGTGCACGCAGGTCGCCGTGACCGAGCTGCGCGACAACACCTTCTTCGCGACGATCACGCTGAACGCGGCCGGGCGCGACGTGGAGATCGACTCCCGACCGTCTGATGCGCTGGCGATCGCCGTGCGCTCCGGTGCCCCCATCTTCGCCGCCGAGGAGGTCATCGCCGAGTCGGCGATCGAGTTCGAGCACGAGGTCGAGGACACCGAAGAGGTCGTTGACCGCTTCAAGGAGTTTTTGGACCAGGTGTCCCCAGAGGATTTCGCTTCAGACGGCTGAGGCGCCGCGCGTCAGCGCGCGCTCGACGAGCCGCCCGATGAGCTCGTCGAAGCCGATGTCCGCGGCGTCGGCGGCCTGCGGCAGCAGGCTGGTGGCCGTCAGGCCGGGGATGACGTTGGCCTCCAGGACGTGGAGTCCGCCCTCGGCGTCGAGCAGCAGGTCGATGCGCGACACGTCGCGGCAGCCGAGCAGCTCGTGGACCGCCACGGCCAGCTCCTGCGCCCGTGCGGTGACCTCCGGCGGCAGGTCCGCCGGGCAGACGAACGCGGAGCGCCCGATCTCGTAGCGCGCGTCGAAGTCGTAGACGCCGCCCTCCGGCACCGCCTCGACGATCGGCAGCGCCACGCCGTCCAGCACGGAGACCGCGAGGTCGCGGCCCGCGACGTGGCGCTCGAGCAGGACCTTGCCCGAGTAGGAGAAGGCGGCGACCAGCGCGGTCGGCACGTCGGCGGCGCTCTGGGCGACCCTCAGCCCCAGGGCGCTGCCCTGGTCGGCGGGCTTGACGACCATCGGGAACCCGAGGCGCGCGTCGATCTCGCCCAGCGCCTCGGCGGCGCCGAGCTGCTTGAACGCCGTCTCGGTGAAGGCGACGAAGTCGGGCGTGGGCAGGCCGGCGTCGAGCATGTGGTGCTTGGCCAGGACCTTGTCGGAGCAGCGGATGCAGGCCGACACGCCCGAGCCGGTGTAGGGCAGGCCCAGGATCTCCAGCAGCTCCTGCACCGTGCCGTCCTCGCCGTCGCGCCCGTGCATGGCCAAAAAGCAGACGTCGGGGGCGAGCTCGCGCAGCCGGCGCACCAGGTCGTGGTCGACGTCGAGCCCGTGGACCTCGTGGCCGAGGCGCTTCAGCGCGTCCTCCACGCGCGCGCCCGAGCGCAACGACACCTCGCGCTCCAGCGACCGGCCGCCCTTGAGCACCGCGACGCGCGTCACGGACGCCCGTCCGACCGCTGCGCGCCGGGGCGCGGCGTGCGCGGCAGGTGCAGCACGTCGGCCAGCTCCGGGTCGGGCGCGGAGACCGGTGGGGCGGCCGGCGCCGGCGGCCGGCCACCCGTCAGCGACCCGAACAGCTCGACCTGCTCGCCGATGACCTCCCCGATGCGGCGGATGCCCTCGCGGATCTCCGCGCCGCCGACGCCGGAGAAGTTCAGGCGCATCGACGAGCCGCCGCGGCCGTCGAGGTACGCGCCGCGACCCGGCACGAACGCCACGTTGCGCTGCAGCGCGCGCGCCAGCAGGTCGGTGGTGTCCAGGTAGTCGGGGAGCGTCGCCCACACGAACAGCCCTCCCTGCGGCTCGGTCCAGGTCGCCTCGGCCGGGAAGTGCTCGGCCAGCGCGCCCAGCAGCGTGTCGCGCCGTCCGCGGTAGAGCCCACGCAGCGACTGGAGGTAGGGCTCCCAGCGGCCCTCGGCGAAGTACTGCGCCACGAAGTGCTGGGTCAACGACGACGAGCAGAGGTCGGCGCCCTGCTTGCCGAGGTTCATCTTGGCCAGCACCGGCGCCGGCGCCACGGCCCAGCCCAGGCGCAGCCCCGCCGACAGGATCTTGGAGAACGTCCCGAGGTAGATGATGTACTCGCCGTCCGCCAGCGACATCAGCGTCGGCAGCGGATCGCCCTCGTAGCGGAGCAACCCATAGGGGTTGTCCTCCAGCACGAGGATCTCTCTCTCGGCGGCGACCTCGACCAGGCGCTTGCGGCGCGGCAACGACATCGTCACGCCGCCCGGGTTCTGGAAGTTCGGGATGGTGTAGATGAACTTCGGTCGGCGACCCTCGCGCTCGAGCTGGTCGAGCGTCTCCTCGAGGACGTCGATCGGCATGCCGTCGGCGTCCATCTCGATCTGCACGACGTCGGCCTGGTAGGAGCAGAACGCCGGGATCGCGCCCGGGTAGGTCGGCGCCTCGGCGACGATGACGTCGCCCGGGTCGATCAGCGTCTTGCAGACGAGGTCGATGACCTGCTGGCCGCCGGTGGTGACCAGGATGTCCTCGGGGTCGACCTCGGTGCCCTCGGCGGCCATGACGTGGCGGATGGCGTCCTTGGTGATGCCCAGGCCCTCGGTCGGGCCGTACTGCAGCGCCGCTGCGGTCGAGTCGACGGCGACCTTGGCCATGATCGACGCGAAGCTCTCCGGCGGGAACGTCGAGGTGTCGGGCAGCCCGCCGGCCAGGGAGATGACCTCGGGGCGCTCGGTGATGGCCATCAGGTCGCGCATCGCCGACGACTTCATCGCGCGCGTGCGCGCCGCGAACAGGCCGGCGTAGCGCTCGAGCTCGTGCGCGGCGGGGCGCTGGGGGCGGCGGGGCGCGGACATGCCGCCTCTGCTTTCGTCGTCGGGACCCTCGGACCTGCGGTCTGTCATGGTCCCGGGGCACGGTACCGATGAAGCTCCTCCTCGACATCCTCCAGGGGCTCGGCCTCGCCTCGGCGACCGGCCTGCGCCCGTTCCTGCCCGCCCTGCTCGCCGGAGCGCTGGCCAGCGACGACCTCGGCCTCGACTTCGACGGGACGGAGTTCGCCTTCCTGGAGTCGCCGTGGTGGCTGCTGGCCCTCGCGGTCGCCCTGGTCGCCTCGGTCTTCGCGCGCCGCGCGCTGGAGACCGGTCGCGGTGAGGCCGCGCTCAGCGGCCTGGGCATCGGGCTCGGCGCGCTGCTGTGCGCCGCTTCGATCGACGATCGGCACGGCGTCTGGTGGTACGGGCTGCTCATCGGCGCGCTCGTCGCGTACCTCGCCAGCTCGGTGTCGCGCCAGCTCTTTCACCGCGTACGCGCCCGCTTCGCGAGCGCCAACGACGCGGCCGCGGCGGCCGCGCTGCCGTTCTACGGCGAGGCCGCGGCGCTCGTCGTCGCCGGGGCGAGCATCCTGTTCCCGCCGCTCAGCCTGCTGGCCGTGGGCTTCCTGATCGCCCTGCTGGTCACGGGCCGGCGCCGGTCCGATCAGAAGTACGCGGGCCTGCGCATCCTCCGGTGAAGCTCCTGCTGGCCGTCATCGACGGCTGCAAGCCCTCCATGCTCCAGCGAGCGGTGGAGCAGGGCAAGGCGCCCGTGATCGCCGCGGTGCTCGAGCGCGGGACGTTCGTCTCCGAGCTGTGCGCCGCGTTCCCGTCGGTCACGCCGGTGTGCGCGACGTCGATCGCCACCGGCGTCCTGCAGGACCGCCACCACATCGCGGCGATGAACTGGTGGTCGCGCACGGAGCGTCGCTACGTCGAGTACGGCTCGTCGTTCCGGGCGGCGCGCAAGCTGGGCATCGCCCGCCAGCTGACCGACACGGTGTACAACCTCAACGGGTCGCACCTCAACGCCGACATCGAGACCGTCTACGAGTCGCTCGACGACCTCGGCGTCCGCACCGCCGGCACGACGTTCCTCGTCTACCGCGGCCGCCATGAGCACCCCATCTCGCGCGAGACCGCGCTCACTCGCCTGGCCGGCACGCTGTTCCGCAAGCCCGTGATGGGGCCGCGCGAGCTGTTCTACGCCGACCTCTTCGCCAGCCGGCAGACCGGGTGTCGCAGCCAGCTGGGGATGCCGGGCATCCGCGACCAGCACTCGGGCTGCGTCAGCGCGTGGCTCGCGGCGCGCGACCTGTACGACTTCCTGCTGCTGTCGCTGCCCGACAACGACACCTACTCCCATAAGAACGGCCCGCACGCACAGCCGGCGTCGATCGCCGCGGCCGATCGCGAGCTGCAGCGGGTCGCCGACGCGGTGGGGGGAATCGACCGCCTGCTCGACACGCACGCGGTGATCGTCTGCGCCGACCACTCCCACGCGGCGGTCGAGCGCCGGATCGACCTGCGCGACGCGTTCGCGGACTGGGCCGTCGCCGGTCCGGGCGCCGGCGGCGTCGACGACGCCGAGCTGGCGCTGTGCCCCAACCAGCGCGCGGCCATGATCTACGCGCTGGTGCCCGAGGCGCGCGACGCGATCGTCCCCCGCGTCGTCGAGACCGCGAGCGCCATCCCGGGTGTCGACGTCCTCGCCTGGCGCGAGGGCGACCGCGCGGTCGTGCGCGCGCCGGGGCGCGGCGAGCTGCGCTTCGCCCCGGGCGGACCGCTGCGCGACGCGCGCGGCAACGCCTGGAGCGTGGAGGGCGACCTCACCGCGCTGGCCGCTGCCACGAGCGACGGGCGCTTCGACAGCCCGGACTACCCCGACGCGCTGCGCCGCGTCTGGGCGGCGCTGAACTGCGCGACCGCGGGCGACGTCCTGCTGTCGGCGGGCCCCGGCCACGAGTTCCCCGACTGGGGCGGCGCCGACCACGTCGGCGGCGGCAGCCACGGCTCGCTGCACCACTCCGACTCGCTCGGCGCCCTGGCGTTCTGCGGAGTTCCCGCCCCGGAGGGCGCCGGCCCCGGCGCCTGGTCGATCACCGACGTCGCCCCGATGGTCCGCCGGCACTTCGGCGCGAGCTGAGGCCATGGCCGACGAGGACGGGTACTCTGACCGCGACGTGCCCGACGCCCTCCTCGAGCCGCGCCGCCGCGACCGCGTCCGCCGCGGGATGCGCGAGCGCCGCAACTGGTGGCAGCTGGCGCGCTTCACGGCCGTGGGCGCTAGCGGCTACGTCGTCAACCTCGCCACGTTCGCCGTCTGCGTGCACGCGATCGGCCTGGATTATCGCCTCGCCGCCGTCGCGGCGTTCGCGGTGGCCGTCACCAACAACTTCTGGTGGAACCGGCACTGGACCTTCGATGCCGCCGAAGGGCATCCCGGGCACCAGGCGGCCCGCTTTTTGACGGTCAGCCTCGCCGCGTTCGTCATCAACCTGGCGCTGCTGCAGCTGCTCGTGGGGGAGGCCGGTCTCGCCGAGGTCCTGGCGCAGGCGATCGCCGTCGCGGCCGCCACCCCCTGCAACTTCCTCGGGAACAAGCTCTGGACGTTCGGCGACTGACGCGCGCGCTGGCGCCGTCGATCGCGCTGCTGCTGACCGCCGCCGCGCTGCTGGGCCTCCTCGCCGCCGGGCCGGCCGGGGCGCAGTCCTCCGCGGGCCCGACCGCAGGGTCGCTCGGTGGCCCCGCACTGCTCCCGCCCGCCCGGTCCATCACCGACAACAACGCCGTCGTCCGGCCCAGCCAGCTCGACGAGCCGCCCGCCGGGCACCGCCTGTCGGGCAAGCAGGCGCAGGCGATCGCGTCGCGCAACGAGAAGGTCCAGAAGGCGTTGCGCAAGTACCGCACGGCCAAGCCCGAGGTCTTCCTCAAGGGCCGCACGCGCTGGCAGGTCAGCTGGTTCACGCCCGGGACGGGCAAGCAGCGCGTCGAGGTCGCTCAGGTCTACATCGACGACGCCACGGGCGCGATCACCGAGGCGTGGACCGGCCCGCAGGTCGCGTGGACGATGACGCGCGGCTACTCCGGGGCGTTCGGGCGCAAGGTCAACTCGCCGTGGGTCTGGATCCCGCTGTCGCTGCTGTTCGTCGCGCCGTTCGTCACGCCGCGCCGGCTGCTGCGCTGGCTGCACCTGGACCTGCTGGCGCTCGTCGGGTTCGGCGTGTCGGTCGCGTACTTCAACGACGCCAACCTGAACGCGTCGGTCCCGATCATCGCCGTCCTGCTGCTCTACCTCCTGGCGCGGATGCTCGCCATCGGGCTGCAGCGCCGGGCGCCCGGGCCCGAGGAGGAGCGGCGGACGCTGCCGCTGCTGGTGCCGACCGTGTGGCTGGCGGTCGCCGTCGTGTTCCTCGTCGGCTTCCGCATCGGGCTCAACGTCACGTCGTCCAACGTCATCGACGTCGGCTACTCGGGGGTGATCGGCGCCGACCGCCTGGCCGACGGGCATCACCTGTACGGCAGCTACCCCAAGGACAACGAGCACGGCGACACCTACGGGCCGTTCGCCTACGAGGCCTACGTCCCGTTCGAGCAGGCCAGACCGTGGAGCGGGCGCTGGGACGATCTCCCGGCCGCGCACGCCGCCGCGATCGCCTTCGACCTGATGACGCTGCTGCTGCTGTTCCTCACCGGGCGTCAGATCCGCGGGCCTGGGCTCGGGGTCGTCCTGGCCTACGCCTGGGTCACCTGGCCGTTCAGCCTGTATGCATTGAACTGCAACAGCAATGACGGACTCGTCGCGGCGCTGGCCGCGCTGAGCCTGTTCGTGGCCAGCCGGCCCGCCGCGCGCGGGGCGGTGGCGGCGCTGGCCGGGTTCACGAAGTTCGGCTCGCTCGGGCTCGTGCCGCTGATGGCCACCCACGGCGCCCGGCGCGGGACGTGGCTGCGGACGACCGTGCTCTTCACCCTGGGCTTCGTCGCCGTGAGCGCCGTCGTGTGGGCGCCGGTGCTCCTGCGCGGCGAGTCGCTGCGCTTCGTCTATGACCGCACGATCGGCTTCCAGGCCGGCCGCATCGCCCCGCTGTCGATCTGGGGCCTGCACGACCTCCGCGGGCCCGAGCAGGTGTGGCAGGTCGGCGCGATCCTCTTCGCATTGGCCGCCGGCCTGATCCCGCGCCGGCGCGACGTCATCGGCCTGGCCGCGATGGCGGCCGCGGTGGTCATCGCGCTGCAGCTCGGCCTGAGCTACTGGTTCTATCTCTACCTCGTGTGGTTCTTCCCGTTCGCGGCGGTCGCGCTGTTCGGGCGCTTCCGGGTCCCCGACCCCGCCTGATGCTGGCGCGTGGGGCGAGATCAGGGGCGCGACCTCGCCCAGGGCCTCGTTCGCACGGCAATAGCCGGCTCGGCGTGCTGCTCAGCGTCGCCGCGCTGGTCGTCGTCTGGCTCATCAGCACGCACCACGGGCCGTTCTCCGGCGACGTCGTCAACGACCTGTACGTCTACTCGGTCGACCACCAGCTGTTGGCCGACGGGCAGGTCCCGTATCGCGACTTCGACTTCGAGTACCCGCCGCTGGCGCTGCTGCCCATCGGGCTGATCGGCGGCAGCGCCGTCGGGCTGTCGCTGGCGATGCTCGGCTGCGCGATCGTCGCGCAACTCGCGGCCTGGTCGCTGGGCGGCGCCACGGCGGGCTGGGCGATGGTGCTGCTGCCGCCCGTCGCGGGGGCGCTCGTGCGCACGCACATCGACCTGCTGCCGGCCGCGCTGACGCTGGTGGGGCTGGCGCTGATCGTGCGTCAGCGCCCGACCTGGGGGCTGGCGCTGCTGGGGCTGGGGACGATGGCCAAGCTCTACCCGGCGGCGATCGCGCTCGTCGCGCTGGCGTGGCTGATCGGCCGCGGCGACCGGCGCGCGGCGGTCCGGGCCGCCGCGGCGTTCGCGGTCGTGGTCCTGGCGCTCGGCGTGCCGTTCGCGGCGCTCGGCGGCTTCCCGTCGACGATGGTGCGGTTCCACCTCGACCGGCCCGTGCAGATCGAGTCGAGCGCGGCGAGCGTCCTGGAGGTGCTGGGCGGCTCGGCGGTCACCGGCGACCCGATCCGCCACGACCGCTTCAAGTCCAACGGGTTGGACGGCGGCGCCGCCGGCGTCGTGCTCGCGCTCGCGACGCTGCTGTCGGTGGCCGCCGTCGTCGGGCTGGTCGCCCTGGCGGCGCGCCGTCCGCGCACCGACGCCCTGATCCTCGCGTCCTTCGGGGTGACGCTCGCGCTCGTGTCGCTGAGCAAGGTGCTCTCGCCGCAGTACGTCTGCTGGCTGCTGCCGCTGGCGGCGGTCGCACTGGCGATCCCCGGCGGGCGCCTGCCCGCGGCGCTGACCGTCGCCGCGGCCCTGGTGACGCAGCTCTGGTTCCCGTCGCACTACTTCGACGTCGTCTTCCAGCACGCCTGGGCGGTGACCGCCGTGGGGGTCAGGAACCTCCTGCTCCTTGCGGCGCTGGCCGCCACGGCTCGAGCACTTGCTCGATCGCCGCGGCCCGCAGCGGTCGCTGCGCCGCGGTGATCACCACGCCGTTGAGCCACGGGTCGTCCTCGCTGGTCTCGAAGCGCACGTTCATGTGCGTGCGCAGCGACGCGATCGCCTGTTCCTTCTTGACGCCGATGACCCCGCCGCGCGGGCCGGTCATCCCGACGTCGGTGATGTAGGCGGTGCCACCCGGCAGGACGCGCGCGTCGGCGGTGGGGACGTGGGTGTGCGTGCCGACGACGGCGGTCACGCGCCCGTCGAGGTACCAGCCCATCGCGACCTTCTCGCTGGTGACCTCGGCGTGCATGTCGACGAGCACGTGGTCGACCTTGCCGTCCATCTCGGCCAGCACCGCGTCGACCTCGAGGAACGCGACGCGCCCCGCGCGGAGGTACACGTTGCCGCTGAGGTTGACGACGCCCAGGCGCACGCCGTCCTTCTCCACGATGACCGAGCCGCGGCCCGGCTGGGTGCGCAGGTAGTTGGCGGGCCGGACGATCGGCTTGCCGCTGTCGAGGTACGGCCCGATCTCGCTGCGGCGGTAGGTGTGGTTGCCGAGGGTGATGACGTCGACGCCGGCGGCGAACAGCTCGTCGGCGAGCTTGGGGGTGATCCCGAGCCCCCCGGCGATGTTCTCGCCGTTGACGACGACGAAGTCCGGGGCATGACGTTGACGGAGCGCCGGCAGCAGACCGAGCAGCGTGCGCCGCCCGAGCCCGCCGACGACGTCGCCGACGAAGAGGATGGTCGGGGCAGAGGGCACGTCGCATACTCTGGCGGACCGGAGAGATGAGCACCGACCACCCCACAGCCGAGACCGACTGGGAGGGCCACGGCCCGCTCGACGACGAGTCGCGGGCGACGGCCGAGCCGCCCGCGGACGTGCCGGCGGTCGAGAAGGTCGTCGTGCCGCGCTGGATCCAGCTCGTCACGCTCCCGCTGCTGGTCGTGGCGCTGTACCTGGTGGCCAAGGCGGCCGGCGTGGTGCTGCTCGCGTTCACCGTCGCCGCGGTCGTGGCGCTGATCCTCAACCCCATCGTCTCGTTCCTGCAGACCCGGCGCGTGCCGCGCGGGCTGGCGATCCTCGTCGTCTACCTCGGGCTGCTGGTCGTGCTCGTCGGCGCCGGCGTCCTGCTGGCCAACCCGGTCGCCGACCAGGCCCAGAAGTTCGGCGACGACGTGCCGGGCATCGTCCACGACGCGAACTCCCGGCTGGCCGACCTGCAGGGCTACTTCGACCGCAAGGGCATCCACGTCGAGGTCAAGCGCCAGGGGGAGACCGCGCTGCAGACGCTGCAGGACCGGGTCGTCGGCGGGACCAGCGACATCGTCAACTTCGGCGGGCAGATCCTCAAGACCGTCGTCACCGCGGGCCTCGGCCTCCTGCTGGTGATCGTGCTCTCGGTGTACATGCTGATCTACGGCGAGCGGATCGGCAGCGTCGTGCGCACCGTCATGCCCCCGGGCGACGGCAGCCCCGAGGACGACTTCCCCACGCGGATCCAGCGAGCGGTCGGCGGCTACCTGCGGGGGCAGATCCTGTTCAGCCTGGCGATGGGGACCGGTGCGGGCGCGGGCCTCTGGGTCTTCGGGGCGACCGGCGTGTTCCCGGACGGCAAGACATATGCCTTCGCGTTCGGCGCGTGGTTCGGGCTGATGGAGCTCGTCCCGTTCGTCGGGCCGTTCCTCGGCGCGCTGCCGCCGCTGCTGGTCGCGCTCTTCCAGGATCCGCTGACCGCGGTCTGGCTGGGGATCTTCTTCACGGCGCTGCAGCAGCTCGAGGGCCACATCGTCGCCCCCTACATCTTCGGCCACCCGCTGCGCATCAACCCGCTGCTGGTGATCTTCGCGCTGCTGCTGGGAGGCGAGGCCTACGGGTTCCTCGGGGCGCTGCTGTCGCTGCCCATCGCCGCGATGCTGCGCGAGACCGTCGTGTACCTGCGGCGCCACCTCGTCCTGGAGCCGTGGGGGACGCCGAGCGTCGTCGGCCTCTCCGGGTCGCCGCCGGGGGCCCGCTGCGCCAACTGCGGAGCGCAGGGCACGCCCGGCGACGCGCACTGCCGCGCGTGTGGCGCGAGCCTGCCGCCCACGGAAGTAGCCTCCCCGCGGTGACCGCAGCGGCGACGGAGGACGGCCCCGCCCTTCAGGTGCGGGCCGTGACGCGGCGCTTCGGCGACCGCGACGCGCTGCGTGGCGTGAGCTTCGCCGCCGCCCGCGGGGAGACGCTGGCGGTCATCGGCCCCAACGGCGCCGGCAAGACGACGCTGCTGTCGATCCTCGGCGGCGTGCTCGCGCCGACCAGCGGCGACGTCAGCCGCGACCCGCGCGACGTCGGCTGGGTCCCGCAGCAGCCGGCGGTCTACGGCAAGCTCACCGTCGCCGAGAACCTGCGCCTCTTCGCCCGGCTGGAGAAGGTCGCCGACCCGGACGCGGTCGTCGCGCGGATGCTCGAGCAGACCGGCCTGGCCGACCGGGCCGGCGACGAGCTCGGCACGCTGTCGGGCGGCAACCGGCAGCGCGTCAACATCGCCGCCGGCCTGCTCGCCGATCCCGACGTCCTGCTGCTCGACGAGCCGTCCTCGTCGCTGGACCCGCGCCAGCGCGCGCGGCTGTGGGAGTTCGTCGGGGCGCTGGCCCGCCGCGGGACCGCGGTCGTGTTCACCACGCACAACGTCGCCGAGGCAGAGCGCTTCGCCGACCGCGTGCTCGTCCTCGCCGACGGCGAGCTGCTGTTCACCGGCACGCCGGCCGCGCTGCACGACGCCGTCGGCTCCCAGCAGGCCGACTTCGAGGCCGCGTTCGTCGCGTTCCTGCGGGCGCGGGGCCACTAGGCAGGTGCGCTTCCTCCTGGCCAAGGACCTGCGCATCCTGCGCCGCTCGCCGCTGCTGGTCTCGCTGCTGGTGATCTACCCGCTGCTGATCGCGGTGCTGGTCGGCCTCGCGCTGTCGAAGGGTCCCGACAAGCCGCGCGTCGCGATCCTCAACCAGCTGCCGTCCACCGGCGGAACGCTGACGATCGGCGGGACCAAGGTCGACCCCGCCGACTACGCCCAGCGGCTGTTTCAGTCGATCGTGCCGGTGACCGTCCACAGCCGCGCCGAGGCGGAGCGCAAGGTGCGCGACGGCGACGTCCTCGCGGCGATCATCGTCCCGGCCGACCTGGTCCAGCGGCTGCAGCGGACGATCACGCTCTCGGGCAGCGGGCAGAAGCCGACCGTCGAGGTGCTCTACAACGCCGAGGACCCGGTCAAGCAGCAGTTCGTGCAGTCGACGATCGACGCCCGCGTGGCCGAGCTCAACAGGGCGGTCTCGACCAAGCTGACGCAGATCTCGGCCGGCTACCTCGACATCCTGCTGTCGGGCGGCAAGTTCTCGATCCTCGGGCGCGACGTCGACATCCTCGGGCTCAAGCGCTCCAAGGCGCTGGTGGACTCCGTGCTGACGCGCACGCCGCGCGGCTCGCCGGACCGCGAGGCGCTGCAGCGGGTGTCGTCCTTCGCGCAGCTGGCGATCAACAACCTCGGCCTGTCCGACGTCGTGCTCGGCTCGCTCGCCACGCCGGTCAAGGTCGACCAGCACATCGTGCAGGGCCGGCGCACGCCGCTGGACGCCTATGCGGTGGCGGTCGCGGTGACCCTGTCGCTCATGCTCGTGTGCGTGCTGCTGGCCGCGGGGATGCTCGCGCTCGAGCGCGAGGAGCACGCCTTCGCCCGTCTCGTGCGCGGGCTGGTCTCCCGCGAGGCGCTGCTGGCCGAGAAGGTCGTGCTGGCCGCGGGCTGCGCGGCGACGACGGCGCTGCTGATGACCGCCGGCATCTCGGCGTTCGTGTCGCTGGACTGGGGGCGGTTCCCGCTGTGGGTCGTGGCGCTGGTCGCGGGCGGCCTGGCCTTCGGCGCGCTGGGCGTGGCGATCGGCGCGCTGGCGCGCGAGGTGCGTGCCGCCTCGCTGCTGGCCATCCTGCTGGCGCTGCCGATCGCGTTCCTCGCGCTCGTGCCCAGCGGCGCGGTGGCCACGGGCCTCTACGACGCGATCCGCGTGATCTCGGCGCTGTTCCCCTTCCGTCCGGCGCTGGACGCGGCCGACGCCGCGCTCAACGACGCGGGCGGGCTGGGCACCGCGCTGGCGCACCTCGGCGCGCTCGTCGTGGGCTGGGCGATCGTCGCGCGCGTCGCGCTGCAGCGGTTCGGCTAGGAGACCTCCTGAGCGCCGATCGGCCGCGCGACGGCCACCGGCCGGAATGCTACGTTCGGCCTCGTGATCGGGCACGTGCCACCGAGGATCCGGCTCGACGCCGAGCGGACGGCCATCCGCCCCCTGGGCCTGCGCGACGTCGACGAGTTCACCGCCGCCGTCGTCGGCAACCGGAGCCACACGGCGCCCTGGGAGCCGATCCACGCCGAGGCGCACTACACGCGCGCCGGGCAGACCGAGACGCTGCGCCGCGACGTCGAGGCCTGGGAGCTCGGGACGGGCTACGCGTTCTCCGTGCTCGACCGCGAGCACGGCGACGCGATCATCGGGCGCATCGCGCTGGGCAACGTCGTGCAGGGCGCCTGGCGCAACGCCACGCTCGGCTACTGGACGGCGGCCGGCAGCGGCGGCCGCGGCCACGCCACGACGGCCGCGATCCTCATCTGCGAGTTCGCCTTCGGCCATGCCGGGCTCCATCGCGTCCAGCCGGCGGTCATCCCGCGCAACATCCGGTCGATCCGGGTGGTCGAGAAGGCGGGCTTCCGCCACGAGGGACGCGCGCTGCGCTACCTCAACATCGCTGGGACGTGGGAGGACCACGAGATCTATGCGATGACCCTGGAGGACTGGGAGTCGCGCGAGCGCTGACGGTGCGGCGGAGGCCTCGCGGTGACCGGCCCCGCGGCGAGGCCCCGCGGCGAGGCCCGGCCTTGCCGCCCGATGGGGCCGGGGGTCTGCCGGTGACCGGCCTGGCGGCGAGGCCCAGCTACGCTTGACGGGCGATGCCCGCCGCCTTCCCCGCCACCCGCCTGCGCCGTCTGCGCCGGACCGGTGCGCTGCGCGACCTCGTACGCGAGACCACGCTGGCGCCCTCTGACCTCGTGCTGCCGCTGTTCGTCGAGGAGGGCCTCGAGGGCCGCTCGCCCATCGGCTCGATGCCCGGGGTCGACCGCCACGGGATCGTCTCCGCCGTCGAGGAGGCCGGCGCCGCCCACGCGCTGGGCGTCCCGGCCGTGATCCTCTTCGGCATCCCGGCCGAGAAGGACGCCGACGGCTCCGGCGCCTGGGACGACGACGGCGCCGTCCAACTCGCGGTCAGAGCGCTGAAGGCGGCCCACCCCGACCTCGTCGTGCTCACCGACGTGTGCCTGTGCGAGTACACCGACCACGGCCACTGCGGCCGCCTCCTGGAGGACGGCACGGTCGACAACGACGCCTCGCTGGAGCTGCTGGCCCGCACGGCCGTCTCGCACGCCCGCGCGGGCGCCGACGGCGTGGCGCCCAGCGACATGATGGACGGGCGCGTCGGCGCGCTGCGTGCCGCGCTGGACGCGGAGGGGTTCAGCGACACGCCGATCATCGCCTACAGCGCCAAGTACGCCTCGGCGTTCTACGGCCCGTTCCGCGAGGCCGCGGGGAGCACGCCGAGCTTCGGCGACCGGCGCGGCTACCAGATGGATCCGGGCAACGGCGACGAGGCCCTGCGCGAGGTGCTGCTCGACGTCGAGGAGGGCGCCGACATGGTCATGGTCAAGCCGGCCGGGCCGTACCTCGACGTCCTCTGGCGCGTCAAGGAGGCGACCCGGATGCCCGTCGCCGCGTACCAGGTGGGCGGGGAGTACGTCATGATCAAGGCGGCTGCCGCAACGGGCCACCTCGATGAGCGGACCGCGGTGCTCGAGTCCTTGACCTCGATCCGCCGCGCCGGCGCCGACATCGTCATCACCTATTACGCGAAGGACGCCGCCCAGTGGCTGCAGTGAACCCCAAGATCCGCTCGCGCAAGGACGGCGCCGCCGTCCCGCTCGACGGGTTCGACAAGAAGCTGCTCGACACGATGCAGGGCGGCTTCCGCATCGTGCCGCGGCCGTACGCCGAAGTCGCCACCGTCCTCGGCGTCGCGGAGGACGTCGTCCTGCGTCGCGTCGCCGAGCTGATCGAGCAGCGGATCATCCGGCAGGTCACGCCGATCTTCGACACGCGGGCGCTCGGCTACCAGTCGATGCTCGTCGCGGCCAAGGTCGACGCCGAGCATCCGTGGCGCCCGGCCAAGATCGTCAACGCCCACCCCGGCGTGTCGCACAACTACCTGCGCAACCACGAGTTCAACATGTGGTTCACGGTCGCCACCGAGCCCGACTCCGCGCTGGGCCTCGAGGGCACGCTGGAGGTCCTCAAGCAGGAGACCGGCGCCGAATCCGTGCGCCAGCTGCCGACGCTCAAGCTGTTCAAGATCCGCATGGACCTCGAGATGTCGGGCGACACCGAGACGCTGGCCAAGGCCGCGCAGGTCGTCGAGCCCGTCGACATCGAGCCCCAGCCCTACGACGAGCTCGACAAGGCCGTCATCCGGGCGACCCAAGGCGACCTGCCGGTCGTCTCCGAGCCCTACGCCGATGCCGCCCGCGAGCTCGGGATGCCCGTCGACGCCCTCGTCGCCCACCTCGAGGGCATGGTCGAGCGCGGGCTGCTGCGCCGCGTCGCCGCGATCCTGTTCCACCGGCGTGCCGGCTTCAGCGCCAACGGCATGGGCGTGTGGAAGGTCCCCGAGGACCAGGTCCTGGAGGCCGGTCGTCGCATGGCCGCCTTCCGCGGGATCAGCCACTGCTACGAGCGCCCGACCTACGCCGATTGGCCCTACCAGCTGTTCACGATGGCCCACGGCCGCTCCAAGGAGGAGTGCGACGCGATCCTCGACGCCGTGCGCGACGAGGTCGGCTGCATCCAGGACCGCGCGACGCTCTACTCGTCGACCGAGTTCAAGAAGGTCCGCCTCCTCTACTTCACCGACGACTTCAAGCGGTGGGAGCGGGAGCACGCGGGGTGAGCGTCTCCATCACGGACGCGAAGTCCGCCGAGCTGTACGCCCGCGCGCTCCAGCGTCTGCCGGGCGGCGTCAACTCGCCCGTGCGGGCGATGCGGGCCATCGGGCGCGACCCGATCTTCATCGAGCGGGCCGAGGGCGCCGAGATCGTCGACGTCGACGGCAACCGCTACGTCGACTACGTCTGCTCCTGGGGGCCGCTGATCCACGGCCACGCGCATCCGGAGATCGTCGAGGCCGTCGTCGAGGCCGCTCACCGCGGCACGACCTACGGCGCTCCGACCGCCGGCGAGGTCGAACTGGCCGAGGAGGTCTCGCGCCGCATGCCGTCGGTCGAGATGCTGCGCATGACGTCCTCGGGCACGGAGGCGACGATGAGCGCCATCCGCCTCGCGCGCGCCGTCACCGGCCGTACCAAGCTGCTGAAGTTCGCCGGGGCCTACCACGGGCATGTCGACGGACTGCTCGCGCAGGCGGGCAGCGGCCTGGCGACCGCCGGCATCCCCGCGAGCCCCGGCGTCCCGGCGTCCGCGACGCACGAGACGGTCGTCGTCGGGTGGAACGACGGCGAGGCTGTGGCGCGCGCCTGCGCCGAGCACGAGTTCGCGGCGGTCCTCGCCGAGCCGTATCCGGCCAACATGGGCCTCGTGCCGCCGGTCGAGGGCTTCCTCGAGCTGCTGCGCCACCAGGCCGACCTCAACGGCGCGCTGCTGATCTTCGACGAGGTCATCTCGGGCTTCCGCGTCGCCGAGGGCGGCGCGCAGGAGCGCGAAGGGGTCTCGCCGGACCTGACGATCCTCGGCAAGGTCATCGGCGGCGGGCTCCCGGCCGCGGCCTATGGCGGCAAGCGCGCGCTGATGGAGCACGTCGCGCCGGCCGGCGACGTCTACCAGGCCGGCACGCTCAGCGGCAACCCGGTCGCGGTCGCGGCGGGCCTGACCACGCTGCGCCTGCTCGACGAGCCGGCCTACCTGCGCCTGAGCTCGACCACCGAGGCACTGGCCGCCGGCCTGCGTGACGGCGCCGCCGGGGCGGGCATCTCGGTCACGGTCACCACGGTGCCGGGGCTGCTGACGGTCTTCTTCGCCGAGACCGCGCCGCGCGACTACGCGACCGCCCAGGCCTGCGATCACGAGGCCTACGCGGCGTGGTGCCGGGCGCTGCTGGCGCGCGGCGTCTACCCGCCCGCCTCGCAGTACGAGGCGTGGTTCCCGTCGCTGGCGCACACCTCCGAGCACCTCGACCGCACGCTGGACGCCGTCAACGCGGCGTTCGCCGAGCTCGCCTGACGTGAGCGTGGACGGGGGCCCAGCGGTCCTGCCGCGTCTCGCTGCGCTCGTCCGCGCCGACGGCGGCCTGCTGGCCGCGGCGATCGGGCCCGACCCCTCCGGCGCCACGCCGTACGGCGACGCCGTGGCGCACGGCCCGCGCGCCCAGGGCCACCCGGCGGATCTGCCGCTGGTCCTCGAAGCCGTCCGCGAGGGCTACCTGCTGCACTACGGCGCCCCGCGGCTCATGAGCCGCGCCGACGACGACCTGGCGCTGCTGGCCGGCGACCGCCTCTACGCGCTCGGCCTCGAGCGCCTGGCCGCCGCCGGCGACCTGGATGCGGTGCGCGCGCTGGCCGATCTCATCGCGCTCGGGGCACAGGCGCAGGCGGCCGGCGACGAGGCGCTCGCGGAGGCGGTCTGGGCGGCGGGTTGCGCGGAGGTCGGCTGGGGTCCGAACTCGGACCTCGAAGCCGCCAAAGAGGCAGCACGTGCAGGCGAAACGTCGGCCGCCGAGCGGCTCGGAGCCGCCGCGCGCCACATCGTCGGGGACCTGGCGCCGACGCGCTGACCAGACAGCGGGCGCAGGCGGCGCGGCCCGTACGATGTTCGAGCGATAGATTTCCGGGCCGGACGTCGATCACGAAGGATCGCGCGTCCCCCGGACAGGAATCACCACCACCGTGCCCAAGAAGCAAGCCAAGAGCAAGTACACCGTCGACCGGGGGCTCCCCGGCGCGTTCGAGGGCGAGACCGTCACGCGCCGGCGCTTCATGGTCGGCACCGCCCACGCGACCGGTGCCATCGCCACGTCGGCCATCCTGCTGCCGTCCCTGGGCTTCGCCCTGGGCCCGCTCTTCGAGGAGCACAAGCAGCGCTGGCAGGCCGTCGGCGCCCCCGACGAGTTCACCAACAACAACTACGTCCCGAAGGTCATCACGATCTCCGACGGCGTCGGCGAGGCGGGCAAGACCACGGTCTACATCCGCCGGCGCAACCCGGCGCTCGACACCGACAAGCTGCCCAAGGGCTTCGAGAGCGAGCAGTTCGTGGCGATCTCGACGCGCTGCATGCACCTCGGCTGCCCGGTCCGCTACACCGAGGCCGCGCAGCGCTTCATCTGCCCGTGCCACGGCGGCGTCTACGACTTCCAGGGCAAGGTCGACGGTGGCCCCCCCGTCCGCCCGCTCGACCGGTTCTACAACCGCGTCAAGAACGGCCAGGTCGAGATCGGCCCGCGCTTCTCGGTCAACCGGGAGCTCGACCGCTTCTCGCCCCGCAACCCGGGTGAGCCGCTCGACGGCCTCGGGCAGTACCTCTACCCGTCGCGCCCGACCATCCGCAAGATCCCCGGCACGGAGTAGACGAGATGCCGAAGCTCAAGCTCCCGCTGCCCCCGATCCCCCAGGCCCTCAAGCCGCCGCCCAAGCGCCCGGACGAGCCCAAGCAGACGCCGCTGGAGGTCGCCGCCGAGGCCGGCTCGCACGCCGTCGGCTTCGCGCTCGGCCCGATCTTCGAGAAGAAGGACGTCAAGTGGCAGCCCGTCGGCGCCAGCGGCGACTTCACCAACGCGGAGTACGTCCCGAAGGTCATCACGGAGACCCAGGGCATCGGCGTCGTCGGGCAGACCACG
>DASYLT010000117.1:0-53958 GCA_036009425.1 Baekduia sp. | reverse complement strand
CAGGGCCGCCTGGTCCGCGACGAGCTCGACGCGCAGTACGCGCGCAGCGACATGAACACCGCCGAGTTCGGCGCGCTGTTGCGCGAGCCGTCCCCGCAGCCCAAGCGCGGCCCGCAGGCCGACCGCCAGCGCGAGCGCGACGCCGCCCGTCGCGAGCGGGATGAGTTCGACGACATCTTCCCGACCGACGAGCGCCCATGAAGCCCGCCTTCTTCATCAAGGAGGCGATGCGCTCCATCTCGCGCAACGCCATCCCGTCCTTCGCCGCCATGGCCTCCGTGCTCGTCACCGTGCTCGTCCTCGGCGTCTTCATCCCGGTCGTCCAGGCGACGACCGGCGCCGCCAACGAGGTGCGCGGCCGCGTGCTCGTCGACGTCTACCTCAAGAAGGACGCGACCAAGGCCGACATCGCCCGCGTCCAGGCGCTGCTGCGCGACAAGGTCGACCACGTCGGCAAGGTCGCCTTCGTCTCCAAGGCCCAGGCCTACGCGCAGGAGAAGAAGCGCAACCCGGAGGCCTACCAGCTGCTCGGGGCCAACCCGCTGCCCGACACGTTCCGCGTGACGCCCGACAAGCCCGACAACGTGCTCAAGCTGCGTGACGCGCTGGCGCCCGCGCAGGTCTCGGGCGCCCGCCGGACGCCGATCGACGCCTCGATCGAGCAGGTCAAGAACCGCAAGGACGAGACCACCAAGATCCTCACCGCCACGCGCGTGGTGAAGCTGGCGATGGGCGGGCTGGCGATCATGCTGATCGTCGCCTCGGTCCTGCTGATCTCCAACACGATCCGCCTGAGCCTGTTCTCGCGCCGGCGCGAGGTCGAGGTGATGAAGCTGGTCGGGGCGACCGACTCGTTCATCCGCTGGCCGTTCGTCATCGAGGGCATCGTGCTGGGCGCGCTAGGCGGCGTCGCGGCGGTGGCGCTGCTCGGGGTCGGCAAGGTCGCGCTCCTGGACCCGCTGTCGGCGGACTTCGCGCTGATCGCCGCGCCCCAGACCATCGGCTTCGGCCTCCTGGCCGTCGTCCTGCTGGTCGCCAGCGTGGGCGTCTCGGCAGCCGGGTCGAGCATCTCGCTGCGCAAGTTCCTGCGGGTCTAGCCCGCCGGGCGCCCGCGCCGGGCGGCGCCGGTCCATAGGCTGCGCCGATGGTCGAGGAGCTCGAGGATCGGTTCGTCGTCGTCGACGGGGTGCGGCTGCACTACGTCGAGGCCGGCGAGGGACCGCTGGTGCTGCTGCTGCACGGGTTCCCCGACTTCTGGTGGACCTGGCGCCACCAGATCCCCGTGCTGGTGGACGCCGGCTTCCGCGTGGTGGCCGTCGACCAGCGCGGCTACGCCCTGTCGGACCGGCCGGCGCACTGGCGCGACTACCGGGTCGAGCGCCTCGCGGCCGACATCGACGGGCTCATCACGGCGCTGGGCGAGCAGCGCGCACACGTCGTCGGCCACGACTGGGGCGCCGCGGTGGCGTGGGTGGTCGCCGCGCTGCACCCCGAGCGCGTGGAGCGCCTGGCGATCCTCAACGTGCCGCACCCCGAGCGCATGGAGCGCGCCCTGCGCACGTCGATCCGCCAGCTGCGTCACAGCTGGTACATGCTCTTCTTCCAGATCCCGCGGCTGCCCGAGGGCCTCCTGCGCGCCGGCGGTCGCAAGAGCCTGGAACGGGTCTACGCCGATGCACGCCCCGGGGCGTTCACCGACGCCGACCTCGATCGCTACGAGCAGGCGCTGATGGGCCCCGGCGGGCTCAAGGGGCCGATCGACTGGTACCGCGCCGCGCTGCGCCGCAGCCCCGGCGCGCTGAGCAGCCTGTACCGGCCGATCCTGGCGCCGACGCTCGTGATCTGGGGCCGGCAGGATCGCCACCTCGGCGCCGAGTGGGCAACGCCCACGCCGGCGCTCGTGCCCGACGCGCGGGTCGCCTGGCTGCCCGACGCGAGCCATTGGGTGCACCACGACGAGCCCGAGGCGGTCAACCGCCTGCTGGTGGACTTCCTGGAGGGCGGCGTGACTTCTTCAGGAGTCTCCTAGCCTGTGCGGCGACCATGATCCGCCGCGTCCTCGCCTCGATCGTCCTCGTCCTCGTCGTGCTCTGCGCCGGGATCGCCCTCGGCGGCCATCCCGACCGGCTGCCCGGGTTCGTCCGCGACCCGCTCGTGGGGGACAAGGACACGCGCGTCATCGGGGAGGCACTGGACCAGATCCGGTCGACGTACTACCGGCCGATCCCCAGGAAGGAGCTGGCCAACGACTCCATCCAGGGCATGGTCACCGCGCTGAAGGATCGCTTCTCCAACTACTTCAGCCCCCAGGAGTACGCGAAGTTCAAGGAGCAGCAGAACGCGCAGTTCGCCGGGATCGGCGTCCAGGTCGCCAAGGCGGCCGACGGGCTGCGAGTCGTCGAGGTCTACGACGACTCGCCGGCCAGCCGCGCGAAGGTCCGGGCGGGCGACGTCCTGACCCAGGTCGACGGCACGCCGCTGAAGGGCCGCACGAGCGACCAGTCGGTCGCGCTGATCCAGGGCAAGATCGGCAGCGACGTCAAGCTCGGCGTCCGTCACGGGAGCCAGACGCGCCAGGTCACGCTGACCCGCGCGACCATCTCGGTGCCGGTCGTCGCCTCGGCCGACAAGACCGTCGCCGGCAAGAAGCTCGGCGTCGTCAAGCTCGCGCAGTTCTCATCCGGCGCGCACGCCGAGCTGGCCCAGGCGGTGCGAAAGGAGCTGAAGGGCGGCGCCAAGGGCATCGTCTTCGACCTGCGGGGCAACCCCGGCGGGCTCGTCACCGAGGCGCAGCTGGTCGCCTCCGTCTTCCTGAAGGACGGCAAGATCGTCACGACCCGCGGCCGCTCGGTCCCGTCGCGGACGCTGAGCGCGACCGGCGATCCCGTGGCGCCCAAGACGCCGCTGGTGGTGCTGGTCGACCGCAACAGCGCGTCGGCTGCCGAGATCGTCTCCGGCGCCCTGCAGGACCGCAAGCGCGCGCTGCTGGTCGGCACGCGCACGTTCGGCAAGGGCGTCTTCCAGGAGGTCATCGACCTCTCCAACGGCGGTGCGCTGGACATCACCGCCGGCCAGTACTTCCTGCCCTCGGGCCGCAACCTCGGCGGCAAGGGCACCTCGACGGGCAGCGGCCTGACGCCGAACGTCGCGGCGTCCGACGACCCGAAGACGCCGAAGGTCGACGAGGCGCTGGACAAGGCGCTCGACGTCCTAGCGCAACGGTCGTGACCCCGAGCATGAACGGCGGCGACTTCACCGTCGGGGTGCTGGCCAAGCGCGGCCGGTTCCTCGTCGCCGAGCCGTTCTTCGACCCGCGCAAGGGCAAGCGCACGGTGGTCGACGCGGGCCGCGACGGGCGCCCTGGCCAGCTCGTGCTCATCCGCCCCGGCGGTCGCGGCAAGGCGCGGGCGAAGGTGGTCAAGGTCATCGGGCGCCCGGACGTGGCGCGCGACGTCGTCGAGGCCCTCATGTACGACCGCGGCCTGCGCCGCCGGTTCCCGCCGGGGGTCGAGCGCGCGGCCAAGGAGGCCGTGGAGCGGGTGCAGGACGCCACGGGCGATGACGTCGAGGTCGCGCGCCGCGACCTGCGCGACCTCCCGACGTTCACGATCGACCCGGTCACCGCCCAGGACTTCGACGACGCGATCAGCGCCGAGGCGATCGGCGAGGATCGCTGGCGCGTGTGGGTCCACATCGCCGACGTGTCGGCCTACGTCAAGCCGGGCTCGCCCGTCGACCGCGAGGCCTACCGGCGCGGGACGTCGGTGTACGTGCCGGGCGCGGTCGAGCCGATGCTGCCCGAGGTGCTGTCCAACGGCGCCTGCTCGCTCGTCCCCGGCCAGGAGCGCCTGGCGGTCACGGCGGAGCTGGAGATCACCGGCGACGCCGTCACGCGCAGCGCCTTCTACCGCTCCCGGATCCGCTCCGACGAGCGCCTGGACTACGACCAGGTCGACCGCATCTTCGCCGGCGAGGAGCCGGCGCGCGCGCCGTGGGCCGAGCCGCTGGCCGCGGCTCGGGCCGCGTCCGGGGCGCTGCGCGCACGCCGCGAGGCCGAGGGCGCGCTGGCCGTCGAGTCCTCCGAGCCGGAGTTCACGTTCGACGGCGGCGGCCACGTCCGGTCGGCCGCGCCGTCGGTGCAGACCGAGTCGCACCGGCTCATCGAGCACCTGATGATCGCCGCCAACGAGGCCGTCGCGCGGCTGACCAGCGAGCGGTCCGTGCCGTCGCTGTACCGCATCCACGAGCGCCCGACGCCCGCGGCGGCGCAGCGCCTGCTGGAGCAGCTCGAGTCGCTCGGCATCCCGACGCCGCCGGCGCCGGAGAACATCCAACCCGGTGATGCGGCCGACATCATCGCCGCGGCATCGCAGCTGGTCGCCGCCGAGATCCGCCGCCGCAACGGCGTGGGCCGGCTCGGCTTCACGTCGCTGGTGCTGCGCGCGCTCAAGCAGGCGCGCTATTCGCCGGAGAACCGGGGCCACGCCGGGCTGCACTCCAGCGCCTACACGCACTTCACCTCCCCGATCCGCCGCTACCCCGACCTCGTCGTGCACCGGGCGCTGCTGTCGGCCGTCGGCGGCTCGGAGGACGCGCCCCGGTCCTCCATCCTCGAGGAGGCGGCCGAGTGGACCTCGGGTCGCGAGCGCGACGGGATGTCGATCGAGCGTGCCGCCGACGACGTCGCCCGCGCGTTCCTGCTCGAGCGCGAGCTGTTCGAGGGCAAGCGCGACCGCGAGCGCGCGTTCGACGGGGAGGTCGTCGGGCTGGTCGGTGGCGGCGCCTTCGTGGCGTTCGGCGACGGCTTCGAGGGCTTCCTCCCGGCGCGCCGCCTGCGCGGCGACTGGTGGGAGCTCAACGAGGAGGGCACGATCCTCACCGGCGAGGACTCGGGCCGCGCGATCCGCATCGGCGACCCCGTGCGCGTGGTCGTGCGCAAGATCGAGGCGGCGCGGGGGCGCGTCGAGCTCGACGTGTCTGCGTGACGCTCGCCCAGGGGGCGAGGTCACGAGCGCGAGCTCGCCCAGGGGCTCGCTCGCGCGGCCGTGGCACGCATAGGCCCTAAAGTGAGGGTCGCATGGCCAAGGGCAAGAAGCGCAAGGTGGCACCGGGTGACGTCGCGAGCAATCGCACGGCGTCGCACAAGTACGAGTTCCTCGACAAGTACGAGGCGGGTCTCGTGCTGCAGGGAACCGAGGTCAAGGCCCTGCGCGAGTCCGGCGCCCAGCTCAAGGACGGCTTCGCGACGATCCGCGAGGGCGAGGTCTGGCTCTACAACGTGCACATCCCGCCGTACGGCCCGGCGGCCCGCGACAACCACGAGCCCGAGCGGCCCCGCAAGCTCCTGCTCAACCGCCGCGAGATCGACTCGATCTCCGGTCGCACGACCGAGCGCGGCCTGACGCTCGTGCCGACGCGCCTGTACTTCAAGGACTCCCGCGCGAAGGTCGAGATCGCCCTCGCAAAGGGCAAGGACCGCTTCGACAAGCGCGAGTCGCTGAAGAAGCGCGAGCAGGAGCGCGACGTCCAGCGCGCCCTGCGCGAAGTCAACCGCTAGTTCAACGTCCGCTCCAGATGCGGACGCGCCTGGAGCCGGCCGCGGTGCCGCCGCCGTCTCAGAGGGTCCGCTCCAGGTGCGTGGCCGACATCGCGCCGGCCAGCGCCACGATCAGGAGCAGGTACGTCGCGCCGATGATCAGCCGGTCGCGTCGTGCGATCGCGTAGTAGGCCGCGACGGCGGGGTCGGCCGAGCGGAACTGCTTGAAGCGGTGATAGGTCTGGTAGACCGACACGACCGCGATCAGGATGAGGATCGGGTTCGGGATCGTCAGGACCAGCACGACCATGCCGAACACGCCCAGCAGCCAGACCCAGGGGCTGAGCGCTGCGGCGGCGCGTCCGCCGTCGAGCGGGCTCACCGGCAGCAGGTTGAACAGGTTGAGGAAGAACCCCGTGAAGGCCAGCGCCTGCCAGAACTCGTTGCCGGTGAAGGCGTACACGATCAGGCACGCCACGGCGCCGAGCGATCCCAGCACCGGGCCGGCGAGGCCCACGCGCGCCTCCGCGGCGGCGTTGCCGCCCAGCTCCTTGGCCCAGATCAGCGCGCCGAGGAACGGGATGAACAGGGGCGCGCTGACGTCCTTGACGCCCTCGCGCTTGAGCTGGATGACATGGCCGTACTCGTGGACGAGCAGCAGCAGGACGAAGCCGACGCCGAACTTCCAGCCCCAGATCGACGCGTAGGCGACGATCGACACCGCCATCGAGCCCGCGGTGACCAGGAACTTCACCTTCGTCAGCGCGATCAGGAGCAGCTTGATCTTGCCGAAGAACGCGATGATCGCGACGAACGGACCGCTCAGCTTGCCGAGCAGGCCGCGGACGCCGCCGGGCCGCTGGTGCGGTCCGGGCACGCCCTCGGGCGCCGCCGACGCAGGGGACAGCGACGGCTCGGAGGCGGGGGCGCTGGGCGGGAGCCAGCGGTCGTCGGGCACGACTTGGAGTGTAGGACTCAGCGGCGCTGGGCCAGGACCTCTTCGGCCGCGACCTCGGCCAGCTCCAGCTGGCCTGCGACGAGGTCCAGGCCGGCGCGCCAGAAGCCCGGGTCGGTGAGGTCGAGGCCGGCGATCGCGGCCAGCTCCTCCGGGCTGCGCGAGCCGCCGGCGCTCAGCAGCTCGAGGTACTTGGGCACGAAGCTCTCGCCCTCCTCGAGGTACTTGCCGTAGACCGACAGCGCCAGGAGCTGACCGTAGGCGTAGGCGTACACATAGCCCGGCGTGTTGATGAAGTGCGGGACGTAGGACCACCAGCCGCGGTAGCCCTCGGTCACCTCGACGGCGTCGCCGAGCAGCTCCTCCTGCGACGCGGTCCACAGCTCGCCGATGCGGTCCAGGCTCAGCTCGCCCTCCTCACGGCGGGCCGTGTGGGCGCGCTGCTCGAACTGGTTCATCGCGACCTGGCGGAACACCGTGGCGATCGAGCCCTCGATGTTCTCGGCCAGCAGCGCCAGGCGCGACTCGGGCGAGTCGGCGGCGTCGAGCAGGCGCCGGAACACGAGCGTCTCGCCGAACACCGACGCGGTCTCGGCGAGCGTCAGCGGTGTGTTCTGCTCGAAGACCCCGCGCGGGCGTGCGAGGTAGGCGTGCAGGCCGTGGCCGAGCTCGTGGGCCAGCGTCAGCACGTCGCGGCGCTTGTGCGTGTAGTTGAGCAGGACGAACGGGTGGACGCTCGGCACCGTGTAGGCGCAGAACGCGCCGCCGCGCTTGGCGGGGCGGACGGGCGCGTCGATCCAGCTCTCGTCGAAGAAGCGCCGGGCGCCGTCGGCCAGGGTGGGGGAGAAGTCGGCGAACGCGTCGAGCACGATCTCGCGGGCCTCGTCCCAGTCGTAGGTCGGCTCGGGCCCCTCGACGACCGAGGCCATGCGGTCGTAGTCGGCCAGGCGCTCGACCTCGAGCAGGCGCGCCTTGAGGCGATACCAGCGCCGTGGGATCTCGTAGTTGTCGCGGACGGCCTCGACGAGCGCCTGGACCGACTCGTCGCTCGCCTCGTTGGCGAGGTTGCGCGACGAGAGCCAGGTGTCGAAGTTGCGCAGCCGGTCCTCGGTGGCCTTGTCGGCCAGGAGCGTGTTGAAGATGTAGCCGCGGATGCGCATCGTCGGCTGCAGCGCCTCGGTGACGCGCTCGGCGACGTGGGCGCGCAGCTCGCGATCCGACGACGCGAGGCGAGCGAGGGCGACGTCGAGCGCGACGGGCTCGTCCTCGCCGTCGAGCTGGACCTTGATCGCGCTGGTGACCTCGCTGAACAGGCGCGACCAGGCGTCGCGGCCGGTGACCGACTTCTCGGCGGAGATCTTCTCCTCGGGCTCGGTGAGCAGGTGCGGCCGGTAGCGGCGCGCGGTGCGGAGGTGGTGGCGGACGTGGTCGAGGCCCTCGGCGCTCAGCAGCTCCTCGGCGCGGTCGTCGTCCAGCGCCGCCCATTCGAGCTCGAAGAACAGCAGCTGGGTCTCGATCTGGGTTCCACGCTCCTGCACGCGCTGCATCAGCGCGCCGTTGGCCGGGTCGGCGGTGTCGGTGCTGAACCGCAGCGCGGCGTAGGAGCCCACGCGTCCGACGAGCTCGGAGATGGCGCCCAGCTCGTCCATGGCGGCGACGAGGCCGGGGCCGTCGAGGGTCTCGAGCTTCCCGGCGTACTGCTGTGCGAAGGCGGTGCTGCGCTGGTCGGCCTCGTCGAGGAGGCGGTCGGCGCCGGCCTCGCCTTCGCCGCCGACGAGCGGCTCGAGGTCCCAGGCGACGCTCTCGGGTGCGGTCGTGGTCATCCCTCCACGATATTCGTCGGGCGGGGCCATCCCGTTGCCGTATGACAGGGTTCCGGGCGTGGGAGCGTCCCATGCCGTCGACTCAGAGGGGTCCCTGAGGACCGCGCGCCTGCTGCTGCGCCGCTGGCGCGCCGCGGATGCCGAGCCGCTGGCGGCCATCAACGCCGACCCCCAGGTCATGCGCTACATCGGGCGCGGCGCCGTTCTCGGCCGCGGGCTGAGCGACGACCTCCTGATGCGCTTCGAGCGCGAGTGGCGCGAGCGCGGCTTCGGCCTGTGGGCCGTGGAGGAGCAGGCGGCGCCCGGTGAGCTGGTGGGGTTCTGCGGGCTCAGCGTGCCGATGTTCCTGCCCGAGGTGCTGCCCTGCGTCGAGGTCGGCTGGCGGCTGGCGCGCTCGGCGTGGGGGCGCGGCCTGGCGACCGAGGCAGCGCGCGCCGCGCTGGCCTTCGGCTTCGGTCCGGAGCACGGCATGCGCGAGATCCTGGCGATCGTCAGCCCGGGCAACGAGCGCTCGCTGCGGGTGGCCGAGAAGCTCGGCATGACGCCGCGTCCCGATCGGTTCCACGCGGGGGCGAACATGCGGGTCAAGGTGCTCGGGATCCGCTCCGAAGAGCTACAATGAGACGTGCAGCATCCCGGGGACGACAGGCTTCGACGTGGTCGGTTCCGTAGGGATGGTTGCGAGCCGAGGTCCCGGAGGCCTCGTAAAACACCGGGAAAACCATATGTGCGGACTCTCACGAGTACGCCCTCGCTGCCTAGTCTTCGACTAAGCGAGTGAGGTTTCGTCCTTCGCCTGCTGGCCGCGAAGTGCACGGAATCAACCATGTCAGCTCACCCGGGGCGGTCCGCCTCTGCCAAACCGGGGACATCTTCAGGGGGCTGGTCTCCCGCAACCCCGTCGGCAAGGCGATCGGGAGACGAGATCAGAGTGCCGACTACGCTCGTAGAAGCCGTTCATACGCGATTGCGGACGTGGGTTCAATTCCCACCGTCTCCACTCTCGGCAGGTGACCAAGAGCCCCGGAACGGGGCTCTTGGTCGTTGACCGGGGCCGGGCCTCGGCCAACGCGCGCCGCCGAGTTCAGGCGACCTGCTCGTAGACGCTCTCGAACCGCTGGTGGCGGACCGGAGTGAGGTCCAGCTCGCGCAGGCAGGTCGGGCACCGCTTCCGGGTCGAGTCCGCGGAGCGGAAGCGTCCGAACCGAAAGAGCGGCTGCCCGCAGAGGACGGTCTCGGTGATCGCCGTCCCCGCGGCGACGTAGTGCTGGATGATCGTCGGCACAGCGGTCAAGCTAGGATCGCGCCCGGCCATTGGGGTGCTCGTTGCCCATTCGCGCGATCCGGAGGACCGATCACGCCGGACGCGGTCGGGTCGGCGCAGGCCCGGGCGGGAACTCCGGCCTTCCCCCCGGCGGCGCTCGGGTTACCGGGCGCCCGCCCGCGGCGCGGTGCTCGCCTACTGGTAGCGGGGGTCGAGCCGCAGGGTGCCGGCCAGCAGGGCGGGCGCGCCGGCGATCCGCGCCTGGACTTCCAGCCGGGCCGGGAACGGGCGGTCCCAGCCGCGCAGCCGGCGGTTCGTTGCCGCGTCGAGATGCAGCCAGAGCCGGTGGGTTCCGGCAGGCAGCGCGAACGTGCCCCGAACGGTGGCGTGGTCGAGCGCGTCGATCGTGACCAGCGCCCGGCCCGTGCAGCGCTTCGGGCAGTGCAGGAGGACGCCGAGCCCCCCGCGGCGGTCGAGCGGTGCGCGATGGGACCGGAGCGTCGGTCGCCGGCAGACGGCGGACCCACGCAGGTCGAGGCCCCCGCTGGGCAGTTCCTCCGGAGCGGCGGCGCCGAGGATCAGCTCGTCGCACGAGCGCGCCGCCCAGGCGACCCGGCCGTCGTCGGCGTCGACGCCGAGCAGGATGCCGGTCCTCCGGCGGCCGGAACTCGACGACCCCGCTGCCTCGGCACCGCGCACCAGTGTCCGCAGGCGATTGTCGGGCGCAAGGCCGAGGAGCTCGCGCCGGCCGCGACGGACCTGGTGGAGCACGAGCGTGCTGCCGGCGAAGCCGACCGGTCGCCGTGACCCGGAGGCAGGCGGCGGAAGGTCGGCCCGCGTGCCGCCGGCGGGATCCTGGACGATCACGTGCTCGGTGCCGCGGTCGTCGAGTCGCCAGAACGCGAGCGTGCCGTCGGCGGCGATCACCGCATCGCCGATCGGGCCAGGACCGGCCGCGACCGCTTCGGTTCCCTGCGCGATGTCGGCGCTGATGATCGCGTTGCCGTTGCTCGCGGGCCGGAACACCCGCCACGCGAGGTGATCGCCCGCGAGGCTCAGCGCACCCATGCCGGGTGAGCCCCCGGCGGTGGGATCGATCGGGAAGCGTGCCACGGTCTGGCCGCTGAGCAGATCGACCACCTCGACGGCGTCGCAGGTGCCCGCCGGGACGTACGCCAGCCGCGTGCCGGACACGGCGAGCGGCTTGTCGAAGCATCGGGAGAATCCCGCCGCGGGCCGACCGAGCGCTCCGGCGCGCAGCTGCTCGAGCTCGGTGGAGCCCGGGGCGTCCCGGCCCCCTTCGCCGGCGATCAGGAGCTCGCGACGGGCGATCGCGCCTGCGCCGCCGTCGAGCACCATGGCCAGCGCCGCCTCTGGGTCACTCGCCGGGCGCGTGATCGTCGCCACGACGCTCTGGACGCCGTTGCGCGCCAAGCGCAGCTGCGCGACGTCGCCGCCCAACCCGCGCTGCCCCCAGGCGAGCCCGCCTCCGGCCACGACCGGACCCCAGAAGCCGTCCGCACGGTCGCTGCCCGTCGGACCATCCACGGCCACGGGCACGCCGACCACCTCGCGGGCACTCGCTCCCGGCACGAGGGCGAGCAGCGCGAGCAGGAGGATCGGGGCAAGCCGGCCGGGCATCGCCGTCAACAACGTGGCGCGGCGGGGAATGTTTCGTGGTCTTGATCAGCGGCGCCGCGATGGCCCGCTGGAGATCACGATGTTCACGGTCGAGCGCGGCTTCAGGCGCGTGCCCGTCGCCGGCGACAGCGAGATCACCCGGCCGCGCTTGCGGCGTGCGCTGTGCTGGCTGCGCGTCGTGCCGACCGTGCAGCCGGCCGCGACCAGCCGCCGCTTCACGGAGGTCAGCGACCGGCTCCTCGGGACCGCCGGCACGACGCACGGGGCGCCGCTGGAGACGTACAGGTCGACCGCCGCGGCGTTGGCCAGCGTCGTGCCGGCCACGGGCGCGAGCTTGAAGACCGAGCCCCGCGCGTAGCGGGCGCTGGCGACGTACCGGACCTTGCCGGCCGAGCAGGATGCGGCCGTCAGCCGCGACTTGGTCTGCGCGAGCGGCTCGTCCTTGACGACCGCCGGGACGACGCACGGCGGCGGCGGAGGCGGAGGCGGCGGGGGCGCGACCACGTTGAAGACCGCGGTGGCGGCCGCCTCGGGCGGCTTGCTGGAGCCGTTGTAGTGGATGTAGCCGCAGAGCACGTACTGGCCCGGGTCCGACAGGGTCAGGTTCTCGGTGGAGATCGTCGGGCCGCCGAGGATCGCCCGGCCGTAGATGACCACGGTGACGTCGGCCTCGGAGGCCGCCGAGGCGTTGGCGGGACACCCGCGTCCGGTGTCGACCAGGACATAGACCCAGAGCTCGCGCTGGGCCTCGGCCTGGCTGGTCGTGGTGACCTGGAACGTCTGCCGGGGAGACACCGCGGTGGGCGCGGCGATGGTCAGCGAGAGCTTGGGGATCCGGACCTGCACGGTCTTGGAGTCGACGGCCGTCACGGTGGTCGAGCCGCGCTGCAGCCAGGCGCACACGAGGTAGCTGCCGGCGGCCGCGAACGTCTGGTTCTGCGACTTGGCGAACGGGCCGGCCTGCGACGGAGACGAGTAGCTGTACATCTTGACGCCGTCGTCGGCGTCGACGTTGGCCGCGCACCCCGACCCCCCGGTGGGCTTGTAGGTCTGGTTGATGCTCTCGCCGGTGTCGGTCACGGACCCGGTGACGCCGAGCTGCGTGGCGACGCCCTCGACCGGGTCGGCGCCGACCGTGATGGCGATGCTCGAGGCGGCCTGCGCAGCGGTGGCTCCTCCGGCCAGCGCCAGCAGCGACAGCGTCGCAGCGAGCAGGGATCGGCGCGCGTGCACGACGGCGCTGGTGCGTCGGAGGGTCATGGCCGCGATCTTCCGCAACCCACGCGCAGGGAGACCTGACCGATCGGCCAGGTTTCGGACCGTCGCGTCCTCGCGGCGACAGGGCCCGGGCGAATGACGCGCCGGAGTGTGGGGCACATCCATGCGAATGCGTCTCCTTCGCTCAGCCGCCTTGATCACCGCGCTCCCGCTCGCGCTCGTCGCGGCCGGCGGGCCGCCGGCCGCCGCCGCCGACGAGTCGTCGAAGTCGCCCAAGCAGATCCTGGCCGACCTCTCGCGGGATCTCGGCAAGGTGCGCAACTACCACTTCAGCGGCACGCAGACCGATCCCGACGGGCGCTCGAGCATCGCCGGCGACGTGACGGCGTCGGGCAAGGCGAACCTGGTCATCCGCCAGGGGTCTTCGGCGGTCCGCCTGATCGCGCTGCCGGCGGGCGTGTACATCAAGGGCAACGCGGCGTACTGGAAGGCCGTCGGCGGCAACAGCGGCGCGAGCGTGGCCAGGCAGCTCGCCGACCGCTGGGTCAAGGCGCCCGGCTCCCAGGACCAGAGCTTCACCGCGATGTTCAAGGACCTCACGCCGAAGCACCTCGCCTCGTGCGCGGCGGTCGGCACGGGCACGCTCGCCAAGGACGGCACGGCCACCGTCGCCGGCCGCAAGGCCATCGTGATCGTCGACCGCGGCGACAAGCCCGGCACGACGCCGGGGCGCCTCTACGTGACCGCCTCCGGTCCGGTGCTGCCGCTGCGCGTCACCCAGACGGGCCGGCGCAGGGCCGGCGGCCGCCTCGACACGCGCTGCCAGGAGAAGGACGACAAGTCGACCGCGTCGGACCTGAGCTTCAGCCGCTTCAACGCGAAGCTGACGATCACCGCGCCCCGCGGCGCGATCACGCTGCCCAGCGGCGGCGGCGACACCGGCACGCCGGCCTGAGCTTCAGGCCCGCGGCGGGGTCATGCGCTCACAGCCCGGCCTCGTAGGCGACCAACCGCGCCTGCGTGACGAGGTCGTCGATGACCTCGGCGCGGGGGATGCCGCCGCTGGCGGCGTTGCGGTCGTCGGCCAGCGCCCGGGCGCGCACGCCTTCGCAGATGATCGCGATCTTCCACAGGCCGAGTGCGTGCCAGAAGGGCAGCGCGGCCATGTCGCGGCCGGTCTCGGCGGCGTAGGTCTCGGCGAGCTCGCGGCGCGACGGGAAGCCTTCGAGCCGTGGCGCCCCGAACACGCCGCTCAGCGTGTCGTCGGCCTGCGGCCAGTAGGCCAGCAGTCCACCGAGATCCGCGAGCGGGTCGCCCAGCGTGCACAGCTCCCAGTCCAGCACGGCGCGGATGGAGCCGTCGGCCGGATCGGCGATGACGTTGAGCAGGTGGAAGTCGCCGTGCACGAGCGTCAGCTCGCGCTGCTCGGGCATCGCGGCCTCGAGCCGGTCGGCCAGCTCGAGGACGCCGGGCAGCTCGCGGGTGTGCGAGTCCTCCCACTGGCGTCGCCAGCGCTTGAGCTGCCGCGCGGCGTACGGCTTGTGGCTGGCGAGGTCGACGAGGCCCGTCGTCTCGAGGTCCACCTCGTGCACGCGCGCCAGCGTTCGCGCCAGCGCGTGGCCGATCCGGCCGCGCAGCGTGGGCGCCAGGCCCTCGGCGATCGGCGCGTCGTCGACGACCAGCCCGTCGACGCAGGCCATCAGCAGCAGCGGCACGTCGGTGATCTGCGGGTCGTCGGTGAAGCCGCAGACCGCGGGCGTCGGCACCGCCGTGCCGTGCAGCGCCCGCAGGATGCGGTGCTCGCGCGCGACGTCATGCGCCGAGGCGAGCAGGTGCCCGAGCGGCGGGCGGCGCAGGATCCACCGCGCCCCCGCGGCGTCGGTCACCAGGAATGTCAGGTTGGACTGTCCCTGGCCGACGCGCGCGAAGCGCAGCGGCGGGCGGGCCTCCAGCTCGCTCAGCCCGAGGATCCACTCTGCGACGGCGGCCGTGTCGAGCCCGGCGATGGTCGGCGCGGACGCGCCGGTCACGCGGCGCGCTCCATCACGCGACGGTCTCGGCCGTTGGCGCCGCCGGCCACGTCAGCCGGCCAGCGCCGCGGAGCGCGCGCCGTCGGCCGTGCCGCCGGCGGCAGGCGCCTCCCACTTGCGCAGCTCGTGCTGGGCGATCGTGCGCTTGTGGACCTCGTCGGGGCCGTCGGCCAGGCGCAGCGTGCGCTGGTGGGCGTACATGCTCGCCAGCGGGAAGTCGTCGGAGACCCCGCCGCCGCCGTGGACCTGGATGGCGCGGTCGATGACCTTCAGCGCCACCTGCGGCGCGGCGACCTTGATCGCGGCGATCTCCACGCGAGCGTGGCGGTTGCCGACCGTATCCATGAGCCACGCGGTCTTCATCGTCAGCAGCCGGATCATCTCGAGCTCGATGCGCGACTCGGCGATCCAGTCCTGGATGTTGGCGTTCTCGGCGACGGTCTTGCCGAACGCCGTCCGCGCCTTGGCGCGCCGGCACATGAGCTCGAGCGCCCGCTCGGCCATGCCGATGGAGCGCATGCAGTGGTGGATGCGGCCCGGGCCGAGGCGTGCCTGGCTGATGGCGAAGCCCTCGCCCTCGCCCGACAGCAGCGCGTCGGTGGGGACGCGGACGTCCTCGAAGGTGACCTCGGCGTGGCCCTCGCGGTCCTGGTAGCCGAAGACCGGCAGGCCGCGGACGATCGTGACGCCCGGCGCGTCGATGGGCACGACGAGCATCGACTGCTGCTGGTGGCGCGGGCCGTCGGGGTTGGTCTTGCCCATGACGATCAGCACCTTGCAGTTCTTGTGCAGGGCGTTGGACGTCCACCACTTGCGACCGTTGATGACGTACTCGTCGCCGTCGCGCTCGATGCGCGTCTCGATGTTGGTGGCGTCGGAGCTGGCGACGGCCGGCTCGGTCATCGCGAAGGCCGAGCGGATCTCGCCGTCCAGCAGCGGGCGCAGGTACTTCTCCTTGTGCTCCTCGGTGCCGAAGAGCGTCAAGACCTCCATGTTGCCCGTGTCGGGCGCGCTGCAGTTCATGGCCTCGGGGGCGAGGTGCGCGCTGCGGCCCATGATCTCGGCCAGCGGGGCGTACTCGGCGTTGGTGAGGCCGGGGCCCCACTCCTCGTGCGGGTGGAAGAGGTTCCAGAGCCCGCGCACGTGGGCGTCGGCCTTGAGCTCTTCGAGGATCGGCGGGTGGAAGTGCGCGTCGCCCGACTCGCGCATCTGCGCCTCGTAGACGGACTCCGCCGGGTAGATCCGCTCGTCCATGAACGCCTGCACGCGCTCCTGGTAGTCCTTGCAGCGATCGGTCAGCTCGAAGTTCATGGTCTAGCTCCTGGTCGGTGCGCGCTCGGCGAGCACGTTGTCGGTCGTCGGTGCGGCGATGCCTTCCGGCATGACCCTTCCTTGCGTCTCTTCCGAAGTTGAGTTCGGATTCATATTACAGGCGCAGCCCGGTGTGCGCGCTCGGCGGATGGTCGCGTCAGGAGGTCTCCACAGTCAGGCAGCGGGCAGCTCGGCGCCGCGGATGCCGAAGCGCTCGTCGAGCTCGCGCAGCGTCTGCGGCGCGCTGCGGTGCAGGACGCCCGCGATGCCCAGGCGCGCGGCGCCGTCGAGGTTGTGGACGATGTCGTCGACCAGCACGCAGGCCTCGGGCTCGACGCCGAGGCGCTCGCACGCGATCGCGTAGATCCGGCGCGAGGGCTTGCGGATGCCGACCTGGCCGCTGATCACCACGACGTCGGCGATCGCCTCCAGGTCGAAGCCGGCGTAGCAGTCGCGGCCGAAGGAGTTGGTGACCATCGCCGTGCGCACGCCCGCGGCCCGCAGGCTCGCCACGGCGTCGAGCATCTCCTGGTCGGGACCGAAGCCGGCCTGCATCCGCGCGATCAGCCCGGCTGGGTCCGCGGGTGCGCCGTGGGCCGCCAGCCGCGCGGCGAAGCCGGCCTCGAAGTCCTCGTCCTCGAGGCGTCCCGACTCGGCCTCCACCAGCAGCCGCGCCGACTCGGGGTCCTCGGAGAGCAGCCGCAGCGCGAGGCCGGGGTCGGCTCCCAGGCCGACGGCGAACGCTCGGAACGCGTCGTGCACGCTCGTGGTCAGCACGCCGCCGAAGTCCAGCAGGACGACGGAGCGGTCGGCGTCGCCGTCGGTCACGCCACCACGCCCTGCAGGCGGCGCATCCCGCGCAGCCAGCGGTCGTAGTCGGCGCTCTTGCGCCGGGAGAACTCCAGCACCTCGGGGTGGGGGAGGATCAGGAAGCGCTCGTCGGCCATCGCCTCCAGCACGCGGTCGGCGACCTCCTCGGGCTCGACGATGTCGCCGGCCTCGGCCACGACCTTGGCGCCCAGCTGCTCGGCGCGGTCGTCGGAGTCGATGCCGGCGTGCAGCATGTTGGTGTTGACGCCCATCGGGCACAGGCAGCTGACCGCGATGCCGCGGTCGCCGTAGGTCACCGACAGCCACTCGGCGAAGCCGACGGCCGCGTGCTTGGTGACCGAGTAGGGCGCCGCGCCGATCTGGGTCAGCAGGCCGGCGGCCGAGGCGGTGGCCACGAAGTAGCCCGATCCCCGCTCGAGCCAGCCGGGCACGAGCAGGCGCGCCGCGCGGACGTGGGCCATCACGTTGACGTCGATCGTGCGGGCCCACTGCTCGTCGCTGTCGCCCAGGCCCGTCGGGCCGCTGATGCCGGCGTTGGCGCAGAAGACGTCGACCGGGCCGAAGCGCTCCTCGGCCAGCGCCAGGACGGCGCGGAGATCGGCCTCCGAGGCGACGTCGGCGCCGGTGCCGGCCGCGGCATCGCCGAGCGCGGACGCAACGGCCTGCGCCCGGTCGCCGTCGAGGTCGGCGACCACGACCCGGGCGCCGGCGGCCACGAGGCGGCCGGCCAGGGCCGCGCCGATCCCGCCGCCCCCGCCGGTGACCACCGCGACCTTGCCGTCGACGTTCACGAGGCGGCTCCGGAGGCCGGCTGGGCGCCGCGCACGGCGTCGGTGTCGATCGCGCGCTTGAGGATCTTGCCCGTCGGGCCCTTGGGCAGGGCGTCGACGACCTGAAAGACGCGCGGCACCTTGTAGGCCGACAGGCGCTCCTTGGCCCACGTGCGCAGCTCGGCGGCGTCGAACGTCGCGCCCTCCCGCAGCGAGAGCACGGCGGCGACCTCCTCGCCGAAGTGGTCGTCGGGCAGGCCGATGACCGCCACCTCGACGATGTCGGGGTGCTCGTAGAGCACCTCCTCGACCTCGCGCGGGTAGACGTTGTAGCCGCCGCGGATGATGAGGTCCTTCTTGCGGTCGACGATCCGGATGTCGCCGTCGCCGTCCTTGGTGCCGAGGTCGCCGGTGCGCAGCCAGCCGTCCTGCAGGACCTCCGCGGTGGCCTCGGGGCGGTTCCAGTAGCCCTTCATGACGACCGGGCCGCGGATGAAGACCTCGCCGACCTCGCCGGCCGGTCGCTCCTGGCCGTCGTCGCCGCGGATCTCCACGTCCGATCCCGGCAGCGCGATGCCGACGCACGCGGGCTTGCGCTCGCGCCCCAGGCCGTTGAAGGTCGCGGCGCCGGTGGTCTCCGAGAGGCCGTAGCCCTCGAGGATCACGCAGCCGAAGCGCTCCTCGAAGGCGCGCATGACCTCGGCGGGCAGCGACGCGCCACCGGAGGCCGCGAGGCGCAGCGTCGCGAAGTCCGCCGGCGTCCGGTCGCCGGCGGCGTGCAGCAGGGCGTTCCACATCGTCGGAACGCCGGCCATGACGGTCAGCCCGTCGCGCCCGAGGAGGTCCAGCAGGCCCTCGGCGTCGAAGCGCGCCAGGAGCGACAGCGTGGCGCCGGCACGCAGCGTCGTGCCCATGACGACGGCCTGGCCGAAGACGTGGAAGAGCGGCAGCGCCGTGCCGAAGCGGTCCTCGGGCGAGAACTCCAGCACCTCGTTGAAGACGCTCGCGCAGGCGATCAGGTTGCCGTGCGTCAGCTCGGCGCCCTTCGGGCGGCCGGTCGTGCCCGAGGTGTACAGGATGACCGCGTCGTCGTCGTCGGCTGTCGCGTAGGGCTCGGCGTCGGGGGTGGGGGAGGCCGGCACGTCGGCCAGCTCGTCGCTCAGCGCCCAGCGGGTGATCCCCAGCGCCTCGGCGGCCTCGGCGGCGGCGGGACCGACCTCGTGCCAGTCGACGACCAGCGTGCAGCCGGCGTCGCCGCCGAGGTACTCGAGCTCGGGGCGGGTCGACATCGTGTTGGCCGTCACGGCCACGGCGCCCGCGGCGTGGATGCCGTAGTAGGCGGCGGCGAACTCCGGGACGCTCGGGCAGACCAGCAGCACGCGGGCGCCGGGGCCGACGCCCTCGGCGGCCAGCTGCGCGGCGAACGCGGCGGCGCGCTCGCGCAGGCGCCCGTAGCTCCACGGCTCCCCGGCACCGCGCAGCGCGATGCGTTCGGGGTCGGCGGAAGCGTGGTCCCAGACGGCCTGGGCGGCGTTCGACATGCGTCATTCCTACTAGCACTTGAGGCCGCATTCAAGTTCAGGTACGTTCGCCGTGGTCCGCTGAACCCAGGAGGAGAACCATGACGAGGATCCCGACCGTCACCGGCGACATCGACGTCGAGCAGCTCGGAACCACCCTGATGCACGAGCACGTCTTCGTGCGCACCCCGGAGCTGCAGGAGGCCTTCCCGGGCTTCATGGGCTTCGACGAGGAGGTCGCGATCACCGGCGCGCGCGAGAAGCTCACCGCGCTGAAGGCGAGCGGGATCGACACGATCGTCGACATGACCGCCCCCGGTCTGGGTCGCAACATCGACCTGGTCGCGCGTGCCCAGGAGGGCACCGGCCTGCAGATCATCGTCGTGACCGGCTACTACACCTACACCGATCTGCCCTTCCCCATGAAGTACAACGGGCCGGGCAAGCTGTTCAACAACGACCCGGCCGACCACTTCCTGGTGGACCTCTTCGTGCGCGACATCGAGGAGGGCATCGAGGGCACCACCATCCGCGCCGGCGTCGTGAAGTGCTGCACCGACGAGCCGGGCATCACCGAGGACATCGAGCGCCTGATCCGCGCCGTCGGCCGGACGCACCTGCGCACCGACGTGCCGATCATGACCCACAGCCACGCGGGCACCAAGCGCGGCCTCGACCAGCAGCGCATCCTGCGCGAGGAGGGCGTCGACCTCTCGCGCGTGCTCATCGGGCACTCCAACGAGACCGGCGACATCGAGTATCTGACCGAGTTGCTGGACGCGGGCTCCTACCTCGGCTTCGACCGCTGCGGGCTCAAGATCGCGTTCCCGCTGGAGGACCAGACCGAGGCGCTCACCGAGCTGTGCCGCCGCGGCTACGCCGGGCAGATCGTGCTGTCGCACGACCGCCACTGCACGTCGGACTGGTTCGCCGAGGAGGGCGTCGTCGCGGCCCTGCCGGAGTGGAACTACCAGTACATCCAGGGCAGCCTGCTGCCGGCGCTGCGCGAGAACGGCGTGACCGAGGACCAGATCGAGCAGATGATGGTCACCAACCCGCACCGCTTCTTCGCCGCGCGCAAGGACGCGCCGGCGCCGCCTCCGGCCCGCGCGACCGAGACACCGGCCTGATCGTGGCCTCCGACACCGAGGCCGGTCCCGTCCGTCCCACGACGGTCGCCGACCTGCGCGCCCTCCAGGGCACCGAGCTCGGCCCGACCGAGTGGTACGACATCACCCAGGAGCGCATCGACGCGTTCGCGGCGGCCACCGGCGACTTCCAGTGGATCCACGTCGATCCGGCGCGGGCGGCCGGCAGCCCCCTGGGTTCGACGATCGCCCACGGGCTTTTCACGCTGTCGCTGGGGGCGAAATTCATGGAGGAGCTGATGGCCTTCGACGGCTTCGCGCACAGCCTCAACTACGGCTACGAGAAGGTCCGCTTCCCGGCGCCGGTCCCGGTCGGCTCCCGGCTGCGCATGCGAGCGACGATCACCGACGTGGCCGACGTCCCGGGCGGCGCCCAGATCACCACGACGCAGACCATGGAGGTCGAGGGCGGCGGCAAGCCGGTGTGCGTGGCGGCGTCGGTGGGACGGTTCGTGGAGCGCCGCGGCTGACACCAACGCCGGCGCCACCCGGACGCCCGCGCTGAACACCATCAACGCCCGCCCCACCCCGCCGTGCCTCAGGAGCCGGCGGGGATCCGCAGCGCGTTGGCCCACAGGCGCGTCAGCGTGGCGACGAGGTCCTCGAGGGACCAGTCGTCGCCGAGGACGTAGACCGAGTAGGCCATGCGGCCGACCATCGAGGACAGGGCGCTGGCGGCCAGCAGTGGGTCGACGTCGGGGTCGGCGAGCCCGCGGGCCTGCAGGTCGCGGATGCTCTTGGCGTTGCGCTCGGCGAACGCCGTCCCGCGGCGGCGGCGCAGCTCGCGCACATCGTCGTCGATGTTGGCGACCTGCTCCAGCAGCCTCATCAGCTTGGCGTTGCGCCGGTAGGCCACCAGGTACGCGCGGTTGCTGGCCTCGATCAGCGCGATGGGATCGTCGCTGTCGGTCATCTCACGCACGTGGGGGTGGAGCATCTCCTCCTGGGCCTGCTCCATGACCGCCGCGAAGATCTCCTCCTTGTTCGTGAAGTACGTGTAGAAGGAGCCCGTCGAGCAATTGGCCTGCGCCGTGATGTCGGTCAGGCGCGCGTTGAGGTAGCCGTCGCGCTCGAAGACCGTCCGGGCGGCGGTGACCAGCGTGGCCCGGGTCCGGGCGCCTCGCGCGGTGCGCGGCGGCTCGCGGAGCTGGGTGTCGGCGTTCTGGATCTTGGACGGCATGGCGCAGGCGACCTCCGGGGGGCGGGCGCAGGCGACTACGATGCCCCGGCGCGATCGTGTTGTAACCGAACTTGGTGTCAACTTCAAGTCGTTCGGTGGAGGTCGCCGCGGCCGTCGTGACCGCGCACGGCAGCCCGAGTACCCGCGGATCATCGCGTTCGTCGACGAGATCCCGAAAACGCCCGGCCGCCGGCGGTCAGCAGTCGAGGTCGGCGGCGAGCGTGCCGTCGCTGACCGCGTCCTGAAGAGCGGCGTAGTCGCGCGCGTTCTGGTCGGCGTAGGTCTCGGCGAACTCGGCCAGCGCCTCGTCGAACACGTCGCCGGAGCCGAGGTAGGCGGCGATCGCGAAGCGGTCCCCGGCCCGCGCGTGGGCGCGCGCGAGCGTCCAGCCACACAGCTCGCCGTAGGTCTCCATGTCAGCCTGGGGAAGGCGGTCCAGCGGCGCCGACGCCTTCGCGTCCCAGAGCTGGCGCACGTAGTAGTCGCGCGCCCGGCCGTCGAGGTCCTCCGCGACGCGCAGCCAGCCCAGGAGGACGTCGCCGGCCGCCTGCATCAGCCGCTGCCCCTCGACGACGCGCCGGCCCTGGTTGGGCAGCCGGCTGGGCCCTGCGAACGGGGCCAGCGCCGAGTCCTCGGCCTCCTTGAGCTGCAGGAACAGCGGATCGGCCGCGTCGCGGCCCAGCAGCAGCACGATCCACGCCCGCGTCCCGACGCTGCCCACCCCGACGACCTTGTGGGCGACGTCGACCGGCCGGTAGCCGTCGAACAGCAGACGGCGGTCGGGCGTCAGCGTCTCGGCGTACAACCCGAGGTAGCTCACCAGCCGGGCGCGGACCCGCGGACCCTCGCCCTCGGCGACCAGCTCGTCGATCGGCACGACCAGCGGCGGGTCGCTGATGATGCGCGGCTCGCCGCCGGCGTCGTGGGTCAGCTTGGCCAGCGCGCGCAGGCTGTCCTTGCGCCGGGCGCGCACGATGGCCCGGTCGAGGTCGAGGCGCCGCTCGGCGTCGGCGTTCTCCGACCACCCGGTGAACTGGCGCTCGACGTCGACGCGGGCGTACCAGACGTCGAGGGTCCGCATCGCGGCGAACTCCAGCATCGCCTGCCGATACGCGCCGACGGCGGCGCAGACGGCCGCGGCGCGCGCTGCCGCCGGGAAGCCGCGGTCGCGGCCGGTGACCGCGATGCTCGCGGCCAGGCGCTTGACGTCCCACTCCCACGGTCCGGGCAGCGTCTCGTCGAAGTCGTTGAGGTCGAAGACGAGGCTCCGGTCGGGCGCGGCGAAGGCGCCGAAGTTGGCCAGGTGCGCGTCGCCGCAGAGCTGGACGCGGATGCCGCTGGTCGGCGTCGCGGCGAGGTCGGCCGCCATGATCGCCGCGGTCCCGCGGAAGAACGCCGACGGCGAGCGCAGCATGCGCCCGTGCCGGATCGGCACGAGCTCGGGCATCCGGGTCTGCGCCTGGGCCAGCAGCACGTCCACCGGGTCGGCCCGGTCGGCGGCGCGCACCCACGCGGCATGGCTGCTGCGCGGCGCGCCGGCCCGCGCCGCCTTGCCGCGCGCGGCGCCGGGCGGGCGCTTCATGCCGATGGGGCGGCCGGCCATGTCGGGCTCTCGTCGTGGATCGGAACCCGCCGATCGTACGGCCGGTCCGCGGCACACCGCTAGCGTCGGGTGACGGAAAGGCGAGGCCCGCGGCTACCGCGCCAGGACCGCCATGGCCGCGTTGCGGCCGGGGATCCCCGAGACGCCTCCGCCGCGGCGGGCGCCCGCGCCGCAGAGCAGGACGGCCGGGTCCTCGGTCTCGACGCCCCAGGTGCCGATCTCCTGCTCGGTCTCGGCGAACGGCCAGGAGAGGTCGCGGTGGAAGATGTTGCCGCCCGGCAGGCGCAGCTCCTGCTCGAGCTCGACGGGCGTGCGCACCTCGAGGCACGGCTCGCCGTCGGGCCGGCGCAGCAGGCAGCCGGCGATCGGCTCGGCCAGGACGGCGTCCAGCGAGCGGAGCGTCGCCGCCAGGGCCGCGTCGCGCGCGGCGTCGTGCTGCGCGGCGCTGCCGCGGAACAGGCGCGCGGGCATGTGCAGGCCGAAGAGCGTCATGGTCTGGGCGCCCGCGGCCTGCAGCTCTGGACCGAGGATGGAGGGGTCGCTCAGCGAGTGGCAGTAGGTCTCGCACGGCGGCAGCGACGGGATCTGACCGGCGGCCGCCTCGTCGTAGGCGCGCTGCAGCTGGGCAGCGGTCTCGTTGACGTGGAAGGTCCCGGCGAACGCCTGCTCGGGCGTGACGGATCCGTCGCGCAGGCGCGGCAGGCGCGACAGCAGCAGGTTGACCTTCAGCTGCGCGCCCTCCGGCGCAGGCTCGCGGGGCGCGCGTCCGCGCAGCCGGTCCAGCTCGGCGGGCGCCGCGCCGACGAGGACGTGGCGAGTCCGCACCGTGCGCTCGGGGCCGCCCGCGCCGCCGGCGAAGCGCACCTCGGCGCCGTCGCCGTCGGGGTCGATCGCCAGCACTTCGGCGTCCGTGCGCAGCTCTGCGCCCGCGGTCCGGGCGGCGGCCGCCAGGGCGCCCGAGACGGCGCCCATGCCGCCGACCGGCACGTCCCAGTCGCCGGTCCCCCCGCCGATCACGTGGTACAGGAAGCACCGGTTCTGGCGCAGGTCGGCGTCGCCGGCGGCGGCGAAGGTGCCGATGAGCGCGTCGGTCAGCACGACGCCCGCGACGAGGTCGTCGCCGAAGGTGCGTGCCAGCGTGTCGCCGAGCGGCGTCTCGAAGAGCGTGGCCCAGGCCTCGTCGTCGGCGACCACCTCCCGCAGCTGCGCGCGCGAGCGTAACGGCTCGGTGAGCGTGGGGAACACGCGCTGGGCCACCCGCGCGGTCCGCGCGTAGAGCGCGTCCCACGCCGCGAGGTCGGCGTCGCCGCCGGTCACGCGGGCAAACGACGCGCGCGTGGCCGCCGCGTCGCCGTGGTCGACGAACAGCCCACGGCGGCCGCCGTCGCGCGGGTCGGGCGTGTAGGACGCGACGCGGCGGCGCACGAGGCCCAGGTCGAGCCCGAGCTCGTCGACGATCGCCCGCGGCAGCAGGCTCACGAGGTACGAGTACCGCGAGAGGCGGGCATCGACCCCGGGGAACGCCAGCTCGGAGACCGCGGCGCCGCCGACCTCGTCGCGGCGCTCGAGCAGCAGGACGCTGCGCCCTGCCCGGGCGAGGTAGGCGGCGGCGACCAACCCGTTGTGGCCGCCGCCGGCGATGACGGCGTCGTAAAAGCTGCGCGAAGGGGGCGTCACGGCGGCGATCATGCCCGAGAGCGCGGCGCAGCGAAGGTCAGCAGTCGGTCATCGCGCCGGCGCTAGCCTCGCCGGCATGTCGGAGGATCGCCGCACCGAGGACCAGCCGGCGCTGTCGCCGGTCGAGCGCCGCGTCCTGCGCTCGCTCGACGGCGAGGACCGCCGGGGCCGGCCGATCTCCAACCAGGAGCTGCTGCGCGAGCGCACGGTGGAGGGCTACCTGCGCGGCGCCGTCATGCCGCGCTGGATGGAGCGCCTGAAGGAGATCCACAAGGGCACCGACGCCCATCGGCAGCGTCTCGCCGACGAGTTCGCGGCACTGGCCGAGGAGCACGCCGAGGACCCCGCAGGCTTCGCGCAGGCGTGGCGCGAGCACGTCGGGCGGCGCACGTTCGAGGACGTCAACGACCTCATCCGCGATCACAACCAGTGGTACCCCGTCGAGCGCCAGCTGCCGATGGACCCGCGCACCGGCGAGTACGTGCTCATCGCCGGGCGCCCGTACTGGCGCACCGAGCTCGACGCCGACTGGGCGCTGAGCCAGTTCCCGCCGGTGCTGCCGCCGACTTAGTCGGCGGCCGGGACCGCGTCGCACGCCGCCGCGGCCTGCGGGGCGAAGCGTCGGAAGACGGTGGCCAGCACCGCGAGCTCGTCCTCGCTCACCTGGTCGAGGAACCGTGCGCGGACCGCTGCGGCATGGGCCGCCTCGGCCTCCTGCTGCAGGGCCCGACCGGCGTCGGTCAGGTGCGCCTCGACGGCGCGGGAGTCGGTCTCGCAGCGTCGCCGCTGCACCAGCCCGCGGCGCTCCAGGGCATCCATGTGCCGGGAGATGCGGCTCAGGCTGAGCCCGGTCTCGGCGGCCAGCTCCGACAGGCGCGGCCAGCGCTCGCCGGCGGCGGCCAGGCGGCCGAGCACCTCGAGAGTGCTCAACCCCAGGCCGTGCGCCGCGTCGAGCTCGGCGTCCAGCGCGCGGGTCAGCTGCTTGTGGGCTTCCAGGAGCCCGATCCAGGCGTCGGCCTGGTCGGGGGTCCAGCCGGTCACAGCGTCTCGGACAGCCATCGCACCGCCGCCGGGACGTGGGTGGGGTCGATGTGGTGGGCCGCGTCGGACTCGTGGTAGTCGACGTCGATGCCGCCGGACTCGAGCAGGTCGCGCGCCTGGCGCGCGAACGCCACGTCCATCACCTGGTCGTTGCGGCCGTGTGCGATGAACGCGCGCAGGCCGCTCTCGGCGCGGCCGGCGACGTCGGGCTGCCACCCGTCGACCGTCGGCACGAAGCCCGAGAAGGCGAGGATGCCGGCGGGCGCTGGGCGCGACCCGTCGAGGCCGAGGGCGTAGCTCATGACCGACCCCATGGAGAACCCGCCGAAGACCGTGTTGGCCGGCGCGATGCCGGTCCGCTCCCACAGCTCGTCGTGGAACGTGGCCAGCCGCTGGCGGGTGGCGTGGAACGAGTCGGGGTCGGGGAACCCGACGCGTGGCACGTAGTACCAGTGGTTGCCCGGCCAGCCCGGCACGGTCAGTGGCGCGCGCGGCGTCACGACGTGCAGGCGCCGCTCGGGATCGAGGACGTCGGCGAGGCCGAGCAGGTCGTGCTCGTCGGCGCCGCGGCCGTGGTGGAGGACCAGGAGGCCCGCCGCGTCACCCGCGGCCGGACGCTCCTGGAAGGTCAGCGCGCTCATGCAGACTGCTCCTGGCGCCGCGCGGCGCGCGGGTTGATCACCGGGACTAGGGTCGCCTCGAGCTCGGCGCGCAGGTGCTCGTGCTGGGGCGGCAGGCGCAGGCCCTCGCCGAGGTGCTCGGGCTCCTCGTCGACGGCGAACCCGGGGGAGAGCGTGGCGATCTCGAACAGCACGCCGCGCGGCTCGCGGAAGTAGATGGCGTTGAAGTAGTCGCGGTCCTTGACCTCGGTCACGTAGCCGCCGGACTCGGCGATGCGCGCCTGCCACGTGAGGTGGTCGTCGTCCTGGGACGCCCACGCGATGTGGTGCACGGTGCCGGCGCCCGGGACGGGGTCGACGTCGGGCGCCTGGTCGTAGGCCCAGTGGAAGTGGCGGTGCTCGCCGTCGAGGCGGTACTCGCCGTCGCCGAGGTGGGCGAACCCCAGGACGTCGGTCAGCACGCCTTCCACCACGTTGGCGTAGGCGCTGTAGGCGCGGGCGCCCTCGAGGCCGAGGATCGCGTGCTCGGCCGGCACCTCGGGGTGCTCGGCGCGCAGCGGCGGGTTGCCGTCGTCGGCGACGACCAGCTCGAGCGCCAGGCCGTCGGGATCGTCGACGCGCAGCGAGGTCTCGCCGCGGCGCGGGTTGGCGCCCTTGGCCTTCAGGCGCGACTCCCAGAAGTCGAGCGCCTCGGTCGAGGCGACGCCGAGCTGCAGGGTGTGGATCATCCCGATGCCCGCGCGGCCGCGCCGGGCACCCGCGAACTCGAACCACGTGAGGATGGAGCCCGGAGCGCCGGTCTCGTCGCCGAAGTACAGGTGGTAGGCGCTGGGCTGGTCGAAGTTGACCGTCTTCTTGACCAGGCGTAGGCCCAGGACGTCCGCGTAGAACGCGACGTTGTACTGCGCGTCGCCGGTGATCATCGTGATGTGGTGTAGACCTTCGAGCCGCATTGTCGCCCTTTCGTGTTCCAAGGTGTTTGCTAGCGCAACTATAGCAGAGATGATTGCGGGCGCAACCACTCGGCCAGGCCGGGTGGCGACCGCAACCGTCTTCGCGGTCCACGGGGCCGTGGCGGGCAGCTTCGCGACCCGGATCCCGTGGATCCGCGACCGCCTGGATCTCGGCCCGGGCGCGCTGGGCGTGGCCCTGCTCGTTCCGGCGCTGGGAGCGCTGCTGGCGATGCCGGCCACCGGCGCGCTGATGCACCGCGTGTCGGGTCCGCGGATCACGCGCGTCCTGATCAGCGCCTTCTGCGTGGCGCTCGTGCTCCCGGCGCTCGCGCCGAGCCTGGGCTGGCTGTGCCTCGCCCTCCTGGTCTTCGGTGCGCTCGGCGGGATGGCCGACATCGCGATGAACACCCAGGGCGTCGCGCTGGAGGAGCGCGCGGGGCGCTCGATCATGTCCGGCCTGCACGGGCTGTGGAGCGTCGGCGGGATCGTCGGTGGGACGGTCGGCGCCCTGGCCGCGCACGCCGGCCTCGACGCACGCATCCACCTCGGCGCGATGGCGGTCCTGCTGCTGGCCGTCGCGCTCGTGGCGTGTCGCGGGCTGCTGGAGGCGCCGCCCGCGACGGCCGGCGCCGACCACGCCCCGGCCCTGGCGTGGCCGTCGCGCCCGGTGCTGCTCATCGGCGCCGTCGGCTTCGGCGCCGTGTTCGCGGAAGGCGCCAGCGCAGACTGGTGCGCGGTCTACCTGCGCGACGTCATGGGCAGCTCGGCCGGCACGGCGGCGGTCGCCTACACGGCGTTCGCCGCCGCGATGGCCGCCGGGCGGTTGCGCGGTGACGCCCTCGTGCACCGCATCGGCGCGGTCCGCGCCGTCCGGATCGGCGGGCTGATCGCCGCGCTCGGAGCGCTGCTGGTGGTCCTCGCGCGGACGCCGGCGCTCGGCATCGTCGGGTTCGCGCTGATCGGCCTGGGGATCGCGACGACGGTGCCCCTGGCCTTCGCTGCCGGCGGGCGCGCGGTGCCGCACGCCGGGCAGGGGATCGCCGCAGTCGCCACCGTCGCCTACGGGGCGGGCCTGGCGGCGCCGGGGCTCATCGGCGCGATTGCCGACGTCGCCTCGCTGCCGGCGGCCTTCGTGGTGGTGGCGGCCCTGGCGGCGCTGGTGAGCCTGGGCGCCGGCGCGCTGCGCCCGGCGGGCGGCGGGGCGTGAGACGCCCCGCCGGCCCGCCGGGTCGCGCGGGTGGTGACTAGCTGATGCCGGCGGCCGCGCAGGCCGAGGCGTACTTCGCGGTGCAGATCTCCGCCTTCGTCAGGAAGTCGTCGGCGATGATCGTGTCCTTGATGTTGTCCTTGGTCACCGCGGTCGGCGCGAGGAGGACGGACGGGATCTGGCTCGTCTGGTTGTCGGTCTTGGCGTTGACCAGGCCGGCCGGGACCGGCTTGCCCTGCGCCAGGGCGACGGCGATCTGCGCCGAGGCCTCGGCCTGCTTCTTGATCGCCAGGTAGATGGTCATGAACTGGTCGCCGGTGAGGATGCGCTGGATGGCGGCGACCTCGGAATCCTGGCCGGTGGTCGGGATGGTCTTGGGGTTGACGCCGTTGCCCTTCATGGCCGCGATCGCGCCGCTGGCCATGCCGTCGTTGGCGGAGTACACGCCGACGATCTGGCTCTTGCCGAGCGCGGTGATCGCCTGCTCCATCTCGCGCTGCGCCTTGTCGGGCGACCAGTCCGGCGTGTCGTACTCCTTGCCGATCTTGACGTCGGCGGTGTCGAGCACCGAGTGGGCGCCCTTCTTGTAGTCACCGGCGCTGGGGTCGGTCGGCGAGCCGTTGAGCATGACCACCGACTTGCCCTTGCCGGCGGCGCCGATCTTGTCGATCAGCGTCTGCGCCTGCAGCTTGCCGACCTTCACGTTGTCGAAGGACACGTAGTAGCTGATCGGCGCGCCGGTGATCAGGCGGTCGTAGGCGATGACGGGGATGTTGGCCTGCTTGGCGCGGTTGACCGTCGCGACGGCCGCCTTGGCGTCGACGGCGTCGAGCACGAGGACCTTGGCGCCCTTGGTGATCGCGGCCTCGGCCTGCTGCTGCTGGCGGACGGGGTCCTGGTTGGCGTTGGCGTAGTCGATCGTGCAGTCGGGGCAGAGCGCCTGGACCTTGGCGACGAAGCTCGGGCGATCGTGCAGCTCGTACCGGGTCGTCTTGGTCTCCGGAAGCAGGAGCGCGATCGAGCCGCCCTTGCCGCCGCTGCCGCTGGCCGCGGCGGCCGTGCTCGCCGTCGTGCCGGAGCTGTTGTCGTTGTTGCTGCCGCAGGCCGCGAGGCCCGCCGTCGCGGCCACGCAGGCCAGCGCCGTCAGCGCACTACTCGGGGTGAGTCTCATGGGTGCTGCTCCTCCTCGGTGCATCAGTGGGTCTCGATGACCTGGCTCAGGCCGGGCGCTGCGGGGACCGGGTCGGCGGCGTCGATCGCCAGGGCGATCGCGCCGCGCAGGGGTGCGTCGTGCACGAAGCGTGCCGCGACGACCTCGGTGGGGAAGGGGACGGCGCGGCGCACGCGACGGCGCAGCGCGGCGAGGATCGGGTCGGCGCTGGCCATCAGGCCGCCACCGACCGCGATGCGCGCGGGATCGAGCAGGACGGCCAGGTTGGCGACGTGGACGGCCAGCTCGGCGAGCGTCTCGGCGACGAGCATTCGCGCGTCGAGGTCGGTCTCGGCGCGCGCGAAGACGTCGGCGGCGCTGAGGGTCCCGCCGAGCAGGCGGCCGCCGCGCTCGCCGATCGCCCGGCCGCCGGCGTACTCCTCCAGCGGCGCGCGGCCGTCGGCGGCGCCGAGCTCGTCGTGGATGCCGCGCAACGCGTAGCCGATCTCGCCCGCGGCGCCGTTGGCGCCGTGCAGCACGCGGCCGCCGACGACGATCCCCGCCGCCAGGCCGGTGCCGAGGCTGAGGAAGACGCCCGGGTCGGCGCCGTGCAGCGCGCCCCAGCGCGTCTCGGCCAGCGCGGCGGCCTTGACGTCGGTCTCGGTGACGACGGTGTCGAGCGCCAGGCCGTCGCGCAGCCGGGCGGCGAGCCGCAGCTCGGTCCAGCCGGGGACGTTGGGCGCCAGCAGGATGCGATCCTCGAGGACGATGCCGGGGCTCGACGCGCCGGCGGCCCGGAGCTGCCCGCCGGTCGTCGTGGCGGTGTGGGCGACGAGCATGTGGGCGCAGTCCAGCGCGCGCTGCACCGCCTGGTCTGCGCCGTCGGCCGCGGTCGTGGGCAGGCGCTGCGTGGCGACGATGCGGCCATCCAGCGTGGCGGTGGCGACGTCGAGCTTGGTGCCGCCGAAGTCGACGCCGAGCACGAAGTCGGTGGAGGAGGGCGTAGCTGGCATCTCTGAAATAGGAAAGCTACTTTCCGAATGCGGACGCGTCAAGGAATTCGCCAGGTTCCCTGCGAAATGGCGTGTACGCTCTGCGCCGTGTCGGCCGACGAGCACCTGCGCCCGGGGCGCCCGAGGTTGCTGCGGGCGATCAACGAGCGCGCGGTGCTCGAGCGGCTGCGCGCCGAGGGACCGCGGTCCCGGACCGAGCTGGCGCAGGGCACGGCGCTCTCCAAGCCCACCGTGGGCCAGGCGCTGGGGAACCTCGAGCGCGCGGGGCTGGTGCGGCCCGCCGGCCAGCGCCTCGGCGAGCGCGGTCGCTCCGCGCTGCTCTACGAGCTCGACCCGACGGCCGCCTACGTCGCGGGCGTCGATGTCGGGCGGTCGTGGGTGCGCGTCGCCGTCGCGGACCTCGGCGGCGAGGTGGTCGGGCGCCGGGACGAGCGCAGCCGCGCCCGCAGCTCGGCGGCGCTGGTGGGCCGCGTGCACGACCTCGCGCGGGAGGTGGTGGCCGAGGCGGACGTCGCCTGGGAGGACGTGGTCCACACCGTGGTCGGCAGCCCCGGCGTGCTCGACCCCGGGACCGACCGCCTGCGCTACGCCTCCAACCTCCCGGGCTGGAGCCGGCCGGGCCTGGTCGGCGAGCTGCGCGTTGCGCTGACCCCGAGCCTGACGATCGACAACGACACCAACCTGGCCGCGCTGGGTGAGCGCGCGTACGGACGAGGCCGGGGCGTCGCGAACTTCGTCTACCTCTCGATCGGCACGGGCATCGGCATGGGAATCGTCGTCGGCGGCGAGCTGTATCGCGGTGCGCGGGGCGCGGCCGGCGAGGTCGGGTTCCTGCCGCTGGCCGGAGGCGGCCTCGGCCCCGGCGCCCCGCCGCCGAGCCGGGCACGCGGCGGCGCGCTGGAGGAGGCGGCGGCCGCCGGCGGCGTCGTGCGCACCGGTCGCGAGATGGGCCTCCGCGGGGCGCTGACCGCCGAGCGCATCTTCACTGCCGCGGCCGCCGGCGACCCCACTGCGCTGGCCACCGTGCAGGCCGAGGCGGACCGCCTGGCGGTCGTCGTCGCCGCGGTGGCCGCGATCGTCGATCCGGAGCTGGTCGTCCTCGGCGGCGGCATCGGCGCCAACGCTGCGGTGCTCCTGCCGCTGCTGGAAGCGGCCGTCGAGCACCTGACGCCGCTGCGCCCCGAGGTCGTCCTCAGCGAGCTCGGCTCGGAGGCGATCGTGCTCGGCGCGGTCGCGACCGCCCTGGACGCCGCCCGCGAGCTCGTGTTCCACGAGCGCGCGGGGGACGGGCGCGCGGGCTGAGGCGGCGGCGCGCGAGCGCGCGCCCGAGGGCTCTCCCAAGGCGTCGAGGGACGACTGAACCGCGTATATGGCGGTTCAGTCGTCCCTCGACGTGGTGGCTGCGGCGGCCGAGCGATCGGTCGGCAGCGGTGGCCGGCGGCGTGGTTGTGCGGTCGCGGCGGCGTGCAGCGCCGGCGTGGGGGTGGCGCATGCGTGGATCGTCGGCGATGACGAGAGCAAGCGGGGTGGTGGCTTGGGGCGCTGTGGGTCGTCCGCGGTGTTTGTGGGGGGTGGGCCTGTGGGGCGCGGTGGTGTCGCGGCGTTCGGGCCCACCCGGGTGCCGGGGGCGCGGCGAACTGGGTGGGCCTGTTGGGCGTGGTGGGGGCGCGGCGTTCGGGCCCGGCTGGGTGCCGGGGGCGCCGCGAAGTGGGGTGGGCCTGTTGGGCGCGGTGGGGCCGCGGCGTTCGGGCCCACCCGGGTGCCGAGGGCGCCGCGAACCGGGGTGGGCCTGTTGGGCGCGGTGGGGCCGCGGCGTTCGGGCCCACCCGGGTGCCGAGGGGCCGCGAACCGGGGTGGGCCTGTTGGGCGCGATGGGGCCGCGGCGTTCGGGCCCACCCGGGTGCCGAGGGCGCCGCGAAGTGGGGTGGGCCTGTTTGCGGACGCTCAGCCTCCGCTGGCAGGCCCACCCGCGCGGGCAGAGTTCACCGCGACGCCGGTGGGCCCGTCGACGGACGCAGATGGTCCGCGAACAGGCCCACCCGCCCTGGAGGCCGGCGACGACAGGCCCACCCACGCTCGAGGCCGGCGGACGACACCCGGCCCCGGCGCGCCCTCGGCCGCGCACGCGCTCGTCGGTGATCGCCGAACCGCGCCGACCGCTCGCGAGCGCTCGCGCTGGGCGCCACGGGCATCGAGGGACGACTGAACCGCGTATAGCGCGGTTCGGTCGTCCCTCGACGCGCCCGATGGAGGTCGACAGCGGGCCGCGGCGCCCGCGCCGCGCCTGCGACCATCCACGCATGTCCACTCCCTCGCGCGAGATCCAGCTCGCGGCCCGTCCCCATGGCGAGCCGAAACCGACCGACTTCCGCCTCGCCGACGTGGAGCTCGCCGATCCCGGCCCCGGTCAGATCCTCGTCCGCAACACGTACATGTCGGTCGACCCCTACATGCGTGGGCGCATGAACGACGTGAAGTCCTACGTCCCGCCGTTCGAGCTCGGCAAGGCGTTGGAGGGCGCGGCGGTCGGCGAGGTGGTGGCCTCGGACGCGGAGGGCTTCGCGGAGGGCGACGTGGTCGTCCATCAGCTCGGGTGGCGCGACCATGCGCTGGTCGAGGCCGGGGCCGCGCGCAAGGTCGACGCCGGCGACCTGCCGGAGTCGGCGTTCCTCGGCGTGCTGGGCATGCCGGGGCTGACCGCGTACGCCGGGCTGCTGGACGTCGGCGAGCTGCGCGAGGGCGACGTCGTGTTCGTGTCCGGCGCAGCCGGCGCGGTGGGCAGCCTCGTCGGGCAGATCGCCAAGCTGCGCGGCAACACGGTGATCGGGAGCGCCGGGTCGCCGGAGAAGGTGGCGCACCTGGTCGACGATCTCGGCTTCGACAAGGCCTTCAACTACAAGGATGGCGACGTCGCCCGGCAGCTGGCGGAGGCCGCGCCGGATGGCATCGACGTGTACTTCGACAACGTCGGCGGCGACCACCTCGAGGCGGCGATCGGCGCGATGAACCGCGGCGGCCGCGTTGCGATGTGCGGCGCGATCTCGGGCTACAACAGCACCGAGCCGCAGCCCGGACCGGCGAACATGATGCAAGCGGTCGGCAAGCGCCTGACGCTGCGCGGCTTCATCGTCACCGACCACGCCAAGCGGGCCAAGGATCTCTTCGCGGAGGTCGGGCCGGCGGTCCGCGACGGCCGGATCCAGTTCCGCGAGACGGTCGTCGAGGGCCTGGAGAACGCGCCGCAGGCGTTCATCGACCTGCTCCGCGGCGTCAACACCGGCAAGATGGTGGTCAAGCTCTAGGGCTCTGACCGGGCGTTGCCCCCGGCGCGGCGCTTTTGCCCGACGGCGGCGCCGCGAGCTCCGTCGCCAGTCGCGCGAGCAGCGGGTCGAGCTCCGGATGGCGCTCGGGCTCCCAGTCCTCGATCAATGCGCGCAGGCAGTCGGTGCGCGCGGCGATGAGCTGGTCGCGCACGGCGTGGCCGGCGGGCGTGATCGTCTCGCCGTCGAGCCACCCGCGCTCGCGCAGCTCACGCACCGCGGCGTCGAACCCGTCGGTGTCGACGTTCGGCAGCGCCCGCAGCTCGTCCAGCGGCGGGGCGCCGGTGCCGCCGCGGCGCACCAGCACCCACGAGGCGCTGGGGGAGAGGTCGACGCCGGCCCGCGCGACCGCCCGCTCCAGGAACGCCAGCGTGCGGTCGCGCCCGACCGCCCGGCTCAGCGCGCGCGTGACCTCGCGCAGCGAGTCGGTGTCGACCGGCGCGCCGAAGAACTCGTTGGAGTCGGGCGTCTCCACCGTCGCGCGCAGCGGGCGCTCCTCGATCAGCCAGCTCAGCAGGAACGCGACGAGCACGACGCCGGTCGCGACGAGGAACACGACGTGCAGCGCGTCGGTGAACGCCGAGATGTAGGCGTCGTGCACGGGAGCGGGGAGTTGCCCGATCTCGGCCGGGTTGATGCCGCCGCCCGACGCGTTGCCGCTGCCGGCCGGCAGCTTGTCGGCCAGCTCGCGCGTGAGCCGCCCGGTGAAGATCGCGCCCAGCACCGCGGTGCCCAGCGAGCCGCCGATCGAGCGGAACAGCGTCGCGCCCGAGGTCGCGACGCCGAGCTGCTCGTAGGACACGGAGTTCTGGACGGCGAGGATCAGCACCTGCATGACCATCCCGAGGCCGAGGCCGAGGATGAGCATGTGGAACGCGGCGGCGCCGGTCGCCGTGTGCTCGTCGAGCGACGACAGCAGGTACAGCCCCACCGCGGCGATCGCGGTGCCGAGGATCGGCCAGATCTTGTAGCGGCCGGTGCGGGTGATGATCTGGCCCGAGATGATCGAGGAGGTCAGCAGCCCGGCCATGACAGGGATCAGCTGCAGGCCCGAGGCGGTCGGGCTGAGCCCGCGCACCACCTGTTGGAAGAGCGGCAGGTAGGTCAGCGCGCCGAACAGCGCGAAGCCGACGACGAGGCTCACCGCCGCGCAGACGACGAACACGCGGTTGCGGAACAGCGACGGCGGGAGGATCGGCTCGGCGGCGCGCTGCTCGACGAACCCGAGCACCACGAGCGAGGCCACGCAGACGATGCCCATGCCGACGATCTCCGGCGAGGCCCAGTCGAACGTGGTGCCGCCGAGCGTCGTCGCCAGGATCAGGGCGCTCAGGCCGAGCGCCAGCAGCGCGGTGCCGAGGTAGTCGATCTCGTGTCGCCGGCGCTCGCTGACCGACGGCAACGTGACGGCGAGGACCGCGAAGGCCAGCGCGCCGAGCGGCAGGTTGACGTAGAAGATCGCGCGCCACGAGACGTGCGTCGTGAGGAAGCCGCCGATCAGCGGGCCGGCGACGCTGGAGACGCCGAAGACCGCGCCGAACAGGCCGGAGTAGCGGCCGCGCTGGCTGGGGGCGACGACGTCGCCGATTGCCGCCTGGGCGCTGACCATCAGCCCGCCTCCGCCGAGGCCCTGGATCGCCCGGAACACGATCAGCTCGGTCAGCCCCTGCGCGAGCCCGCAGAGCGCCGAGCCGATGAGGAAGAGGACGAGGGCGCCCTGCAGGACGACCTTGCGGCCGTAGAGGTCGCCGAGCTTGCCGTACAGCGGCGTGACTGCCGTGATCGCCAGCAGGTAGGCGGTGACCACCCACGAGATGTGCTGCAGGCCGCCGAGGTCGCCGACGATGGTCGGCAGCGCCGTCGAGACGATCGTCTGGTCCAGCGACGCCAGCAGCATCACCAGCATGAGCCCGCTCGCCACGATCAGGACGCGACGGCGGTCGGCTGGTGCGGAGGCGGCGACGGGCGTGGACATGGAGACCCGACCGCTCTACCCAGCGGCGATCCCGGTCAGCCCCCGGACTGCGCGCGTACCTTGCGGGTACGAAGCTGTACCTCTAAGGTACGGAGCCCGTGGCCGACCCGTCCCTCGTCGCCTCCCATCCGGATGTCGGACAGCAGCTCGACGCGCGCGGATCTCAGCGCGCCCGGCTGCTGGAGGGCATGATCCAGGCGGTCGCCGAGAAGGGCTACGCCGCCGCCACCGTGACCGACGTCGTCCGCGCCGCCCGGGTTTCCCGCGGCACCTTCTACGCGCAGTTCGCCTCCAAGGAGGACTGCTTCCTCGACGCCTACAAGTACGGCATCGACGTCATCGTGGAGCGCATCCGCGCCGCGATCCGCGCCCAGGAGGGCGACTGGGTCGCCCGGCTGCGCACCGCGATCCGCGCCTACCTCGAGACGCTGGCCGGCGAGCCGCGCTTCGCCCGCACCCACCTCTTCGAGGTGCACCTCGCCGGCCCGCAGGCCGGGGCCGAGCGCGACGCGGCGCTGCGCGCCTTCGCCGACCGCTACCGCTCGTCGTTCCGCGCCGCCCTGCGCGAGCGTCCCGAGCTGCGGATGCCCTCCGACGACGCCCTCTTCATCCTGTCGGCCGGGGTCGACCAGCTGGTCTGCGCGCGCGTGCGCGCCGGCGAGCTGGCGCTCCTGCCCGACCTCACCGACGAGCTCACGCTCACGGCCGTCGCCTTCCTGGAAGGTGCGGCACAAGTGCCGTCTCCCGCGGCCCTCCACCCGACCACCCCCGAGGAAGGCTCCTGACCCCATGGACCTGACCTTCTCCGACTCCGAGGCCGCGTTCCGCGACGAGCTGCGCGCCTGGTTTCAGATCAACGACCCCGGCACGATGCCGACCGGCGACGACGCCGCGTACGCCTGGCGCCGCGACTGGCAGCGCCGCCTGGCCGAAGGCGGCTGGGCCGGCGTGCACTGGCCGCGCGAGTACGGCGGCCGCGGCGCGACGATGACCGAGTCGGCCATCTTCTTCGAGGAGCTGGGCCGCGCCCGCGCGCCGCTGCCGGCCAACGTCCTGGGCCTGCTGCTCGCCGGCCCGACGATCATGACCTACGGCACTGACGAGCAGAAGGAGCGCTACCTCTCGCCGATCCTCACCGCCGACGAGATCTGGTGCCAGGGCTTCAGCGAGCCGGACGCCGGCTCCGACCTGGCTGCGCTGAAGACCAAGGCCGTCAAGGACGGCGACGAGTGGGTCATCACGGGCCAGAAGGTCTGGACCTCCGGAGCGCAGTACTCCAAGTGGTGCATGTTGGTGGCCCGCACGGACTTCGACGTGCCCAAGCACAAGGGCCTGACCTACTTCCTGATGGACATGGAGCAGGAGGGCGTGCAGATCCGCCCGCTCGTGCAGATCACGGGCGAGCCGGAGTTCAACGAGCTCTTCATCGACGGCGCGCGCGTGCCCGACGAGAACGTCCTCGGCGGCGTGGGCAACGGCTGGCGCGTCGCGCTGACCACGCTGATGAACGAGCGCTCGGGCCTCGCGTTCTTCCTCCAGGTGCGGCTGCGCCAGTTGCTCGACGAGCTGATCGAGGAGGCCGCCGAGCGCGGGCTGCTCGACGACCCGGTCGTCGCCGACAAGATCGGCCACCTGCACATGAAGGCCGAGATCCTGCGCCTGACCGCCTATCGCGGCCTGACGACGATCGAGAAGTACGGCACGCCCGGGCCCGAGGGGTCGCTGACCAAGTGGATGTGGTCGGAGACCAACCAGGAGCTGGCGCAGTTCGCGGCCGACCTGCTCGGCGCCGACGCGCTGACGACCGGCAACCGCTGGGCCTACGAGCTGCTGCGCTCGCGCGGCAACACCATCGAGGGCGGCACGACCGAGATCCTCAAGAACATCGTGGCGGAGCGCGTGCTCGGGCTGCCGCGCCTCAAGGGAGCAGCAGCATGAACTTCGACTTCACCGAAGACCAGCAGGAGATCAAGAAGACCGCGCGCGATCTGCTGAGCAGCCGCTCGTCGCTGGCCAAGGTCCGTGAGGCGGCCGAGGGCAAGGCCTATGACCCGGCGCTGTGGAGCGAGCTCGTCGAGCTCGGCTGGCCGGGCATCGCGATCGCCGAGGAGCACGGCGGCCAGGGCCTGGGCGCCGTGGAGCTGGCGATCCTGTCCGAGGAGCTGGGCTATGCGCTGGCGGCGTCCCCGTTCCTGGCGACGGTGACCGCCGCGGAGGCGATCGGCATCGCCGGCACGCCCGAGCAGCAGGCGCAGTGGCTCCCGCTGCTGGCCTCCGGCGAGGCGACGGGCACGATCGGCCCGGCCGGTGGCCTGGTGCCGGACGCCGACGCCGCCGCGGTGATCGTGCTGATCGGCGATGACGGCGTGGCCCGCGTGCTCGCCCGCGCCGACGCCGACGTCACGCCGGTCGACTCGATCGATCCCACGCGGCGCGCGGCGCGCGTGTCGGGCGAGGGGGAGCCGCTCGGCGACGACGGCGCGGCGGCGATCGACCGCGCGACGGTCGTCGTGGCGGCCGAGCTGGTGGGCGTGTCGCAGCGCGCGCTGGAGATGACGCTGGCCTACGTCAAGGACCGCAAGCAGTTCGACACGCCGGTCGGCGCCTACCAGGCCGTCTCGCACAAGTGCGCGCAGATGCTCAAGGACACCGAGGGCGCCCGCTCGGCGACGTACTTCGCCGCCTGGGCGGCGGACGCCGAGCCCGACCGCCTGCCCGAGGCGGCGTCGCTGGCCAAGGCCGCGGCCTCCGACGGCGGGCGTGACGTCACGGCCTCGGCGATCCAGGCCCACGGCGGCATCGGCTTCACCTGGGAGGCCGACGTGCACTGGCTCTACAAGCGCGCGCAGGTCGACGCGGCGTTGCTGGGCGGCTCGGGCACGCACCGCGCGCGCCTGGCCCGGTTGCTGGCCGCGCGGCTGCAGCCGGCCGCCGCGTAGCGGGACGGTTCACTGGGCTGCACGGCCAGACGGGGTGGGATCCGGCGCTCGGAGGGGTACAATGAGTGTCGGATCCCGTGCCCCGGCGCGAGTTCCGTCCCCTCCTGCGTGCGATGGGTCCGGCTGCCGCGTCCGCGTGGCGCCGAGTCGCGCGCATGATTTCCGAGACATCTGACGGAGGCCGCATGGCTGTAGAAGACAAGGTTGCCCTCGAGGGCGAAGTCGTTGAGTCCCTGCCGAACCTGCTGTTCCGCATCCAGCTCGACATGGATGATCACGAGGTGCTCGCGCACCTCGCCGGCAAGATGCGCCGCAACCGCATCCGCGTGCTGCCGGGTGACCGCGTGCGCGTCGAGGTCAGCCCGTATGACCTCACCCGCGGGCGGATCGTCTACCGCATGAAGTAGTCGCCGCACGACGATCTGCGCGATCGTCGAGCGCCTACGCCGTCACGAGCTCCATCAGCTTCGTGACGGTGTTCCAGTTCCGGGCGGTCACGGTGGTCCCCAGTCGCTTGTCGGTCAGCAGCTTGGCCGTCGGCGACGATTGGATCCCGTCCGGATGCCAGGTGTAGATCTCGCGGCCTCCGACGACGAGTCGTTCGGGCGCGAGGTCCTTCGCCTTGGCCTCGAGCTCCTTCGCGATCGCGGGGTCGAGCTCGGCGCCGAGGAAGCTGACCTGCTTGAGCTTCGGCGTGTCGGCGACGTCGGCCAACGGGTCCGCGTCGACCACCGCGGCCAGCTCCTGGCGGTTGCGCACCACGACGCGGATCGGGCTCTTGAGCTGATCGTGGAGCAGACGCTCGAGCTCCTGCTCGAGGTCGGCACCGGTCGCCTCGGCCGCGAGGACGACGTTGCCGCTCTGCAGGTGCGTCGTGATCTCCCCATAGCCCGCGCCGGCCAGCAGCTCGCGCAGCTCGGCCATCGAGACCCGTGCGTTCTTGCCGACGTTGATGCCGCGCAGCAGAGCGACCTGGCGTTCCATCACTTCGACCCTAGTCGGTGCTGCTGAGCCCGGCCACGAGCTCGGGGGTCACGGCGGCGAGGCCGTCGACGGTGACGGCCGCGAGTGCGAGCGCGTCGGGTGCCGGCGGGAAGGCGAGGTTGGGCGTGGCGATGACGACCATGCCGGCGGCGTGGGCCGAGCGCAGGCCGTTGGATGAGTCCTCGACCGCGGCGGTCGTGGCGGGGTCGACGCCCATGCGGCGGGCGGCCTCGAGGTAGACGTCGGGTGCCGGCTTGCCGCGGGGCAGCTCCTCGGAGGAGACGGTGGCGACGAAGCGGTCGGTCAGGCCCGCGCCGTCGAGCACCGCGTCGATGACCTCGCGGTTGGCTGACGAGGCGAGCCCGAGCGGGTAGGCGTCGGCGAGCGCTTGGACGGCCTCGACGGCCCCAGGCAGCAGCGGGAGCTGCCGGCGCACCTCGGCCACGACGCCGGCGGCGACCTCGCGGCTGATGTCCTGCGGATCGCCCTCGGCGCCGAGCTCGTCACGCAGGTAGCGCGCCCACTCGGCCGAGCTCATGCCCTGCATGGCGCGCGTGGCAGCGTCGGTCCACGTGCCGCCGTGGGCGGCGACGTACGCGCGCCGCTCCCGATCCCAGACCTCCTCCGTGTCGACGACGACGCCGTCGAGATCGAGGACGACGGCTGCAATCACGGACATGCCCTCAACCTAAAGGGGTCTGACCCCTTTGGGTCGCTCCCAACCTAAAGGGGTCTGACCCCTTTAGGAGGGTTGGTTGAGGGTTTTGGACATGAGGAAGTGGGGGCCGATGCCGGGCAGGGTGAACTCGTCGCCCTCGACGGTGAAGCCCTCGCGCTCGTAGAAGCCGCGGACGGGTGAGCGGGCGTTGCACCAGATGCGGTGTGCGCCCGCGGCGAGGGCGTGGTCGAGGCAGGCGCGCAACAGCAGGGCGCCCGCGCCGAGGCCGCGCGACGCCGGCGCCGTGGCCATCCCGCGGATGCGCCAGTCGCCCACGCGGGCGCCGCCGGCACCGGGGTAGCCCTCAGGGCCGATCGACGCGACGCCGACCGGCGCGTCGTCCCCGTCGATGAACGCGGCGAAGTGCGCGGCGCCCGGGACGGCGTCGCCCGCGTAGACCTGGTCGGCGAGGGTCTCGTGAGGGCGCAGCACGGCCTGGCGCAGCGGACGGACCGCCTGCGCGTCGACGGCCACGATGCGCACGGCCTGCTCCACCCGGCGATGTTCGACCCGGCGCCCGCGGCCTCCTGCCCGGCATGAACCGTCCGCGCGGCCGATGGACCTCGGGTACGCTGCGCCGCTGATGTCTCGGACGGCGCTGCTCGGTCCCCTCGTCCTCGCCGTCGTCCTGGCCCTCGCCGTCCCCACCGGCGCTCCGGCCGCACGAGGGCCGGCCCCCGATCGCCTCCCGCAGGCGCTCCCCGCGGCTGGGCCGCACACGGCGAGCGCCGCTTCGGCGACGCTGCGCTGGTTGATCGGCGCCCGCGCGTCGCGCACCACCGCGCGCCTCGCCCGGGTGCACGGCGCGCGCCCGCTCGCCGTCCGCGGCGCCTACGTGGTCGATGCACGCCACGCCCGCGCGCTGGCCGCCGCGCTGCGCCACCGCGGGCTGCTGCGCTTCAGCGAGCCCGACGTCGCCCTGACCCGCGCGTCGGCCTACGAGGGCGACGGCGCCGACCAGACCTGGACCCGCGGGGCGGTCGTCGCGGCCGGGCTCGCGCCGCCCCCGGCGTTCGCGCCCATCGGCATCCTCGACGACGTCGTCGACACCGGCGTGGCGGACGTCGGCCAGGCCAAGGTGCTCGCCTCCAGCCCGACGAAGGTGCTGCCGACGACCCAGGGGGTCGAGGTCGCGCACGGCACCGAGGTGGCCTCGGTCGCCGCCGGGCGCGCCGACGGCGCCGGCGTCATCGGCATCGCGCCCGGTGCGCCGCTGCTCTCCTACGGCTACAAGTCGATGTCCTGCGCAGAGCTCTCCGACGGGATCGTCCGGCTCTCCGACGCCGGCGCCAAGGTCATCAACTTGAGCTTCTCGGCCAACGAGGACTGCCATACGCTGCAGCTGGCGACCGCCGCGGCGTTCGGCTCGGGCGCGGTCGTCGTGGCCGCCGCAGGGAACCAGCTGCGCGAGCACGACCCCGTCGTCTACCCGGCCGCCTACCCGCACGTGCTCAGCGTCGGCGCTCTCGACATCACGCTGCAGCCGGCGTCCTTCTCCAGCACCGGCGCGGCCCTCGACCTCGCGGCGCCCGGGGAGGACGTGCCGGTGGCCGTGCCGCCGGCGCTCGACCTCGACGGCACCGCCGACGGCCTGACCCGCGGCGACGGCACGAGCTTCGCCGCGCCGATCGTCTCCGGGGTGGCGTCCTGGCTGATCGCTGCGCGGCCGAAGCTGGACGCGGGCCAGTACGGCGACCTGCTGCGGACCACGGCCAAGGACGTCGGCGCGCCGGGCTGGGACTCGCGGACCGGCTTCGGGCTCGTCGACCTCGCGGCCGCGCTGACGGCGCCGGCGCCGGCGGCCGACCGCAACGAGCCCAACGACGGAATCGACTTCGTCGACGGCAGCGCGTTCAGCGCGCCCGACCCCTACATCTTCCGCGGGGGCGCGGCGCGGACGACGACGGCGTCGGTCGACGCGGTCGAGGACCCGCTGGACGTGTACCGGATCCAAGTGCGGCCGCACCAGGTCGCCACGGTCGCGTTGACCCCGCGCGGCGGCAACGCCGACCTCGCGGTCTATGCGGGGAAGGCCGGGAGCCTTGCGTCACGGCCGCTGGCCCGCTCCCGTCAGGCGGGGACGAAGACCGACCGGGTGCGCGTCCGCAACCGCACCGCGCGTGCCGCGACGTTCTACGTCGCCGTGCTCGCGCCGACCGTCGCGCGGCGCAGCCTCGACACGACGTATGCGTTGAAGGTCTCGCGCGGCTGAGGGGACCGTCGCCGGGGCGCGACGGCGTGGGGACGACCGTCCTCGTCAGCGCAGGACGCGGTGCTCGACGCCGTCCGGCCGGCCGACGAAGGCCTCGGCCACGAGCTCCGCGGCGAAGAGCCCGTGGCCGACGACGCCCGGGACCGCGTCGAGCTGCGCGGCGAGGGCCGCCGGGTCCTCGATCGGGCCGATCCGATCGGCGATCACGTTGCCGTCGGGGCTCGGGCGAGCGCCCGGGCGCAGCTGCACCGAGCCGAGCTCGGCCAGCGTCGCCGACAGGCCGAACGCCAGCAGCTCCAGCGGCACCGGGCCGCCCAGCGCGTCGACGACCTTCGTGGCGTCGGCGATCACGACGAACCGCTCCGCCGCCACGGCGACGACCTTCTCGCGCACCTGCGCGCCGCCGCCGCCCTTGACCAGCCAGCCGTCGGGCGCGAGCTGGTCGGTGCCGTCGATGGCGAGGTCCAGCCGCTCCAGCGCGTCGAACGGCTCGATGGTCAGGCCCAGCGCGACGGCCTGCTCGGCGGTCGCCGGCGAGGTCGCCACGTAGCGCACGTCGCGCAGGCTCCTACCGGCGATCGCCGGCAGCAGGTGACGCACCGTCGACCCCGTGCCCAGCCCGACGGCCATGCCGTCCTGCACGAGCTGCGCCGCCGCCTCGGCGGCCGCGCGCTTGAGCGCCTCGAGGTCGTCGCTCACGCGACCGGGACCGCCACCAGCAGCGCGGCGCCGAGCGCGCCGCCGAGGTCGCCGAGCTCGGCCACGCGGATCGCGGGTGGGAGGTCGTCGTGGAAGAGGTGGGGCATCATCGCCTCCTCGATCCGCCGCGCGTAGGGCTCGCCGAAGCGCACGCCCATGCCGCCGCCGATGATCACGGCGTCGACGTCGAGGATGTTGCACGCCGAGGCGACGGCGACGCCCAGCGCGTCGACCGCGTCGTCGATCAGCCGCGTCGCGACGTCGTCGTCGCGCTCGAGCGCCTTGGCCCAGACGCCGCTGGTCAGCCGTTCGCGGCCCTTCTCCTCCATGATCTTGAAGAGGTGGGTCTTCTCGCCGGCGTCCTGCGCCTCGCGGGCGCGCTGCTCCATCGCCCGCCGGCCGGCGTAGGCCTCCATGCACCCGCGCCGGCCACAGGGACACGGCAGCCCGTGGTGGCGGACGACCACGTGCCCGATCTCACCGGCGGCGCCGCGCCCCAGCCACGGCTTGCCGTCGAGCACGATCCCGCCACCGACGCCCGTGCCCCAGAACACGCCCAGCAGCGACTGGAACTCCTTCGCCGCGCCGAGCGTGAACTCCGCGTCGGTGGCGACCTGCACGTCGTTGCCGAGCATCACGCGCGGCCCCAGCTTCGCGGTCACCTCACCGGCCAGCGGGTAGGGATCGCGCCAGCCCGGCAGGTTGCCCGCGCGCGCCATGCTCCCGGTGGCCTCGTCGATCGCCCCCGGCGCCCCGATCCCGATGCCGCTCAACGACGCGACGTCGATCCCCGCCTGCTCGGCCGCCTCCCGCAGCGCCTCGTCGATGGCGGCGACCACGTCGGCCGGACCGCCCTGCGCCGGCGTCGGCCGCCGGGCCTGGCCCAGGACCTGCTGGTCGTCGTCGACGACCACCGTCTGGATCTTCGTCCCGCCGAGGTCGACCCCGCCGCGTAGCGTGCGCTGTGGCATTCCCGCAGACTACGGCCCGCTTCCCGTCCGGGCCCCGCTGCCGGCCGGCCGCACGAAGCGCCCCGCGCGCTGATCCTCGTCGGCCGTCGCGGGCAGCGGCGCGCCGCCGGCGTCGACCGGCGCGACGTAGTCCTCCGGCGCGGTGGAGTCCGGCCCGTTCGGCACCTTCATCGCGTTGAGCACGAGCGTGCCGACGATCGACACCACCAGGTTGGCCGCCAGCGCGTAGATCGCCTCGTAGGCGTTGATGTGGAGCCCGAGGAAGTCCAGCGGATAGACGGAGGACTTGAAGTTCTGGTCGATCGCCATCGCGGTGCCGACGATCATGCCCGTCGCCCAGCCGGCCAGCAGCGCGTGCCGGTGCATGCGCCGGTAGAGGCCCATCGCGACCGCCGGTGCGGTCTGCAGGATCCACACGCCGCCGAGCAGCTGGAGGTCGATCGCGTACTTGGTCGGCAGCACGATGACGAACACCAGCGCGCCGAGCTTGACGCCGAGCGAGACGATCTTGGCGACCTTCGACTCCTCCTCGTCGGTCATGTTGGGGTTGACGTACTCGGCCCACAGGTTGCGGGTGAAGAGGTTGGCCGCCGCGATCGACATGACGGCCGCCGGCACCAGCGCGCCGATGGCGATCGCCGCGAACGCCACGCCCGTGAACCACGACGGGAACATGAAGGCGAACAGGTCGGGGACCGCGTAGTTGGGCCCGCTGGGCTGGATCCCGGCGGCGATCGCCATGTAGCCCAGCAGGGCGATCAACCCCAACAGGAACGAGTAGGCGGGCAGCACCGCGGCGTTGCGGCGCAACGTCGTGGCGCTCGACGCGCTCAGGGAGGCCGTCAGCGCGTGGGGGTAGAGGAAGAGCGCCATCGCGGAGCCGAGCGCGAGCGTCGCGTAGGCGACCTGCGCGTCCGTCGTCCCCGGGATCAGTGCGCCGGGCGGGTCCTTCTTGGTCAGGGCCGCGCCGGCGGTGTCGAAGATGTGGCCGAAGCCGCCGAGCTTGCCCGGGATGTAGATCACCGCGACGATGATCGTCACGTAGATCAACACGTCCTTGACGACGGCGATCAGCGCGGGCGCGCGCAGGCCCGACTGGTAGGTGTAGCCGGCGAGGATCGCGAAGGCGAGGATCAGCGGCCAGTCGCCGGTGATGCCCATCGTGCCGAGCACGACCTGGATGCCGACGAGCTGCAGCGCGATGTACGGCATCGTCGCCAGCAGCCCGGTGAGCGCGATGGCCGTCGCCAGGTTGCGCGACCCGAAGCGGCCGCGCACGAAGTCGGCGGGGGTGACGTAGCCCTTGCGGTGCGCGACGGTCCACAGGCGCGGCAGCGCGACGAACACCAGCGGGTAGACCAGGATCGTGTAGGGCAGCGCGAAGAAGCCCTGCGCGCCGACGCCGAAGACCAGTGCCGGCACGGCGACGAAGGTGTAGGCGGTGTAGAGGTCGCCGCCGAGCAGGAACCACGTGATGACCCCGCCGAAGCGGCGGCCGCCGAGGCCCCACTCGTCGAGGCTCGCGGCCTTGGCGCGCTGCCAGCGGGCGGCGACGAAGCCGATGATCGTGACCGCGCCGAACAGGACCAGGAAGACGGCGAGCGTAACGCCGTCGGTGTCGTGCGCGACGGTCACGGCGCTCATCGATGCACCACCTTGCGGTAGACGACGATCGTCAGCGCGGCGGTCACCGGCACCCAGGCCAGCTGGTACCAGTAGAAGAACGGGAAGCCGAACAGCTCCGGGTCGTGGCGGCTGTAGAGCGGCGGATACAGCAGTCCGAGGAACGGCAGGATGAGCAGCACGTACCACCCGCGGGCACGGCTATTTGACACGATCGATCCCTCCTCCGGCGATCGGTGCAAGACCCACCGGGACGGTTCCCCGGGCGCCCGACGGTCAAACTCCTGCGCCGATGGACGCCGCCGACGCCGCTCTGCTCGTTGCCGCCGGCCTGACGACGGGCGCGATCAACGCCGTCGCGGGCGGCGGATCGCTGGTCTCGTTCCCGGCCCTGCTGGCCACCGGGCTCTCCCCGTTGGCGGCCAACGTGACCAACCTGGTGGCGACGCTGCCGGGCTACGTCAGCGCGGCGCACACCTCGCGCGAGGAGATCGCCGACCAGCGCCGGCGCATGGAGCGGCTCTGCGCCGCGGCGGCCGTCGGCGCGGCGATCGGCACGACGCTGCTGCTCGTCGGGCCCCAAGACCTGTTCGCGTCGCTGGCGCCGTGGCTGGTGCTGCTGGCGTGTGCCCTGCTGGCGCTGCAGCCGTACGTGGCCCGCTGGGTCTCCACCGCGCACGGCCACCCGGCGCCACGCAAGCTGGTGATCTCGGTCGGCGTCGCGTCGATCTACGGCGGCTACTTCGGCGCGGGGCTGGGCATCGTCCTGCTCGCCGCGCTCGGCCTCGCGCTCGACGAGCCGCTGCAGCGGCTCAACGCCGTCAAGCAGGTCCTCTCGCTGACGGTCGCCGTCGTGAGCGCGGTCGCCGTCGCGCTCTTCGGCCCGGTGGCGTGGACGTCGGCGCTCATCGTCGGCGCCGGCACGCTGGTCGGCGGGCGCGTCGGCGTCGGCATCGCCCGGCGGCTGCCCGAGCCCGTGCTGCGCGCCGCGGTCATCGTCCTCGGCGTGATCGTGGCGATCGCCCTGCTGGTCTAGCGCGCGCCGCCGCCGCCGCCGCCCGCCGACGCGGCGGCGCCCGGCGCCTGCACCGCGCTCGACGGTGTGCCCGTGGCCGCATGGCCGGTGACCGCGTCGACGCCGACGCTCGCGGCGCCGAGCAGCAGCGCGCAGATCACGAGCGCCAGCAGGCGACGGCCGGGGGTGACGGTGGGCTCGGAGCGCATCTCATCGCTCCGACGAGCCGCGGGGGCAGAAGGTCACGCGGATCGCTACAGGCCCCAGCTGCGGTACAGCGCGTCGGCCTGCTGGGCCGTGGCGTACCGGTGATCGGCGCGCAGCGGGCCGTCGGTGCGCACGAAGGCGACGTCGACCTGGGCCAGCGCGCCGTCCAGCGGCCGGATGTGGCCGCCGTAGAGGTCGTAGGCGCTGAAGCCGGCGGCCGCCATCCACTCCACGACGTCGGCCAGCTGGGCGCCGCCGGGCACGAGCGCGAAGAACGACACCTCCAGCAGCACGACGTCGGTGCGCTCCAGCGTCGCGCGCGCGCCCTCCAGGACGTGCAGCTCGGCGCCCTCGACGTCGACCTTGACCAGGAACGGCGCGGCGAGCGCGTGCTCGGCGACGAGGTCGTCGACCCGCACCACCGGCACCGTGCGGCGCCGGCCGGGCTCGCCGTCGGGGTCACGGTCGCCCAGGATCGACGAGCACGCGGTGACGCGGTGGACCGCGATCTCCAACTCGCCGGGCTCCGGGCCGCCGGCGGCCAGCGCGTAGCGCGAGCCGGGGCGGCCGGCGACGATGCGGCGCAGGTCGTCCTCGTGCTCGGCCAGCGGTTCGACGAGCAGCAGCGGGACGCCGGGGAACGCGGCGTACAGCTCGGGCGTGCCGCGGGCGACGCCGACGTCGACGATCGTCTGCGGCGCGACGCCGAGGCGCTTGAGGTGCGCGAGCACCTCGGGCAGCGTGCGCCGCGGTCCGCCGCCGGTGCCGCCGGTGCGCCGGACCTCGATGCCGCGGGAGCGCAGCAGATCGCGCACCCGCTCGATCACCCGCACCCTCACGCGTCGCGGCGGCTCGCCGCCAGGACCCACGCGACGAAGATCAGCTGGAACGGCAGGCGGGCGTAGAGCGCCGTGCGGCCGCCGGGGATCTGCGGGTAGCGCTCGGGGTTCAGCGCCATGTGCAGGTTGGCGGGGAACACGCCGACCAGCGTGGCCACCAGCCAGCGTCCCGACCAGCGGCGCACGGTGGGCGAGGGGTGCAGCAGCCCCGCGCCGCCGATCGCCTCGGCCACGCCGCTGGCGTAGACCAGCCCGCGCCGGGCCGGCAGGTAGTCGGGCATGATCGCCTCGTAGACCCGGGGCTTGGCGAAGTGGAGGAGCCCGGCCGCGACGAAGAACGGGCCTGCGATGAGCTTCAGGACGCAGATCACGCCCCGCAACTTACCCTTCAGCTGACCATGGCCGACCTGACGCTGGGCGATCAGTCGGTCGCTTGAGCCCGGCCGGGCACCGCTAGGCTGGCCCGATGCCGCTGGTCTACCGCGAGACGCTGCCGGTCCAGGAGCCGCTCGGCACCCTGCTGTGCCTGCACGGCTACCCCGAGTCCTCCTACATGTGGCGCCACCTGATGGAGGCCGTCGCCGGCGCCGGCTGGCAGGCGGTGGCGCCCGACCTGCCGGGCTACGGCGACTCGCCATACGCCGGCTCGGGCAGCTGGCAGACGCACGTCGACGCCGTCGACGAGTTCCACCGCGAGCAGGAGCTCGGGCCGATCGTGCTGGTCGTCCACGACTGGGGCGGGCTGATCGGGCTCCGCTGGGCATGCGAGCACCCGGAGGCCGTCCGCGCGCTGGTCATCAGCGACACGGGGTTCTTCCCCGACGGCCGCTGGCACGGCATGGCCGACGCGCTGCGCACACCCGGTCAGGGTGAAGAGATCGTCAACGGCCTTGACCGCGACGCGTTCGGCGGCATGCTCCGCAGCGTGAGCCCATCGATGGACGACCGCAGCGTCGACGAGTACTTCAAGGCCTACGCCACCGAGGACAACCGGCGCGGACAGCTCGAGCTGTACCGCTCGGGCGAGTTCTCCGAGCTGGAGCGGTACGACCTCTCCACGCTCGACGTCCCCGCGCTCGTCCTCTGGGGCGAGAACGACGCGTTCGCGCCGGTCGCCGGCGGCCACCGCCTCGTCGCCGAGCTGCCCGACGCGGAGCTCGAGGTCGTCCCGGGCACCGGCCACTTCGTCTTCGACGACGCGCCGGCCGCCTGCTCGGAGGCCGTCGTCGCGTTCCTGGAGCGCATCTGATGGCGCGCCGCGAGATCCGCTCCTGGCTGATGGACATGGACGGCGTGCTCGTCCACGAGGAGGAGGCGATCCCGGGCGCCGACCGCTTCCTGGACGCGCTCAAGGAGCGCGAGATCCCGTTCCTGGTCCTGACCAACAACTCCATCTACACCCGTCGCGACCTTTCGGCCAGGCTGCGCGCCTCGGGGCTGGAGGTGCCCGAGACGTCGATCTGGACCTCGGCCAACGCGACGTCGCGATTCCTGGAGGAGCAGCGGCCCAACGGGTCGGCGTTCACGATCGGCGAGGCGGGCCTGACCACCGCGCTGCACCAGGCGGGCTACACGCTGACCGAGCGCTCGCCCGACTACGTCGTGCTGGGGGAGACGCGGACGTACTCGTTCGAACGCATCACCCAGGCGATCCGCCTGATCGCCGGCGGCGCGCGCTTCATCGCCACCAACCCGGACCCGACCGGCCCGACGCCCGACGGCCCGCTGCCGGCCACCGGCTCGGTCGCGGCGCTCATCTCCCGCGCCACCGGCGTCGACCCGTACTACGTCGGCAAGCCCAACCCGCTGATGATGCGCTCGGCGCTGAACGCCATCGACGCCCACTCCGAGACGACGGCGATGATCGGCGACCGCATGGACACCGACGTGGTCTCGGGCCTGGAGGCGGGCCTGCAGACGGTGCTCGTGCTGACGGGCGTCGCGACCCGCGAGTCCGCCGAGCGCTTCCCGTTCCGCCCCTCGCGCATCGTCGACTCGGTGGCCAACCTGGCCGACGAGATCCAGTCGGGCGAGCCGTCCGCCGCCTGAGAACCGGCTAAAGGGGTCAGACCCCTTCATCTGAGGTCAACATCCGGCGGGAGGGCGCGCGTGCGTGGCTCGCACCTATAGTCCCGCCGCATGTCGCTGCCCCGCACCCTGTTCGACGACGACCACCGCCTGTTCCGCGAGTCCGCGAGGGCGTTCGTCGACCGCGAGATCCTGCCGCGACGCGAGGCGATCCGCGAGGCCCGGCGCATCCCCGCCGACCTCTGGCTGACCGCCGGCGAGATGGGCTTCCTCGGCGTCGCGATCCCCGAGCAGTACGGCGGCAGCGAGGTCGACTTCCGCTACAACGCGATCTTCAACGAGGAGCTCTCGCGCGCCGGGATGGCGTACTCGTCGAGCTTCACGATCCACGCCGACGTCTGCGCGCCCTACCTCACGCGCCTGACCACCGAGGAGCAGAAGCAGCGCTGGCTGCCGAAGTTCTGCTCGGGCGAGATGATCACGGCGATCGGCATGACCGAGCCCGAGGCCGGCTCCGACCTGCAGGGGTTGAAGACGTCGGCCAGACGTGATCCCGCCCACCCGGATGAGTGGGTCATCAACGGCTCCAAGACCTTCATCACCAACGGCGCGCACGCCGGCATGGTCATCGTCGCGGCGCGCACGGCCACCGACCCCAAGGGCCGCGGCATCTCCCTCTTCGCCGTCGAAGAGGGGATGGAGGGCTTCCAGCGCGGGCGCAAGCTCCACAAGATCGGCCAGCACGAGGCCGACACGGCCGAGCTGTTCTTCGAGAACGTGCGCGTCACCGACGACGCGCTGATCGGCGAGGTCGACCGGGGGTTCCACCACATGATGGAGCACCTCGCGCAGGAGCGGCTCGGATCGTCGATCTCCAACCTCGCCAACGCGGCGCACATCCTCGACATCACGTTGGACTACATCAAGTCGCGCAAGGCGTTCGGGCGGCCGGTCGGCACGTTCCAGAACAGCCGCTTCCTGATGGCCGACCTGCAGACGCGCGTCGACGTCACCCAGGCCTTCGTGGACCGCTGCATCGAGGCGCACATCACGCACGACCTCTCAGCGGTCGACGCCGCAAAGGCCAAATGGTGGAGCGCCGAGGTGCAGAACCAGGTCATCGATGCCTGCGTGCAGCTGCACGGTGGCTACGGGTACATGGAGGAGTACGAGGTGGCCCACGCGTGGATGGACGCGCGCGTCACCAAGATCTGGGCCGGCTCCAACGAGATCATGAAGGAGATCATCGGGCGCGACCTCGGGCTGGGCGAGGTCCGGGCCTAGCGGCTCAGGCGCGCGACCGCGCCTTGGACCACTCGGCCTTGTGCACGCGCTTGGCCGCCTGGTAGTCGGTCAGCGCCTGCGGGGAGTCGACGTCGCCGAGGGTCGGGTGCCACGGCACGAGCTCCTGGGCGGCCGCGACGTCGAATCGCTTGGCCAGCACCGCGCCCATCGACTTGACCTTCATCTCGCCGAAGCCGGGCAGCGCCACGAGGTTGGCGCGCAGCTCGGCGGCGTCGGCGGCGTCGGTCCAGACGCGGGCGGCGTCGCCGTCGTAGCGGGCCAGGACGTACGCGGCGAGGTCGTGCACGCGCTTGGCCATCGCGCCCGGGTAGCGGTGGATCGCGGGCTTCTGGCGGAACACGGGCTCGAGGTCGGCGGCGGCCAGCGTCGCGGCATCGAAGGCGCCGAGGCGCTCCTTGATCGCCAGCGGACCGGCGAACGCCTTCTGGACGGTCACCTGCTGGTCGAGGACGAAGCCCACGAGCAGGGCCAGCGGGTCGGTGGCGATCAGCGCGTTGGCCGCGTCGGACTCGGTGAAGTGCAAGCGATCGGGCACGCGTTCGATCGTACCCCGCGATACTGCCTGGGGTGAACGATCGCAACGTCCTCGGCCAGCCGCTCGAGCCGTGCAGCATCGACCCCGTGACCGGGTTCTACCGGGACGGGTCGTGCACCACGGGCCCTGAGGACCGCGGCAGCCACACCATCTGCGCCGTGGTGACGGCGGAGTTCCTCGACCACCAGCGCGGGATCGGCAACGACCTCACCACGCCGATGGAGGCCTACAACTTCCCGGGACTCGTCCCCGGCGACCGCTGGTGTGTGACCGCCGCCAACTGGCTGCTGGCCCACCAGGAGGGCGCGGCGGCCTACGTCGTGCTCGCCTCCACCCACGAGCGCGTGCTGGACATCGTGCCGCTGGAGGCGCTGAAGGAGCACGGGGTGGACGTGCCGTCGGACCCGGGGTCGATCGGCAGCTGAGCGGGGCGGCAACGGGGCCTCAGCCCTCCAGCGCCTCCGAGGTCTCCAGCCACGCCGCCTCGAGCGCCTCGCGCTCGGCCAGCAGCGCCGTCAGCTCGGCCTGCAGCTCGCGCAGGCGCGTGTGGTCGGTCGCGCTGGCGGCCATGTCCTCGTGCAGCGCGGTCTCGCGGTCGGAGAGCTTGTCGAGGGCCCGCTCCAGGCGCGCGACCTCCTTGCGCGCCGCGCGCACCACCGCGCCCGAGGGCGGGGACTTGGCGCCCGCGCCACCCGCGCCCCCGGCCGCCGGCGCCGCCTCGGCCGCCGCCGCCGCGTGGCGCAGCTCGACGTACTGCTCGATCCCGCCCGGCAGGTGGCGGATCCCGCCGTCGCCGGTGAGGGCGAAGACGTCGTCGGTGACGCGCTCGACGAAGTAGCGATCGTGGCTGACGACCACGAGCGTCCCGGGCCAGCCGTCGAGGAGGTCCTCGAGCGCCGTGAGCGTGTCGATGTCCAGGTCGTTGGTCGGCTCGTCGAGCAACAGGACGTTGGGCTCCGCCATCAGCAGCCGCATGAGCTGCAGCCGCCGCCGCTCGCCGCCGGAGAGGTCGCGCACGAGCGTCCGGGCCCGGTCGCCGCGGAAGCCGAAGCGGTCGCAGAGCATGCCGGCGGTGATCTCCTCGCCGGTGCTGAGCGTCGCGCGCCCGCGAATGGACTCCAGCGACTCCAGCACGCGCAGGTGGCCGGGGATCTCGGCGGTGTCCTGGGAGAGGTGGGCGATGCGGACGGTCGCGCCGCGGTCGACCTCGCCGCTGGTCGGCTGCAGCTCGCCGCTGAGCAGGTTGACCAGCGTCGACTTGCCCGAGCCGTTGATGCCCACCAGCGCGACGCGGTCCCCGGGGCCCAGCCGCCAGGTGACCTTCTTCAGCACCGGCTGGCCGTCGTAGCTCACCGACACCTCCTCGGCGTCGAGCACCTTGTCGCCCAGGCGCGAGGTCGCGAAGCGCAGCAGCTCGGCGCGGTCCCGGACCTCGGGCTCGTCGGCGATCAGCGCGTTGGCGGCCTCGATGCGGAACTTCGGCTTGGCCGTCCGCGCCGGCGGGCCACGACGCAGCCACGCCAGCTCCTTGCGCATGAGCTGCTGGCGCCGGTCCTCGCGCGCCGAGGCCTGCCGGTCGCGCTCGGCACGGGCCAGCACGTAGGCCGCGTAGCCGCCCTCGTATTGGTGGACGGCGCCGTCGGAGACCTCCCACGTCAGCGTCGAGACGGCGTCGAGGAACCAGCGATCGTGGGTCACCACCAGCATCGAGCCGCGGCGGGCCGCGAGGTGGCGCGCGAGCCAGTCGACGCCCTCGACGTCGAGGTGGTTGGTCGGCTCGTCGAGCAGCAGCAGCTCAGGGCCGTCGAGCAGCAGCTGAGCCAGCGCGATGCGCCGGCGCTCGCCGCCCGACAGCGGCGCGATCGGGGTGTCGAGGCCCTGCGGGAACCGGGCCATCGCCACCCCGCCGAGCAGCCCGTCGAGGACCGAGCGGAACGTCGCGTCGCCGGCCCACTCGTGGTCGGCCCGCCCGCCGACGAGCTCCGCGCGGACCGTCCGCGAGGCGTCCAGCGTGTCGCCCTGGCCGAGCAGCGCCACGCCGAGGCCGCGCTCGCGCGTGGCCGCCCCCGAGTCGGGTTCCTCGGCGCCGCCCACGAG
>DASYLT010000116.1:0-17802 GCA_036009425.1 Baekduia sp. | reverse complement strand
GACCCTCACCAAGAAGATGAGCGAGGACCTCACCGACTACCTGCTGGAGATGGGCTTCAAGGTCCGCTACCTGCACTCCGAGGTCGACACGCTCGAGCGGATCCAGATCATCCGCGACCTGCGGCTCGGCGAGTACGACGTGCTCGTCGGCGTCAACCTGCTGCGCGAGGGGCTCGACCTCCCCGAAGTCTCGCTGGTCGCGATCCTCGACGCCGACAAGGAGGGCTTCCTGCGCGGGGAGACCTCGCTGATCCAGACGATCGGCCGCGCGGCCCGCAACGTCGACGGCACGGTGATCATGTACGCCGACAAGGAGACCGCGGCGATGAAGGCGGCGCTGTCGGAGACCGACCGCCGGCGCGAGATCCAGCTCAAGTACAACGAGGACAACGGCATCACCGCCGCCTCGATCGTCAAGGGCATCAGCGACATGTCGGAGTTCCTGCAGGGCGAGACCAAGACGCCCAAGGGCCGGCGCCGCACCGATCGCAAGAAGGTCAAGGCCGAGTCGCTGACCTCCGACGAGCTCGACAAGACGATCATCGAGCTGGAGAAGGAGATGCTCGAGGCCGCGGAGGACCTGCGCTTCGAGTACGCCGCGCGGCTGCGCGACGAGATCCGGGAGCTTCGGCGCGATCTGCGGCAGCTCACCGACATGGAGGCGCCGGCGTAAGACCGGCAGCGCCGGCGTCGGTGAGCTCGCTGACCGACATGGAGGCGCCGGCGTAGGCCCGTGTAGCGTCCCGGGCGATGCTCGCCGAGCCGCTGCTGGAGTGGTACGAGCGCGAGGCGCGGGATCTTCCGTGGCGGCGCACGCGCGATCCCTACGCGATCCTCGTCAGCGAGGTGATGCTGCAGCAGACGCAGGTGGCGCGGGTCGTCCCGCGGTACCTCGCCTGGCTGGAGCGCTGGCCGACGGCTGCGGCGCTGGCCGCCGCGCCCGTCGCCGACGTGCTCGCCGCCTGGGTCGGACTGGGCTACAACCGCCGGGCGCTGCGCCTGCGCGAGGCCTGCGCGGTGGTCGCCCGCGACGGCTGGCCCGACGACCTGCGCACGCTGCCGGGCATCGGCCCGTACACGGCGGCCGCCGTGGGCGCGTTCGCCTTCGGGCGCGACGAGCTGCCGGTCGACACGAACGTCCGGCGCGTGTTGGAGCGGACGGGGTGGACGCCTGTCCACACGCCGCCGGAGCTGGGCCAGGCGGTGATGGAGCTGGGCGCCGTGGTGTGCCGCGCGCGGGAGGCGGCCTGCCCCGCATGCCCGGTGTCGGCGCTCTGCCCGTCGGCGGGAGCGGTGGAGGTCGCGCCGCGCGGCAGGGTGGGCGACGGCGTCCGGCGCGAGCGCTTCGAGGACTCCAACCGGTGGGTCCGTGGACGGGTGGTCGAGGCGCTGGCGGCGGGGGATGAGCTGCCCGAGGGCATCGAGCTGGAGCGTCTGGAACGGGCCGTCGAAGGCCTCGTGCGCGACGGCCTGGTGCAGCGTGGCCCCGGGGGGCTCAGGCTGCCGGTCTGATCGCTAGGGTTCGCTGCATGGCCCTGGATCGTCAGACCATCGAGAAGCGCGACTTCCCCATCGGGCGGCGGGGCTATGAGCCCGAGGCCGTCGACGCTCACCTGGCGCGGGTCGCCGAGGAGGTCGAGCAGCTGCGCCGGCGCGCGAGCTCGGGCGGCGGTGGGTCGGCCAAGTCGAGCCCCGCGTCGATCGCCCAGGCGGCCTCCGAGCAGGTCCGCGCGATCGTCGAGGCGGCGGAGTCCAGCGCCGCGGCGATCGAGCAGAACGCGCAGGACGAGGCCGGGCGCATCCGTGACGAGGCCGAGGCAGACGCCCGTCAGACACGCGACGAGGCGGTGGGCCAGAGCCAGGAGCACGTCGGCAAGGTCCGTCAGTCGACGACGCAGATGCTGCAGCGCGTCGACGCCATGGAGTCCGAGCTCTCGGGGCTGGTCGAGAGCCTGCGCACCGGCGCCAACCGCCTGACCGCCGACCTGTCGCTGCTCGAAGGCGGGATGGGCGACCTGTACGACGCCGCCGGGCGGGACCGGCCGTCCTCCGGCCCGCGCGTGGTCGAGTCGGTGCCGCTGGCGATCGTGGCCGACGAGCCCGCGCCTGAGCCCGCCGAGGAGCTCGACCCCGAGCCGCTGCTGGCGGCGGTCGAGGACGAGGACGCGCCGCTCGCCGACGAGCCGGCGGCGGCCGAGCCGGCCGAGGCCGCGCCCGCATCATCCGTCCCGCCGCCGTCGTCCGGCAGCAGCGCCGACGTGGAGGGGGCACGGCTCGTCGCGCTCAACATGGCCCTCAACGGCACGCCACGCGAGGACACCGACCAGTACCTCGCCGACAACTTCGACCTATCCGACCGGGCGGGGCTGCTCGACGAGGTCTACGCCACGGTCGAGTCCTGACCGGCGCCCGCAACTCTACGGGCGTGGCTGCGTTCGGAGCCCTGATGCTCCGACTCTGCGTGTTCCTGGTGCTGGCGGCCGTGGCGCTGCTGGCTCCCGCGGTGGCACCGGCCCACGCCGCGACGCCGAAGGGCTTCTTCGGCGTCATGGTCAACGGGCCGCTGGACGACCCGGCGCTCGACCTCGACGCCCAGGCGGCGGACATGAAGGCGGCTGGGGTGCAGTCCTGGCGCGTCGAGTTCGCCTGGGACCTGATCGAGCCCCGGCAGGGGCAGTTCGACTGGACGGCGACCGACCGCAAGGCGCTCGCGGCGGCCCGGCAGGGCATCGACGTGCTCGGCCTCGCCGTGCGCGCGCCGGCGTGGGCCAACGGCGGCTCGGCCGATCCGTTCGTGCCGCCGGCCCACAACGCCGACTACGCGGCCTACCTGCGGGCGCTCGTCGCTCGCTACGGCCCGTCGGGCTCGCTCTGGGCCGAGCATCCCGAGGTCACCCGCCACCCGGTGCGCGCGTGGGAGATCTGGAACGAGCCCAACCTGAAGAACTACTTCAACAAGCAGCCGTTCGCCAAGCCCTACGCGGCGCTGCTGCGCGCCGCCTACCCGGCCGTCAAGGGCGCCGATCCCGGCGCGACCGTGCTGATGGCGTCGATGGCCAACTTCTCCTGGCGCGACCTGGCCAAGCTGCTGAGCGTGCCCGGGCCCAAGCTGCGCTTCGACGCGGCGGGGGCCCATCCGTTCTCGGGCCGGCCGTCCAACGCCCTGAAGATCGTGAGGCTCAACCGCGAGGCGCTCGACCATCGCGGGTACACGCGCGTCCCGCTGTGGCTGACCGAGCTGACCTGGTCCTCGGCCAAGGGCAAGAAGACGCCGCTGACGCAGAACTGGGAGACCACCGAGGCAGGGCAGGCCGACCGCCTGCGCGAGATCTACCGGCTGCTGCTGCGCGACCGCCGCAAGCTCCGGCTGGCGCGGGTGTTCTGGTACACGTGGGCGACGGTCGACAACGGGTCGGTCAACTCGTTCGACTACTCGGGCCTGCGCGCGGCGGCGCCGGGCGGCGGCTTCCGCGACAAGCCGTCCCTGGGCGCGTTCCGGACGGTCGTCAAGGCCGCTCGCACCTCCTGATCCAGGGGTTTTCGGCCCGTCGGTCCGAGCAGCGGGGGAACGTCTGTTCGCCTGGCTACACTCGATGCAATCGTGCCGCCGAAGAACTCCATCGTCGTCTCCGGCGCCCGTGAGCACAACCTCAAGGGCGTCGACGTCACCCTGCCGCGAGATGCCCTGACGGTCATCACGGGCCTGTCCGGATCGGGCAAGTCGTCGCTGGCCTTCGACACCATCTATGCGGAGGGGCAGCGGCGCTACGTCGAGTCGCTGTCGGCCTACGCGCGGCAGTTCCTCGGGCAGATGGACAAGCCCGACGTCGACTCGATCGAGGGCCTGTCGCCGGCCATCTCGATCGACCAGAAGACGACGTCGCGCAACCCGCGGTCGACGGTCGGCACGGTCACCGAGATCTACGACTACCTGCGCCTGCTGTGGTCGCGCATCGGCCATCCGCACTGCCACATCTGCGGCAAGCCCGTCCAGGGGCAGTCGGCCGAGCAGATCATCGACCAGGTGATGGAGTACCCCGAGGGCGAGCGCTTCATGGTGCTCGCGCCGGTCGTGCGTGGCCGCAAGGGCGAGTACGGCAAGGCGTTCAAGGGGCTGCTGTCGGAGGGCTTCCAGCGGGCCAAGGTCGACGGCGAGCTGCGGATGCTCGACGAGGAGATCGTCCTCGACAAGAAGTTCAAGCACGACATCTCGGTGGTGGTGGACCGGCTCGTCATGCGGCCCGAGGTGCGCAAGCGGCTGGCCGACTCGATCGAGACGGCGGTGGCGCTGGCCGACGGCATGGTCGAGATCGAGACCGTGCCCAAGGACGGCGAAGGCGTCCTCACGCTCTACAGCGAGAAGTTCGCCTGCCCCGACCACGGGCCGGTGATCCCGGAGCTCGAGCCGCGCATCTTCTCCTTCAACTCGCCGCACGGCGCGTGCGAGCGCTGCACCGGCCTCGGGTCCCAGATGGAAATCGACCCGCTGATGGTCGTCCCGGACCCCTCCCTGTCGCTGGGCGAGGGCGCGATCGCGCCGTGGGCCAACTCCGCCTCCAACTACTACGAGCAGATCACCGAGGCGATCGGCGAGAAGTACGAGGTCGACATGGAGACGCCCTGGGGGCAGCTCCCGGCCAAGCAGCAGGACCTGTTCCTGCACGGCACCAACGGCGACCGGATCGACATCTCCTACCGCAACCGCTACGGGCGGCGGCGGGCCTACTCGACGCGCTTCGAGGGGATCATCTCCAACCTCGAGCGCCGCTATCGCGAGACCGACTCCGAGTCGGTCCGCGAGAAGATCGAGGAGTACATGTCGCTCGTGCCGTGCCCGGTGTGCAAGGGCGCGCGTCTGCGGCCCGAGTCGCGGGCGGTCCTGGTCGGCGGCATGGCGCTGCACGAGTTCAGCGCGTTCTCGGTCCGCCGGGCGATGGCCTGGCTGGACGAGGTCGAGCTCACCGAGACCGAGCGCCACATCGCGCGGCTGATCTTCCGCGAGATCCGCGAGCGGCTGCAGTTCCTCGAGAACGTCGGCATCGGCTACCTGTCGATGGACCGCGCGGCGGCGACGCTGTCGGGCGGCGAGGCGCAGCGGATCCGGCTGGCGACGCAGATCGGATCGGCCCTCGTGGGCGTCCTGTACGTGCTCGACGAGCCGTCGATCGGCCTGCACCAGCGCGACAACACGAAGCTGATCGGGACGCTGGAGCGGCTACGCGACCTCGGCAACACGGTGCTCGTGGTCGAGCACGACGAGCAGACGATGCACGCGGCCGACCACCTCATCGACATGGGGCCGGGCGCCGGCGAGCACGGCGGCAAGATCGTCGCGCAGGGCACGGCCAAGCAGGTCATGAAGGTCAAGTCCTCGTTGACGGGCCAGTTCCTGGCGGGAACGCGGACGATCGAGGTGCCGGCCAAGCGGCGCACGCCGGCCGGCTACATCGAGATCCGCGGGGCGCACCAGCACAACCTCAAGAAGGTCGACGTCAAGGTGCCCCTGGGCGTCATGACGTGCGTCACCGGCGTCTCGGGCTCGGGCAAGTCGACGCTGATCAACGAGGTGCTCTTCAAGGCGGTGGCCAACAAGCTGCACCGCGCGCGCCAGCGGCCGGGCGCCCACACCGCGGTGCTGGGCCTCGACCAGGTCGACAAGATCATCCAGATCGACCAGTCGCCGATCGGCCGGACGCCGCGCTCGAACCCCGCGACCTACACGGGCCTGTTCGACGTCATCCGCGACCTGTTCTCCAAGACGCAGGAGGCCCGGACGCGCGGCTACAAGCCGGGCCGGTTCTCGTTCAACGTCAAGGGCGGGCGCTGCGAGGTGTGCCGCGGCGACGGGCAGATCAAGATCGAGATGCACTTCCTGCCCGACGTCTACGTGCCGTGCGAGCAGTGCCACGGCAAGCGGTACAACCGCGAGACGCTCGAGGTCCGCTTCAAGGGCAAGACGATCGCCGACGTGCTCGACATGCCCGTCGAGGAGGCCGTCGAGTTCTTCCAGCACATCCCGAAGATCCACCGCCGGCTGGAGACGCTGCGCGACGTGGGCCTGGGCTACATCCGCCTGGGCCAGCCCGCCACGACGCTGTCGGGCGGCGAGGCGCAGCGCATCAAGCTCGCGACGGAGCTCTCGAAGATCGCCACGGGGCGGACGCTGTACATCCTCGACGAGCCGACCACCGGCCTGCACTTCGCCGACGTCCAGCGCCTGCTGGAGGTCCTGCACCGGCTGGTCGACGCGGGCAACTCGATCGTCGTGATCGAGCACAACCTCGACGTCATCAAGACGGCCGACCGGCTCATCGACATGGGGCCCGAGGGTGGCGAGGAGGGTGGCTACGTGGTCGCCGTCGGGACGCCCGAGGAGGTCGCCGGCACGCCGGACTCGCACACCGGCGAGTTCCTGCGCGGCCTCGTGACGCCCAAGGCGGCCAAGCCGCCCAAGAAGCCCCGCGCGCCCCGCAAGCGCGTGCCGGCGGCGGCGTAGCGCTCAGCCGCCGAAGCGCCCGCGCAGCGCCATCACGTTGGCGACGTACTGGCGGGTCTCGGGCAGCATGCCGATGCGGCGGACCGAGCCGAGGCCCTGGTAGTAGGCGGCGACGGCGGTCGCCGGATCGCCGGTGCTGCGCAGGAGATGGGCCAGCAGGATCGAGCCGGCGCGGACGTTGTCGGCCGGCGACGCCGGGTCGAGGCGGCCGGCGCCCAGGTCGTTCTGCACGTAGTCCCAGCTGCTCGGGATGACCTGCATGATGCCGCGGGCGTTGGCGACGCTGACCATGTTGTTGTTGAAGCCGCTCTCCTGCCAGGCGATGGCGGTGGCGAGGGATGCCGGCGCGCCGTTCTGACCCGCGATCGAGCCGATCTGCGTGGCGTCGAGCCGGCCGCCGCCCGCGACGGTGGTGGGTCGGGTGGGGGCGGCGGCCGTGCTGGTCGTGGTCGGCACGACGGCCGACGGGGTGCCGGCGGGGATGCTCAGGCGCGTGCCGGCGATGACGAAGGAGTCGGGGCGCAGGCCGTTGGCGGCGGCCAGCGTCGCCGGCGTGATGCCGTTGGCGGCGGCGATGCCGCTGAGCGTGTCGCCGGGGACGACGAAGTGGCCGCCGCGGCTGGTGGTGCCGGTGGCCGTCGTGGTCGCGGGGGCGGTGGCGCTCGTCGACGCGCTTCCCGCGGTCCCGGCGCCGGCGCCTGCGCCCGGCAGGCGCAGCGACGTGCCGGCCAGCAGGACGCCCTGCGGCGTGAAGCCGTTGGCCGCGGCGAGCTGGGCGATGCTGACGCCGTGCTCTGCGGCGATCGCGCCGAGCGTGTCGCCGACCCGGACGCGGTAGCCACTGAGCGGGGCGGGAGCGGCGACCGGGACGGAGGAGCTTGCCGCGGCGGGGGCGACGGTCCCGCGCGGCGGAACCGACAGCGAGCGACCGGCGATGACGAAGGTGTCGACCGGCATCCCGTTGGCGGCGGCGAGCGCCTGCGTGGAGAGTCCGTTGACGGCGGCGATCCCCGACAGGGTCTCCCCGGGGGCGACGAGATGCGAGACGTTGGCGCCGGCGACCGCGGGCAGTGCCAGCGCGGACAGGACGGCACCGAGGACCGGAAGGCGGAAGAGCATTGCCTTCACCTTGCCTTGACCTGAGCAACGATGAACGCCATGCGCAGGATTACGGGTCCTTGCAACGGTCCCTGCAGGACGTCCGGCGCCGGACTACGGGGTGGTCACGACGGGCGCTTCGTCGCCGCTGCCCGAGGACCCGCTGCCGCTCGAGGACCCGCTCCCGCCCGAGGAGCCGCTGCCGCTCGACGAGCCGGCATCCTCGGGAACCTCGATCGTGTCCGTCGAGGGCTTGTCGGTCTCCGACTGCTTGGGCTCGTCCGAGCTCGGGGTCGCGCCGGTGCTGGGCGTCCCGCCGTCCTGGCGGCTGGAGTGCTCGGTCAGCGAGCTCTCGGGCGTCTCGTCGCCCTTGCCGCGGCGCGTCGCGTCTCGGTCGCCGCTGCCGCTGCCGCTGCCGCTGCCGCTGCCGCTGCCGCTGTCGCCGCTGCTGCCGCTCTTGCCGCTGGTGCCGCGGTCGCCGCGCCGGTCGTCCCCTGAGCCGTCGCCCGAGCGCTCGCGGGTGTCGTCGTCGCCGGACGAGCCGCGGCCGGAGCTCCCGGAGCCTCCGACCGCACCGGCGCTCCCGCGTCCTCCGCGGTCGTCGCCGGACCCGCCGGCGTGATCGTTGCGCTGGCCCGCGCCGGTGCCCGACGATGGTCCGCCCTGGTGACGCTGAGCGCTCGACGACGCGGCGCCGCCGCTCGTCGCGGTCGCCGGCAGCTTGAGCGCCGCGTTCTCCGTCGTCGGCGTGGCGGCGGTGGCCGGCGCGCGCGCGGGAGCGTGCCTGGTCGTCTGCGTCGACACCGCCTGATCGTGGCGCTGGCTGTGGTGGACGACGACGTCGGTGCCCACCGCGCCGCCGACGAGCGCGCCGGTGGCCATGACGCCGGCCGTCAGCTTGGCCACCGTGGCGCCGGCGCCGGCGCCGACCGCCGCATCGCCCCACGAGCCGGCCGACGGGCTGGTCGCGACGTCGGCGAGCTTGGCGATCAGCGGGTACGGCGTGATCGCCGTCACGGCGCCGCGCACCGCAGTGCGCGCCCGCATGAGGTGCTGCCGGGCCGAGCCCGTGGTGACGCCGAGGGCGGTGGCGATCTCCTCGTGCGAGCGGCCTTCCAGCTCACGGAGCACGAGGGCGGCACGCTGGCGCTCGGGCAGCTCCCGGACGGCGTCGAGCGTCGCGCGCAACCGCTCGGAGCGCTCGAGGGCGTCGGCGGGACCCGCGGCGAGCGCGGCATGGCGCGCGTCGAGCGGCACGTCGTCGCGGACCGCGCGCAGCACGTTGAGCGACGTGTTGTGGGCGATGCGATAGAGCCAGGAGCGAAGGTGGCGCACGTCCGAGGTCCTGTTCAGGGCGTCGTGGGCGTTGATGAGGACCTGCTGCACGGCGTCCTCGGCGCGGCCGGCGCCGACGATGCCGGCGCAGTAGCGCAGCAGCGGCGTGCGGTAGCGGTCGACGATCGCCGTGAACGCCGCCTCGTGCCCGTCGATGGCGAGCTCGGCCAGGCGCTCGTCGCTCTGCAGGCGCATGAGCGACAGGCCCGCGAGGCGAGCAGGGTGGCGCAACCGTTGGGATCCCATCTTGTCCGTGACCCGTCCTCCGACACACCGATGGTAGTTGCACCGGTCCCGCCGGCGGCCCGGACGTCCATCCCGGGCCGCACGACGAGACGCCGGGTCGCTACTTGAGCAGCTCGATCTTCTTCCACGTGCCGCCGTTCGACAGCGACAGGTCGGCGTCGGTCACCTTGGTGCCGGCCACGAGGTCGGCGGACGTGCAGCGGCCGTTGCCGTTGTCGTCGCCGTTGCCGTCGTTCTCGTCCTGGTCGTCGTCCTGGTTGTTCTGGACGTCGCCGGGCTGACCGCTTTCGTCGCCCTGGTCGTCGTTGTCGTCGCCGTGGTGCGAGGCGCGAGCGGTGGCGGTGGCGGTGGCGGGGGCCGGGGCCTGCGGAGCGGCCGTCTGACACTGGATGACGGTCTTGTCGGTCACCGTGGCCGTGTAGGTCTTGTTGTTGGCGAGCGTGATGGTCAGCTCGCCGGCCGTGAACGACGTCACGGTGCCGGCCGGCAGGTCCTTGACCTGAGCCTTCTTGGCGTGGTGACGGCCATGATGGCGACCGTTGTCGTCGTGGCCGCGGTGGGCCGACGCGACGGCCGGTGCGGCGAACATCGCGAGTGCGGCGATGGCGCCGGCGATTCGGGTCTTGGTCATGGGGTGCCCTCCTGCTGGTTGCGTGCGTACCGAGCCATGACACGGCCGGCGCGCGAAGATCACACACCCGATGTCGGCCGGCGGCCGCGGTTCCCGCCAGTGGGCCGTGTACGGTGGACGCCTCAATGGCTCTGGAACCGTCCGTCGTCACCGTCACCGGCCCGGATCGATCCGCTCTGCTGACGGATCTGACGCTGCGCTTCGGCCACATCGAGCTGGTCAGCGAGCGCGAGATCGTGCTGCCCGGTGGAAGCCGCGGTCACGAGCTGACCGTGCGCCACCGCCCGTTCACCTCCGAGCTGGGTGGCTCACCGCCCGCGCCCGCGCCCCCGGCGCCGCCGGCCGAGCGAGCCTTCGTCGACCCCGCCGCCGGTCCGCCGGCCCCGGCCCCGGCCCCGGCCGCGGTCCCGGCCCCTCCGGCCCCTCCGGCCCCCGCCGCGCCGGAGCAGGCGCCGCCGCCCCGGGCCGGAGACCACGCCGACGCCGTCGAGGCCGCCCTCGCCGCCGCACGCCTCAAGGCCGAGCAGATCCTCGCCGGCGCGCGCGAGCAGGCCCGCGCGGCGCTCGACCAGGGCAACGCCGACGCCGAGCAGCTGCGCGCCGATGCCCGCGACGAGGTCGACCGCATGGCCGCCGGCGCCCAGGCCGACCGGGAGGCCGCCCTCGAGGAGCTGCGTGCCGAGCACGCCCAGGCGCTGGCCGCCGCCCAGGCCGAGACCGAGCGCGTCCGTCAGCAGGTCGCCGCCGACGAGGAGTCCCGCATCCAGCAGGCGCTCGCTGCGCGCACGCGCGAGCTCGACCAGGACGCCAGCGGCCGGCTCACCGCCGCCCAGCAGGAGGGGCGCCGCGTCGTGCAGGCCGCCCAGGAGGAGGCCACGCGCATCAAGGCCGCCGCCGAGAAGGAGCTGGCCGAGGCCCGCATCGGCGCGCGCGGGACCACGCGCGAGGCGCGCGAGCAGGCCGACGCGCTGTTGCGCGAGGCACGTGCCCAGGCCGATGTGGCGACCGCCGAGGGCCGTGCGCTGGCCGAGGCCGTCCGCGACGCACAGCAGCGCCTGCGTGAGCTCGGCGGCCAGATCACCACACAGCTGCAGGCCGCCCAGAAGGACCTGGCGGACCGCACCTCGCTGCACAGCGTCCAGGCGCGCCTGCGCGCCGGCGCCGGCGGCGTGCCCGAGGGCTCGCCCTCCCAGGTCGCCGACAGCCTGTCCCGTGTGCTGCGCGGAAGCGGGACGCAGGAGGAGGAGTGATCTCGGGCCACGCGGCCCGGCTGTGGTGGCAGAAGTGGCGCTGGTACGAGCGCAACTCGCTGCCCTTCAACCGTGCGCGCATCCACCTGGAGCTCGCGCGCCGCGAGGCCTTCGCTCGGTGGCCGCTGCACGGCAACGTGCTCGAGATGCTGCAGGAGGACCGGCTTCGGCTCGGCCCACACGTGCTGCTGGAGCCCAACGTGTGGATCATCGGTCCGGCGCCGGCTCAGATCCGCATCGGCGGTGGATCGTTCCTCAACATGGGCGTGATGGTCGCGGCGGTCGAGCTCGTCGAGATCGGCGAGCACTGCATGTTCGCCAACGGCTGCTTCGTCACCGATGGCAACCACCGCTTCGACGATCCCTCCAAGCCGGTGCCGTGGCAGGGCTTCACGACCAAGGGCCCGACCCGCATCGGCGACAACGTGTGGTGCGGCGCGAACGTCGTCATCACCAGCGGCGTGACGATCGGCGAGCGCTGCGTGATCGGCGCCAACAGCGTCGTCACCACCGACCTGCCCGCGTTCTCGATCGCCGCCGGAGCGCCCGCGCGCGTGCTGCGGACGATCAGCTACGCCGAGCACCCGTCCGGCGGCCTGCCGCCGGACGCGCCCGTCGCGGGCTAGCCCGCGGGCGCCGAGTGCTTGGCGCAGCCGCGCGAGCGAGCCCCTGGGCGAGCTCGCGCAGGAGAACGAGCCCTCTGGGCGAGGCTCTCCCTATTTGTTGACGATCACCGCGACGCCGTAGACGACGACGGCGACGAAGGCCAGCCCGGCGAGCAGCGCGACGAGGCTGTAGAGCAGCGCCGGGGTGGCGGCGCCCGCCCGCCGCGCCTCGTCGGCGCGCGAGGTGCCCATGATGATCAGCGAGAAGGTGACCGACACGGTCAGCGCCGCCAGCGGCGCGGCCCACAGCAGCTGGCCGATCTTGTCCCACTCGATCACGGCGAGCACGGCGAGCATCTCAGGCCTCCGCCGCGGCCGTGATGGCGGGACCGCGGCGCACGCGCGACCCGAACGCCGCGGCGATCAGGCCGATCACCATCAACAGGACGATGACGACGCCGAGCGCGTCGTTGCCGAACAGCGAGCTGAGCCCGTAGGCGGCGCCGCCGATCACCGCCGAGCACGGCAGCGTCAGGACCCAGGCGATCACGATGTTGCCGGCGACGCCCCAGCGCACGGCCGACAGGCGCTTGGCCGCGCCGGCGCCCATGATGCCGCCCGAGATCACGTGCGTGGTCGACAGCGGGAAGCCGAGGTGCGACGCGCTCAGGACGACCGCCGCGCCCGCTCCCTGGGCCGAGAAGCCCTGCGCCGGGTCCATCTTGATGATCCGGCTGCCCATCGTGCGGATGATGCGCCAGCCGCCGAAGTACGTGCCGAGCGCGATGGCCGTCGCCGAGCTGACGACGACCCAGGTCGGGACGTGGAAGTCGCCGCTGAGGTCGCCATGGGCGACGAGCGCGAGCGTGATGATGCCCATCGTCTTCTGCGCGTCGTTGGTGCCGTGGGCCAGCGAGAAGAGGCTGCCGGTGACGAGTTGTCCCAGGCGGTAGCCGCGGGTGACCACGCCCGGCTTCTGGCGGCCCACCACGCGGTAGGCGATGAGGATCGAGAGGCCCGCGACCGCGAAGGCCAGCGTGGGGGCCAGCAGCCCCGGGATGACGACCTTCTCGAGGATGCCGTCGCCGAGGATCGCGCCAGGACCTTCAGCCACGAACGCCGAGCCGACGATGCCGCCGATCAGCGCGTGCGAGGACGACGAGGGCAGGCCGAACCACCACGTCAGGAGGTTCCAGGCGATCGCGCCGATCAGGCCGCCGAAGACGATGGTCGGCGTGATGGCGTCGGCCGAGACGATGCCCTTGGCGACCGTCGCCGCGACGGCCAGCGACACGAACGCGCCGACGAAGTTCAGGACCGCGGACATGAGCACGGCGGCGCGCGGCGACATCGCGCGCGTCGAGATGCTCGTCGCGATCGCGTTGGCGGTGTCGTGGAACCCGTTGGTGAAGTCGAACGCCAGCGCCGTGGCGACCACGATGTACAGAACGATGTCGCTGCCCATGGGTCCGGGCTACGAGTTCTTGATGACGATGCCCTCGAGCACGTTCGCCACGTGCTCGCAGGCGTCGATCGCCTGCTCGAGGCGCTCGTAGATGTCCTTCCAGCGGATCACGACCATGGGGTCGATGCCGTGGTCGAACAGGGCGGCGATGGCCTCGCGGACGACCCGGTCGCCGTCGTTCTCCAGCCGGTTGATCTCCACCGTGTAGTGGCTGAGGTCCTTGAAGCCGCGCATGCGCGGCAGGGCCTCGGAGACCTGGCGGGTCGCCTGCACGAGGATGTGCGACATGCGCACGGCCTGCTCCATCGGGGCCTCGATGCGGTACAGCCCCATGTAGTCGGCGACTTCCTCGGTGAAGTCGATGATGTCGTCCAGCGCCGAGGCGAGCACGAGGATGTCCTCGCGGTCGATCGGCGTGACGAAGGTCTGGTTGAGCCGATGGATGATGTCGTGCGTGATCCGATCGCCCTCCTGCTCGCAGACGAGGATGTCGCGAGCCAGCTCCTTGCGATCGGGCCAGCTGGACAGCATCTGGTCCAAGAGGTCGGCCGCGCGAGCGATGTTGCCCCCGGCCTCCTCGAACAGATCGAAGAATTCACGGTCGCGCGGGGCGAACACCTGAGACAGACGGGCCACGGGCGGCAATGTAGCGAGTGAAAGCAGTGTTAACGCGTGCGGCCCCCGAAGTCGGGGGCCGCAGGCGTCAGGATGCTGCCTGGATCACTGCTCGCTCAGGGCGTGGCGGAAGGCTGCGAGCTCCTCGTCGGGGATCGAGTAGCCGTGGTCGGGGCTGGGGTAGCGGCGGCTGCGCACGTCCTCGGCGTAGGCCGCGACGCCCGCGACCATCTCGTCGAGGATGTCCGCGTAGCGCTGGACGAAGCGGGCGCCGCGGCCCTCGCGGATGCCCAGCAGGTCATGGAACACGAGCACCTGGCCGTCGGTGGCGGGACCGGCGCCGATGCCGATCACGAGCGCGTCCATGCGCGGCATGACGGCTTCGGCGACGGCGCTCGGGATCGCCTCGAAGACGACCGAGAAACAGCCCGCCTCCTGCAGCTCCATGGCCTCGTCGGCGACGCGCTGGGCGGCCTCGGCGGTGCGGCCCTGGGCGCGGTAGCCGCCGAGGGCGGTCGACGTCTGGGGCGTCAGGCCGACGTGGCCCATCACCGGGATGCCGGCCTGCACGATGGCCCGCGCGCGGGCGACCGAGACGGGACCGCCGCCCTCGAGCTTGACGGCGTCGCAGCCGGCCTCCTTGACGAACCGGAAGGCGGTCGTGACCGCCTGCTCGTCGGAGACCTCGTAGGAGCCGAAGGGCAGGTCGCCGACCAGGAACGGCATGGTCAGGCCGCGGCGCACGGCCTTGGCCAGGACGAGGAGCTCGTCGAGCTCGACGGCGACCGTCGACGGGTAGCCGAGAACGGTCATCGCGCCACTGTCGCCGACGAGGACCAGGTCGACCCCGGCCTTGTCGACGGCCAGCGCGCTCGGGTAGTCGTACGCGGTGACCATGACCAGCGGCTCGCCGAGGCGCTTCTTCTCGGCCATCCGCGGAAGCGTCATCGGCAGGCGCGAGGCGTCGGTCGGGACGGTGATGCTGCGCATCGTGGACATGTTGCTGTTCAGACCTCCTGTGGACCGGTCCGGTTGACGCCCACCGCGATTGGAGGGTCGCCATCGGCGTGGCCACGTCGATGATGGAGCTTGGGACTGAGGACGGTGTTGTCGATGAGTCGCACCTGCCCGACGCGCGCGGCGACCGCCAGGAGGGTCTCCTGGTCGACCGTCGCCACGGGGCGCAGGTCTTCGGGGTCGACGAGCGCGAGGTACTCGGGCTCGACGTCGAAGTCGTCCATCGCGGCGCGGGCCGCGGCGATGAGCGCGGCGGCGTCGTCGGTGCCGGCGGCCAAGGCGTCCTCGGCGGCACGCAGCGCGCGGGAGAGGGCGAGCGCGCGGCGGCGGTCGTCGCCGGCGAGGCGGACGTTGCGGCTGGAGCGCGCCAGCCCGTCCTCCTCGCGGATCGTGGGGGCGACCTCGATGCGGACGGGCAGGTCGAGGTCGATGGCCAGGCGGCGGATGACCAGCGTCTGCTGGGCGTCCTTCTGGCCGAAGAGCGCGACGTCGGGGCCGACCATGTTCAGCAGCTTGGTGACGATGGTCGTGACGCCGTGGAAGTGTGCCGCGCCGCGGTGCGCGCCCTCCAGCTCCTCGGTCAGCGGGCCCTGGACCCGGACCTGCGTGGCGAAGCCGGCGGGGTAGATCTCGTCCACCGGCGGGGCGAAAAGCAGATCCGCTCCGGCCTCGGCGGCCAGGCCCGCGTCGCGGCCCTCGTCGCGCGGATAGGCCTCGAGGTCGGACGCCTCGTCGAACTGGGCGGGGTTGACGAAGAGCGAGACGACGACCTCGTCGGCCTGCTCGCGCGCGGCGGCGATCAGGCTGAGGTGGCCCTCGTGCAGGAAGCCCATGGTGGGGACCAGCGCGATGGTCCGTCCGGCGCGGCGGGCGGGCGCGAGGGCGGCACGCAGCTCGGCGACCGTGCGCAGCGTCCTCATGCGGCGATTCGCCCGGTATCGGCGGCGGTGTCGGCCGGGGCCGGCTCGGTCCTCGCGAGGGCGCGCGTCGCTTCCGCGAGCGCGTCGAAGAGGGCCAGGAGGTCGGGCGTGCGCTCGGCGACCGCGGCGCGCTGCCGGGTGACGGTGTCCTCGTCGCCGCGCGCGATCGGGCCGGTGAGGGCGGCGCGCGGGCCCTGGGCCTCCCAGTTGTCGACGGCCGCGCGGACCAGCGGCGCCAGCGCGGCGCGGTCGACGCCGCCGATGCGCTCGGCCGCCCATTCGAGGGTGACGAGGAAGTTCGAGGCCACCGAGGCGGCGGTGTGGTAGGCGGCGCGGTCCTCGTCGGCGACGGCGAAGGGCTCCATGCCGAGCGCGAGCGCGAGGTCGCGTGCGGTGGCGCGGGCGCGGTCGGTGGTCCCGGCGATCGCGGCCGAAACGCTGGCGAAGTCGGCGCCCGCGGCGGTGACGGTCATCAGCGGGTGCAGCGAGAAGGCGTGCGCGTGGGCGGAGAGCAGGGCGAGCGTCGTGGCGCCGGAGCAGTGGCCGACCACGCGATCACCCTCGATACAACCCGCCGCGGCGGCGATCTCGGCGTCGGGGACGCAGAGCAGGACGACGTCTGCGCCGGCGCCGGTGGCGCCGCGCCCGAGCGGCCCGTCGACGGGCACGCCGGCGGCGCGCAGCGCTGCACTGAGCGCCGTGCCGAGACGGCCTTGACCCACGACCGCGCAGCGGGGGAGGACAGAAGTCATGTCAGGTGCCGGTCCAGCTCCCACACAGGGGATGCCGGTCGCGAAACTGGTAGGTCGCATGGTACCCCGGAAGGAGCGGGATGGCACATCGGCCGTAATCCGTCCGTCCGTCTAGTCTCCGGAGGGTGTCGTCCCCCGACGAGCGGCGCGAGGGTCTGAAGGCCCTCTTCCACGAGGCGCGCGGGTGCGTCCGCTGCCCGCAGCTGGCCCAGACGCGTCGCACCGTGGTGTTCGGCGCCGGCCACGCCGATGCCGACCTGATGTTCGTCGGCGAGGCCCCGGGGCGCAACGAGGACGAGCAGGGCCTGCCGTTCGTCGGGCAGGCCGGCCGGCTCCTCGACACGCTGCTCGGCGAGATCGGGCTCTCGCGCGACGCCGTGTTCGTCACGAACGTGCTGCGCTGTCGGCCGCCGGGCAACCGCGATCCGCACCCGGTCGAGATCGAGCGCTGCCAGGACTACCTGTTCCGCACGATCGATCTCGTGCAGCCGACCGTGATCTGCACGCTGGGCAATTTCGCGACCAAGCTGCTGCGCCACGACACCACCGGCATCATGCGGCTGCACGGGGAGGCCGAGGTGCGAACGGTCGGGCCGCGGGCCGTGCGCCTGTTCCCGGTCTTCCACCCGGCGGCGGCGCTCTACACGCCGGCCAACGTGGACATGCTGCGCCAGGACTTCCAGCGCCTCCCCGCGCTGCTGGCGCTCGGGCCGCCCGAGCAGCCGCCGCCGCTGGTCGAGAAGCCGCTGGTCGACGTGGATGCGGGCGAGCCGGCGGGGGCGGGCGCGACGGACGGTGAGCGGGGCGAGACGCCGGAGCGCGAGAAGCGCGAGCGCGACGCGGACGGGGGCGTGGGCGGGGCGACGGGCGACGACGCCGAGCCGGCGGCGGTGCAGCTCGGGCTGTTCTAGGGGGCGTGGGGCCGGCGCGGCGGGTGCGCGGTTCGGGCGTTGTCGTGCTGCGGGGCGTGGCTCGTGGGCACTGACGAGAGCGAGCGCCGAGGGCGCCGCCAGGTGGGCCTCTTGGGCGCGGCTGGGCCGCGGCGTACAGGCCCACCGGCAGTGAGGCGGGCGGTCGGACGAGGGTGGGCCCGTTTGGCGCGGCTGGGCCGCGGCGTACAGGCCCACCGGCGGTGGGGCTGGCGGTCGGACGAGGGTGGGCCCGTTTGGCGCAGCTGGGCCGCGCCGGACGGGCCCACCCGACTCCGCAGGCGCCGCTGGCCCACCCGCCCCGCGAACGCCGGCGGACGTCCGGGTGCGGTGGCACCGCCCGCGGCGCTCGCTCCCGTCACTGCCCGATCCGGCGTTCGCGCCCCGCGAACGCCGGCGCCGAACGCATCGCCGCCGGGCCTTCCACCGTCGAGGGACGACTG
>DASYLT010000115.1:0-10817 GCA_036009425.1 Baekduia sp. | reverse complement strand
CGATGGGGATCCCCAGCTCTGCCGCCGATCGCCACAGCAGCGCCGGCTCGCCGGTCGGCTCAGCGGCGGCCAGCAGCAGCAGCTGCTGCGTCGTGGCCGGAAGCTGCTGCACGCGGCGCCGAAAGCCCGCCTCGATCCGGTTCTGCAGCGGGACGTCGCCCGGCAGGCCGAAGCCTCCGGCCAGCTCCGCGGGCGAGAATGCGCGCGGCAGCTCGAGCAGCGCGAGCGGGTTGCCGCGTGCCTCGGCGAGGATCCGCGCGCGCACGCGCTCGTCCAGCGGCACGCCGACGACCGACGCGAGCAGTTTGCGCGCATGCGCGTCCGACAGACCCTCAAGCCGTGCGTGCGGCAGCCGGGCCAGCTCATCGAGCTCGAGCGGCTCGCGCACCGCGAACAGCAGGCCGACCGGCTCGGCCTTCAGGCGCCGGGCGACGAAGGCGAGCACCTGCGCCGACGACCGGTCGAGCCACTGGGCGTCGTCGATGAGGCACAGCAGCGGCTGGTCCTCGGCGGCCTCGGACAGCAGGCTGAGCGCCGCGAGGCTGATGAGGAACCGATCGGGCTCGGCGCCCGCGCTCAACCCGAACGCGGTCCCGAGCGCGTCGCGCTGTGGCGGCGGCAGCCCCCCGAGGTCGTCGAGCAGGGCCCCGCACAGCTGATGGAGGCCCGCGAAGGGCAGCTCCATCTCCGACTCCACTCCGACCGCGCGCACCACACGGTAGCCGCCGGCCGACTCGGCCGCGTGCTCCAGCAGCGCCGTCTTGCCGGTTCCCGCCGGGCCGCGCAGCACCAGGACCGCGCTCCGCCCCGCCTTCGCATCGGCGAGCACGCGATCGAGCCTCGCACATTCCGCGTTTCGGCCGAGAAGCAGGGCAGGTCCTTACACGCCGCCCAGGCGCTAGCCACCCGAGACCATGGCCACGATCCGGATCTCGCGGGCGTCCTCGAGCGGAGCCTCCAGACCGCCCCGCTCGCGCGAGTCCGTACCGTCGACGTAGACGTTGAGGTGCCGATTCAGCTCGCCTCGCTCGTTGAAGAGGAGGTCCACGACGGGCAGCCCGTGCAGCGCGCCGCCGACGGTCTCTGCCTCGATGTCGAAGCGCCGCCGGCCCTCCGCCTGCGCGGCCAGCATGCTCGGAATGACTATGTGGACCATGATGTGACCTCCACCGAGAGGATCGGCGGGAGGTGCCGCACCGCCTCGACCCACCGGTCGTCGTCGGTGAGCGCGAAGAACGAGCCGCTCTGGGTGCCGAAGTACAGCGACTCGTCGTCGAAGGCCGAGCCCTCGCGGAGGACGGCCGCCCAGGCCTGATCGGGCAGCCCGTCGACCATCGGCTTCCACGTCTCCCCGCCATCCCGCGTGCGATAGACGGCGAGCGTTCCGCCGGGGCTGTAGTGGTACTCGGGACTCTTCTCCGGGATCACGACGGCCGTATCCGGATCGGCCGGGTCGAGCATGAGCGGGAACCCGAAGCCGCTCGGCAGCCCGTTGCCGTCGACCCGCACCCACGAGTCGCCGTGGTCGTCGGAGCGGTACACGCCGAAGTGGTTCTGCTGCCAGAGCCGAGCCGGCTTCGCGGGATGGAGCAGGAGCTTGTGCGGGCAGTGCCCGACCTCAGCGCAGGGGTCGGCGAGGAACTCCGTCACGACGTCATGGTTGCGCGGGATCCAGCTCGCACCGCCGTCATCCGAGCGGAAGACCCCGGCCGACGTGATGGCGACGTACATGCGCCGATGGTCGTGCGGATCGAGCTGGATGGAGTGCAGCGACATGCCGCCGGCGCCCGGGAACCAGCGCTCGCGGGTCGGGTGCTCGAGCAGCCCGCGATTCACCTCCCAGCTCTCACCCCCATCGCGCGACACGAAGAGCACGCCGGGATCCCCGCCGAGATACAGCGTCTCGGGCTCCTCTGGCCGGCCCGGCTCGATGTGCCAGGTGGCGTTCAGCGTCCGCCCCGACTCCTGCGGCAAGCCGACCTTCCTCGACCGTGTCCATGTCTTACCACGGTCCTTCGAGCGCTGCACGGTCGGACCGTAGACGACGTGGTTCGCGGCCGCGTACACCGTGCCGTCCCGTGCGTCCGCCATCGCGTGGTACACGCCCCAGCCGTCGAGCAGCGGACCCTCGGCGCGCCACCGGCGGCGATCGTCGTCGCCCGAGAGCAAGAAGAGTCCCTTGCGTGTGCCGACGAGTGCCAGGACGGCGATGGCTGTGTCTACCTAGATCGTGGAGTAATGCGGCATCTGGAGTGCGAGACGACCGGAGCGACCGACCGATCTATTCTGCCACGGTCGGCAACACAACTCGGCTTCCTCGACCGCGGCTCGGAGGCGGATATTCGCGGGCCTGCCCCAGGGAGGAGCCAGCGGGTGGCGACGTCCCCGTGTGTTGCTCTCACGGACTGGCACCCCAAGTGGGATCTTGGTCCACCGCGCCGTTATCACCGCGAGAACCCAAGGTTCCGCTCGCGGGAGTCCCGTTTGCGGATTCCGGTGCGGGCGTGCGCGCGTCAGTCGGGCGGGTTGTGCCAGATCGAAGGAGGTCAGTCCCGGTGATCGCTGGCGCGTGAAGCCGTCGATGTGCTGCCGGGTCTGCGTGGTGGTCGCAGCTTCCATGCGGCAGCGCTGACGGCGAGCGCGATGGCGCCGCCGGCGATGATGTCGCTGGGGTAGTGCTTGCGGGAGCGAAGCAGCGACCAGTGTGAGCCCAGGGTGCCGATCGACAGCGGGATCAGCACGAGGGGCAGTTCCTGCGCTGCACCGAACATGAACCCCAGGTCGCTGGCTGTGTGGCCTGAGGGAAAGGAGGATGTCAGCGGCCCGACGGACCGCGCGCCCGCGCCCAGTGGCCGCGGTCGCCTGAAGACGCGCTTGATCGGCAGGTGGATCAGGCTCGCGGCCAGCGAGCAGGTTGCTCCGCGCAGCGCGGCCCGCCGGCCACGCGGGCCGCTCAGCGCCAGGGCTCCGCCGAACGCCATCCAGACGCCGGGCTGGCGCAGAACGTCACTCGCGCGGCTCGGCCCCGACGCGCCCTTGCGAGATCCCGTGCCGACGAGCTTCCACATCAGGCGCTCCTCGCGCCGCCATCCCTTCAGCACCCGATCTGTCTCCTCATCTCGTCGTGACCTGGAGGCGCAGCGGCGCTTGGCGACCGCGCCGCGCCGGCCTCGTCGAGCACGCGTCGCAGCTGCGCGTCCGCTCGGAGCTGCGCGTGCGCGCCGTCGCCACGCCACGCCCACGCGCGCTGCGACAGCGGGTAGGCGTAGTCGCGCAGGCGGTTGAGCACGCTCACCGGCCACATGCCGCCGCCGCAGTTGAATGGGTTGAAGCGCAGCGCGTCTACCTCGGGCGGCAGGCGATCCTCGATGAGGAGCGTCCCGACGCGGCGAAAGCGCCCCCCAAGGGAGGCGACCGCCAGCCCGAACGTCAGCCGGCCCGTGGCGGCCGCGCGCTGCAGCCGGTCGAGCTCGTCGTCGCCGTCGGGCCGCGGCGAGCGCGGGTCCGGGATGACGCCGATGATGAAGGTCTCGGCACCGGCGCGATAGGGCAGCGAGGAGCTGTACGGGCGCTGCTGGACGTCGGTGGCCGGCACGAAGAGGTGGTGCAGCACCGGCAGGTCGACCGACGAGACGAGCAGCAAGTCCTGATGCGCCCCCTGGCCATAGGCGTCGAGCACACGCAGCGACACGCCGAGCAGGTCCGGGATCGGCCGCGGCATGCCAAGCGAGCGCGAGAAGCGCATCACGACCCGATGCTCGGCCGGCGCGGCGAGCAGCCGCGACGCGGGCGGTGCGTCCACCGCACCGTCAACCACCAGGCGGGCGCGGTACACGATCCCGTGCGGGTGCACGGCCTTGCCGCCGCGCGCCGCGGCCACGGCGGCGAGGGCCGCTCCAATGCCGTAGCCGGCGGCGTCGACGACGAGCCGCGCCGGTCGCCGCAAGCCTCGTCGCGCGTTGTCACCCACGCGCGGCCCGCGGCGCGCGCCACCCAGTCGTCGGCGCCGCGCACGGGGACGAGGTGGCTCGTGAGCGCTGCTCGTCGTCGTCATCGTCAACAGCCTCCGGATCCGTTCCGTCTCCGCGATGGCCGCGGTTGCCGACGCGGCTGGTCGTTTGGGATCGCGCTTGGCCGGGTCTCGTCGGCCGGCGCCGCGCCTTCGCGATGGTCCATGGGCATCGGGGTACCCGCGATGGCGCCGCACGGTCGGCTGAGTCTCTACCCATCAGCTCTACGCCCGTGTCCTCCTTCATGTCTCGACGGTCACGTCGTCGATGGCCGTGGCCAGCAGCGCGATCAGGCAGGCGGTGGCCGCGCCGAACGCACGAGCCCCAGCAGCGCCCCGCCGCCGATGAACCCGGCGCCGACGCCCGCGTACTTTGCGCGTGTCCACGCGTCTCGGCGGTCGCGGTCGCCTACGACGGCGGCGAGTCCGGCGACGGCCCACGAGCTCTGTGCCCGGGTGACACGATGATCAGCCGCTCGGTGCGCGGGCGTTCATGCAGCGCGGATCAAAACCAGCGGTAGATCCGATCGTCTGCGGCGGTGAGCCGTGATGTGGCGGTCGGCGCTGACATGCAGGAGGCGCTTAGGTGATCGCCAGGACGGCGACGGTTCCGTCGTCTTCGAGCGGTTCGCGCCAGCACTTGGTCACCCCTTGCAACACGGCCATGGCGGTGGCGGCGGCGGTGGGGGATTCGATGGATGCCAGGGCGTGTCTGATGCCATCGACGCCGAAGGTTCCGCCGTGTTCGGTGCGTCGTCGGGTGATGCCGTCGGTGACGAGGATGACGCGTTCGCCGGAGCGCAGCTCACGCTGGGTTGCTGTGAACGTGGGTTGGTCATCGCCGATTCCCAGCGCGGGGTGTGCTGGGCTCTGCAGCTCGCTGAGGGCGCCCTCGGGGTCTGCGAGGTAGGCGGGCGGGTGGCCGCAGTTGACCCACCGCAGCATTCGGGTGGCGGGATGCCAGCGGGCGACGAGTGCGCTGACGTAGAAGTCGGGGTTGCCGAGGCGCCGGACCGTTTGGTGCATCGCAAGCAGTGCCTGCTCGAGCGTGTGACCGCTGCGGCGCGCCGCGCGCAGTGCTCCAAGCGCGGCGGCGCCAAGGCCGGCGGCGGTCGGCCCGGTACCGGCGGTGTCGGCGATCGCGAGCCATGCCCCGTCGCGGTTTTCGACGAAGTCAAACCAGTCGCCGCCGACCTCGTAGGTCGGCAGCAGTCCACCGGCGAGTTGCGCGCCCTGGATGCGCACGATCCGCGGCGGAAAGAGGTTTTGCTGAATCTCGGCGGCGGGGGTGGTCGGCTTTCGCCGCCGAGCGGCTTCGATGAAGTCGGTGTAGTCGTTGGCGAGCTCCAGTGCGGCGGCGCCCTGCTTGGCGATGTCGTCAAGCGCTGTCAGCGGTGTGCCCATGCACAGCAGCAGGCCCGTGACGCGTCCGCGGAGCCAGAGGGGCTCACAGACGCAGCCGGGAAGGCGCTGGCGCAGCTGGGCCTCAAAGGCGGGCAGTCCTTCGGGCACGATCTCCGGGCCCAGCGCCGGTGGGTCGGGAAGGTGTTCTGGAAACTCCTCCGATCCAGCAAGCCGCAGGAGGTGCGATCCGTCGATGTCGATGACGTACAGCGCGACGGCGACCCCGCAGGCGCGTCGTGCCTCGGCGACGAGCTGATCGGCCACGAGGTGCGGCGGGACCTCGTCGAGGACGTGCGTGACGTCCAGAGCGACCGGGCGGTCACGGCCCAGCTGACCCGGCGCGCGAAACGGCAGCGTCGCCACGGGGCCGGGGGGAGCAGACGGTGATGTTGCACCGGCGGCGCGCTCTTGGAGTGCCTGCTGGAGCACCTCGCGCGTGGCGAAGTGCCGGTACAGCGTGGATCGACCGATGCCGGCAGCCGCGGCGATCTCGACCATGCTGACCCCCCGGTCGCCCTCGAGCATCTGTGCCGCCGCGAGGATCCGCTCGCGGCTGGCGAGCGCATCGCCGCGCAGCGCAGGGCTTGCCTGCGCAGGCGCGTCGTGCTGGCGATCGGGCGTCGGGTTGCTCATCGGTCGCAAGCGACGTACCCGTCCGCGACGCACTCGATGAGGGGCACATGGACGCTTGTGTGCCAACTGTCCCGCCAACTGCCCCACCTCAACCGAATCAAGCGTTTCGTTCGCGCTCGTCGCGGTACCAATGTTCCACAAGATTGTCCTGCTTGATCCCCTATGAGGAGAGCTCATGACAGAGCAACGGCTGAAGGTCGAGTCGGGGCCGCCGCAGCACGTCATCGCTGAGGCCCAGGAGCGGTCGGGCGACGAGACCGGGAGCGCGGGCGCAAAGGACAAGGCGCAGCAAGTGGCGGCGCCCGCCAAGGAGAAGGCACAGGAGATCGCCGATAGGGCGCAGCGGGCGACTGGCCCGGTGAAGGAGAAGGCACGCGCGGTCGCCGGGCAGGCCAAGGAGCAGGCGCAGGCGGTGGCTGGGCACGCCAAGACGAAGGCGGCGGCGCAGGTTGACGAGCGTTCGACGCAGTTTGGTCAGCAGATCGGTGCGCAGGCCGACTCGTTGGGCGGTGTGGCCGAGGAGCTGCGCCGCCAGGGTCAGGAGGGCCCGGCGAAGGTCGCCGAGCAGGTCAGCCGGCGCATCAAGGATGCCGGCAGCTATCTCGAGCAGACCGATGGCGAGTCGCTCGTGCAGGCGGCCGCGGACGCGGCGCGCGAGAACCCCGCGGCGGCGGCTGTCGTCGGCGCGGCCGCCGGGTTTGTCGCCGGGCGCGTGATCAAGGCCTCGCGCGAGGGCGCTTCGGAGGAGGATGAGTCGCCGCCGTCTGCCGGCGAGGGCGGTGCGTAATGGCGCCCGAGCAGGGAGGGGCGCTGGATTGGGAGGGCCAGACGGTCGTTGATCGTGGCGGTGAGAAGATCGGCACCATCGAGGAGGTCTTCCTCGTCGAGGAGACGGGCCGTCCGGAGTGGGGCTTGGTCAAGATCGGGCGCATCAAGAGCCACACCACGCTTGTGCCGCTGACGAGAGCCCACCCGGTGCGGGAGGGCATCAAGCTCGCCTATGAGAAGCAACTCGTCCAGGACGCCCCGGGGATCGACGCCGGCGACGAGCCGTCCGAGCACCAGGTCAACGCGGTCTATCGCCATTACGGCATCGACCCCGCCGAGGGGCAGTCGGCGGACGCCAAGCACGCCGATGCCGGTGCGCCGCACGCCACCGTCCCGTCGCCCAACGGAATGCCCGACATCGTCAACGTGTCCGGCGGCGATCTGCGCCAGGAGCCGGTCGCAGATCTCCTCAAGCAGGTGCGCGATGAGGCGCAGACGCTGGTCAGTCAGGAGATCAGGCTGGCAAGGGCGGAGATGACCGAGAAGGCCAAGCAGATCGGCGTCGGCGCCGGCATGGTCGGCGGCGCGGGGTATCTCGGGCACCTGGCGGCGCTGGGGCTGATGCTCTGCCTGATCTTTGCGTTGGCGACATTTCTGCCGGGGTGGCTTGCGGCGCTGATCGTCACGGTCGTCTTCGCGGCCGGTGCTGGCGCCCTCGCGCTGGCGGGCAAGAAGCGCATCCAAAAGGCGGGACCGCCGGTCCCCGAGAAGACGGTCGAGTCCGTCAAGCAGACGATCGAGACCGTGAAGGAGGAGGCCAGATGGGGCCTGGGCCAGACGAGGTAGACGAGATCCGCCAGCAGATCGACGACTCGCGCGAGCACCTCGGTGAGGCGGTCGGCGCGCTGGCCTACAAGGCCGACGTCCAACATCGCGGCAAGGAGGCGCTTCACGACAAGAAGGAGGCCGTCATGGAGAACGTCGAAGAACTCAAGGGCAAGCTGCCAGGCAGCGGTGACGGCGAGGGCGGGATCGCTGAGACGACCAAGTCCAAGCTGCCCTCCGGCGAGGACGTCAGCGACAAGGTCGACGCGCTGAAGTCCACGATGCCCGACAAGGCGCCGTCAAGCGACGACGTCAAGGCCACGGCCCAGCAGGCCGCCGCGAACGCCGGCGAGCACCCTATCGCGATGGCGGCGGGCGCTGCCGTCGCCGGGCTGGCAGCCGGCCTCGCGCTTCCGGCAACCGACCTGGAGCGCCACAAGCTTGCGCCGGCCGCTCAAGACGCGCGCGCGCAGGCGCAGTCCGCTGCCCGAAGCGCAGTGCAGCAGGCAAAGGCCGTCGCCAAGGACGTTGTCAGCAGCGCCGCCGAGGCCGTCAAGCAGGTAGGACAGCAACAAGGCGGCAAGCTCGGCGAAGCCGCCGAGAAGGCCGCCGACAAGACCCACGACCAGGTCAACCCCTCAAGCTGACCGCCATATCGCCCAACGCCGGTGCGCGCTGCCGCACGAGCGGCCCCGGCGTGAGGGTGCCCTGTGTAAGGAGGACGCTGATGGCCGGCACATTTACCCGCACAGCGAAGGAGTTCTCAGCCGACAACCTGCCGCACTGGGCGGCGGCGTTGACGTATTACGCGGTGCTGTCGATCTTCCCCGCGCTGCTGGCGCTGATCTCGATCCTGGGGTTGATCGGCAGCTCGGCGATCCAGCCGATCATGGACAATCTCACGAGCGCCGCCCCGGGACCGGCGAAGGAGATCCTCACCGGCGCGCTCAAGAGCCTGCAGCAAGGACAGGGCGCCGGCCTTGCGTTCATCGTCGGCCTAGGCGCCGCGATCTGGTCGGCCTCGGGCTACATCAGCGCATTCATGGACGCCTCCAACGCGATCTACGACATCGACGAGGGCCGCCCGATCTACAAGCGACTGCCGCTGCGCATCGCGATCACCCTGCTGATGCTCGTCCTGCTCGCCATCAGCGCCATCGCCGTGACGCTGACCGGCCCGCTCGCCAAGCAGGTCGGCGGCCTGATCGGCGTCAGCGACAGCGCACTGCAGATCTGGGACATCGCCAAATGGCCCGTACTCGTGGGGATCGTCGCGTTCATGTTCGCGGTCCTGTACTACAGCGCGCCCAACGTCAAGCAACCCGGTCTTGGCTGGGTCATGCCCGGCGGCATCCTCGCCGTGCTGCTCTGGATCCTGGCCTCGGCCGCGTTTGCCTTCTACGTCGCCAACTTCGCCTCCTACAACAAGACCTACGGCGCACTGGGCGGGGTGATCGTCTTCCTCGTCTGGCTGTGGATCTCCAACCTCGCGCTGCTGCTCGGCGCCGAGTTCAACGCCGAACGCGCCCGCACCCGCCACATCCACCGCGGCCACTCCCCTCACCAAGAGCCCTACCTCCCACCCCGAGACCAGCCCAAACACAGCCGCAAGCAACCCCGCACCGACTGGACCGAAACGCGATGAGATAGCAAGCTCGATCTGTCCCACGCCACTCGCCGAGTACCGCGCCGACGGCATGGCCGGCGGGGTAAGCACAGGTTGCCTGTTGGGCGCGTGATCGTATCTGGGCGCGATTCAAGCCCGGGTCCCATCTGACGATCACCCGCGGGTGGACGAGAAAGCTTCGCATCGACCGGTCCTGAGGGCGGCGCTCGCCGTCCTGGTCGCGTTGCTCGCGACGCATCTGCTCAACGCGCTCGGCGTTCTTGGGCTGTCGGAGGCGGTAAGCGAGACGCTGTATCTCCTGATCATGGCCGGGTCCGTCGGTCTGTGCGCCACGCGCGCGCTGCGCATCGCGGACGAGCGGGCGCCGTGGCTCGTGCTCGCAATCAGCATCGCGCTGTGGATGGCCGGCGACCTCGTCTTCCTCGCCTTGTACGGCATGAACGGGACGCCGCCCTTTCCGAACGTCACCGATGGCTTCTACCTGAGCACCTACGTCTGCCTCTACGTCGGGATCGTGCTGTTGCTGTCATCGCGGCTGCGACCGTTTCCCCGGTCGCGGTGGCTGGACGGCCTGGTTGTCGGTCTGACGCTCGCGGCGTTCACGGCGGCGTTCGTCTTCAAGGCCGTGCTGGCCTCGACCAAGGGCGATCCGCTCACCGTGGCGGTCACGCTGGGCTACCCCGTGGCCGATCTGCTGCTGCTGTGCTTCGTCGGCGTCGCGTTCGCGCTGACGAGCTGGCGGCCAGACCGCGCGTGGGGCCTCATCGGCGCGAGCTTCATCCTCACCGCGATCGCCGACGCTCTGTACGCCTACGCGGCGAGCTCGCAGGCCTACGTCGCGGGGCGGCTCACGGACACGCTGTGGGCGGCGAGCGCGCTGTCGCTGGCAGTGGCGGCCTGGCAGCGCAAGGCGAGCGCCGGGCACAGGAGCGACGACTCGGTCACCATCGTGATGCCGGCGATCTTCGCGCTCGCCGCGCTCGGCCTGCTCATCTGCGGCTGGTTCGTCGGGCTGCTGCCGGTCGCGGGCATCCTGGCGACCCTCGGGCTGCTGGCAGGTGTCGCGCGCGCCCGCCTCACGTTCGCCGAGAACCTCGACTACCTGCGATCCAGCCGCGGGGAGGCGCTCACCGACGCGCTCAGCGGGCTGGGCAACCGCCGCCTGTTGCTGCAGGGACTCGAGGCCGCCTTCGATGAGGGGCGGCCGCACACGCTCGTCTTCTTCGACCTCGACGGCTTCAAGCACTACAACGACGCGTTCGGCCATGTCGCCGGCGACGCGCTGCTCACGCGCCTCGCGCGTACGCTCGCCGCGAGCGTCGAGGGCCGCGGGAGCGCCTATCGGCTGGGAGGCGACGAGTTCTGCGTGCTGCTTGATCTGCCGGTCGCACCGGACGATCCGCTGATCGGCGCCGCGGCCTGCGCGCTGGAGGAGCACGGCGAGGCCTTCTCCGTCACGGCCTCCTACGGGGTCGCTCAGCTTCCGAGCGAGGCGGCCGACCCCGAGCGGGCAGTGGCGCTCGCGGACGCGCGCATGTACTCCCACAAGGA
>DASYLT010000114.1:0-19495 GCA_036009425.1 Baekduia sp. | reverse complement strand
CCGTGGAAGAACTCATCTCAGCCCTTGTGACGTCCGCGGCGGCGCTGCATGCGCTCCATCTCGCGGCCGAAGGCCTCTTCGCTGGCGTCGGCCATCGCGACGCCGAAGATGGCCAGGAGGGTGTCGGCCGCCAGTGGGCGCAGCCGCTCGAGGGCGTCGCTCACCTCCGGCCAGCGATCCTCGGGAGCACCGGCCTCCTCGAACGGCTTCCACACCTGCTCGACGAACAGCTTCACGTAGGCGCGGGCGACACCGTCGGCGTGGCGGCGGATCGTCGTGGCGAGCTGGAGGCCGACGTCGGCGGGGACGCCGAGCGCCTCGAGCTCCTTGCCCGCCCGCGTCAGGCGGGGGCTGATGTCCTCGTAGCTGCCGTCGCCGAGCGGGCGCAGAAGGCCGAGCTTGACGGCGCGCTCGAGCAGCGCCGGGTCGTTGCTGCCCCAGCGCGACACGAGCTCGTCGCGCGTCAGCACCTCGGGCTGCTCCTGGACGTAGGGCTCGGCGACCGCGCGCAGGAAGCGCAGCGGCTCCTCGCTGGAGCCGGGCGCGGCGTCGACCAGGCGGCGGATGGCCTGGAGGTTGAACCCCTGGCCCTGCATCTCCTTGATGAGCTCGATGCGGTCCTGGTGGGCCTGGCCGTAGTAGCCGGTCCGCCCGCGGACCTGCGGTGGCGGCAGGAGGCCCCGGGACTGATGGGCCCGGATGTTGCGCACCGTCATCCCGGTGCGCTGAGCGAGCTCGTCGATGGTCAGGCCACCATCGTCGGTCGCGCGCTCAGGTGCCTCCGTGACATCGGACACAACTCGAGGGTATCGCGTTTCGATGTGACATCGATCGGTGTACCATCGACTCATGGCACTTTCGCTCGTCCTCGCGGCCGCCGGGCCCCTCGCCGCCTCGGAGCCGGCGGGCGGCGCGGCCATCGACCAGGTGGCGATCGCCACCGGCATGGCGTCCATCGCCACCGCGGTCCTGCTGCTCGGGATCTTCGGCTACCGCAAGGGCAAGGGCGGTCCGCTGCGCCGGCTGGCAACCCTGTCGGAGCGCGTCTCCGGCCTCCCCGCCTGGGCCGCGCTGCCCGCCGGCCTGGCCGGCGGCTCGCTGCTCGTCGCCCTGCTGGGCATGTACTGGGACATCTCCCTGCACATCGACCAGGGGCGCGACCCGGGCCCGCTGGCCAACCCGGCGCACTACCTGATCCTCGCCGGGCTCTACGGCGTCTTCGCCGCCGGCTGCCTCGCCCTGGCGCTCCCGGAGGAGAAGCCCGGCGACGCCGCGATCCGCATCACCCGCGACTGGTACGTCCCCGTCGGTGGCGTGCTGACCGCAGCCTGCGGCGGCTTCGCCCTGCTCGGCTTTCCGCTGGACGACATGTGGCACCGCCTCTTCGGGCAGGACGTCACGCTCTGGGGCCCGACGCACCTGATGCTGTTCGGCGGTGCCGGCCTCACCCTCGTCGGGCAGGCGATCCTGCTGGCCGAGGGCATGCGCTTCCGCGGCATCGGGACCGACCGCCTGCGCGACTCGCAGCTGCTGGTCAACCTGCGCCGCGTCGGCCTGACGGGCGGCCTGCTCATCGGCCTCTCGACCTTCCAGGGCGAGTTCGACTTCGGGGTCCCGCAGTTTCGGATGGTCTTCCACCCCATGTTGATCGCGCTGAGCGCCGGCATGGCGCTCGTGGCCGCCCGCATCTGGATCGGCCGCGGCGGCGCGCTGGCGACCGCGCTGATGTTCGTGGTGGTGCGCGGCGCGATCTCGCTCATCGTCGGCGACGTCTTCGGCGAGAGCGCGCCCGCGCTGCCGCTCTACCTCGTCGAGGCCCTGGCCGTCGAGGCCGTGGCCCTGCGGACGGGCCGCGACCGGCCGATCCTGCTCGGCGTCGCCGGCGGGCTGCTGTGCGGCACCGTCGGGCTCGCCGCCGAATGGCTCTGGGTCGACGCGACGTTCCCGCTCCCCTGGAGCGACGGGATCGTGCCGGAGGCGCTGATCCTCGCCCCCATCGCCGGCGTCGCCGGCGGCCTGCTCGGCGGGCTGCTCGGCGCCGGGCTGCGCTTCCAGCTGCCCAGCGTGCGGGTGGCGCGCACGGCGGCGCTCGGAGCGTTCGCCGCCATCGCGCTGCTGACCGCGTTCGGCCTGTCGACCACGAAGCCCACCGGCCAGACCGCCACCGTGGCGCTGCGCGACGACGGTGGTGACGCGACGCACCGCCACGTCGTCGGCACGGTGCGGCTGCACCCGGCCGACGCCGCCGACGGCGCTGCGTGGGTCTCGGTGACCTCGTGGCAGGACGGCGGCATGAAGGTCGACCGCCTCGAGCGCGTCGGCGAGGGCCTCTACCGCTTCCGCACCCCGGCGCCCGTCTACGGCGACTGGAAGACCGTGCTGCGCGTCCAGAACGGCCGCTCGATCATGGCCGTGCCGATCTACATGCCGCAGGACTCCGCGATCCCCGCCAAGGAGGTCCCGGCGTCGGCGCACTTCACGCGGACCTTCGTCGCCGACCACGAGCTGCTGCAGCGCGAGCGCAAGGGCGACGTCGCCGGCTGGCTGTGGACCGCGGCGTGCCTGGTCGTCCTCGTGCTCTCGCTGATCTTCATGGCCTCGCTCGCCTGGGGCGTGGCGCGCGTCGCCCGCTCGGGCTCGGGCGGCACGCCGCAGGACCCCACGGCGCCCGTCCGTGAGACCTCGGCCACTGACGAGCAGCGCCACGCGCGCTTCGGGCGGGGCGGCGTGGCCAGCGCCCCGGGAGCCTGACCGGGGCGCAGACGCGCCGGTTTTGGGTACAACATCGCGAGAGATCGCCCGATCGGAGGAGTGTCGGACCCATGACCACCCGCACCGGAACGTCATCCGCCGAGGCCCGCGACGAGGCGCCGGTGCGGCCCCGAGTCGCGCCGCACCGCCATCTGGCCGGCGCGGTGCTGGTCCTCGTCATGGCCCTGGGCTCCATCGTCATGTGGCTCGTCTCGCCCCTGGCCTGGCTGTGGATCGCCTCGCGCATGACCAGCTCCAGCCAGCCGTCGATCGGGCCCTACCTTCTGGTGCTGGTCGGGATGACGGTCACCGCGGTCGCGATCGGCAAGGCCCTCGGGTCGGTCAACCGCAGCCACATGCGCGTCACCGGGCGGCTGCAGGACCGCCGCGAGCACGCGACGTGGAACCGCAGCATGCGCGGCGAGCGCAGCTCCACCCGCGACCGCGGCGTCCTGGACAGCGTGATGCTCATCAGCGTCTCGGCGGCCTTCGTGCTGTTCGGGATCTGGTTCTTCGCCTTCGCCGGCTCGTCGATGCCGAGCTGATAGGTCCGTCGATGAATGCCGTTCGGCGGCGCCGCCAGGCAAGGACGCAGACCCGAAGGCGTGCCTCTGGCACGTCGAGCGGTCGAGGACGCCGCATGGCGGTGATCGCCGGGCGGCATTCGCGGCGGGGCGGCCGATACTCTGGAGGGGGTGCAGCTGGCCGAAGAACGCCCCAACGTCGAGCTGCGCCGTGGGCCAGACGGGGCACCCATCGTGGTCCTCGGGTTCCCGTACGACCCGCACATCGTGGCGGTGGTGCGCCAGATCCCCCACCGGCGCTTCGACTGGGACTCCCGCGAGTGGTGGGCGCCCATCGACGACTGGGCCGCGATCCACGTCGCGGAGGTCCTCAAGCGCTTTCCCACGCTGACGAGCAGCGCGCAGGTCGACATCTGGCTCAAGAACGTCGGCGAGCGCTGGGTCGGCCGGGTCCGCACGACGCGCTTCGACGGCAAGGGCTGGTGGGTGCTCGACACGCGCGCCGGCCACGTACCCGAGGCGCTGATGGAGGGGTCGGTCGAGCACGACGGCATGCTGCTGGCGCCGCTGACGCAGGCCGGCGCGCTCGCGCTGAGCGAGGCGCGCGGCGCAAAGCTCGACGGCGCCGCGCATCGCTGCGTGCTCGCGCTGGAGCACGGCGGCGAGGCGCCGCCCGCGCGGCTGACGGTCAACCAGTCGGTCGAAGGCGAGTCCTTCCTGCTGGAGACCCTGTGGGATCCGTCGGTCGGTGACGCCTTCGAGAAGCTCCCCGGGACGTCGGACGGCGGCCGCTCGCTGCCGCTCGACCCGTGGGTCGTCCATCACCTCGACGGTTTCCTGGCCACCCACGGCGTCGCGATCGACTCCCCGGCCGAGCACGCCCTGGAGGACCTGCGCGAGGAGGCCGCCGAGGCCGCGGCAGCCATCCGCCGCTCCCGCGCGACCTCGGGGGATCCGATGCCCGAGATCGCCGAGCGCCTCGGGGGCGAGCTGCAGCCCTTCCAGTGGGCGGGCGTGCGCTACGTGCTCGACGCGCGACGTGTCTTCCTCGCCGACGAGCAGGGGCTCGGCAAGACCGTGCAGGCGCTCGCCGCGCTGGAGGCCGACGACGCCTACCCGGCGATCGTCGTGTGCCCGGCGTCGTTGAAGCTCAACTGGCTGCGCGAGGCCGGCAAGTGGCTGCCGCATCGCAGCGTCGAGGTCGTCGAGGGCGGCGTGGCCGTCCCGAAGACCGGCGACATCACCATCATCAACTACGAGGTGGTCGGCAAGCACCGCGAGCACCTGTCGCGGATGCGGCCCAAGGCGGTCGTCGTCGACGAGTCGCATTACTGCAAGAACCCGCGCGCCAAGCGGACCCAGGCGGTGCGCCGGCTGGCCGAGGCGGTGCCGCGCGGCGGGCTGCGCCTGGCGATGACGGGCACGCCGGTGCTCAACCACGCCGAGGAGCTGATCTCGCAGCTGCGGATCATCGGGCGGCTGGAGGAGTTCGGCTCGGGCGCGCGCTTCTCGCGCCAGTTCCAGGGCGTGCTGACCGAGGAGCGCCTGCACTGGCACCTGCGCCGCTCGTGCTTCGTGCGGCGGCTCAAGAGCGAGGTGCTGCCGCAGCTGCCGGCCAAGCGCCGGGTCGTCGTCCCGGTCTCGCTGGACAACGAGCGCGAGTACCGCGTCGCCGAGCGCGACGTGGTCGAGTGGCTGCGCTCGCAGCCGCTGGAGCTGTCGGACCTCAACGCGCGGATCGCCGCGACGCTGCGCGCCGAGCGCCTCGCGCAGCTCGGCGCCCTGCAGCGCCTGGCCGCCCGCGGCAAGCTGCACGCCGCGCTCGCGTGGATCCACGACTTCCTCGCCTCGGGCGAGCCGCTGGTCGTCTTCGCCCGCCACCGCGAGGTGCAGGAGGCGGTCATCGAGCGCTTCCCCGACGCGCTGCACCTGCTGGGCCGCGACAAGATCGAGGCGCGCGAGGAGTCGGTCCGGCGCTTCCAGGAGGAGGACGGGCCACAGCTCATCGTGTGCGCCACCCGCGTCGCCGCGCAGGGCATCACGCTGACGCGCTCGTCCAACGTCGCGTTCCTCGAGCTGGAGTGGACGCCGGCGATGCACGACCAGGCCGAGGACCGCTGCCACCGCATCGGCCAGCACGACGCCGTGACCGCCTGGTACCTCCTGGCGGCCAACACGATCGACGAGACGATGTCCGAGCTCGTCGAGCGCAAGCGCGGGATCGTCGACGCCGTGACCGACGGCAAGCGCATGGACGGCGAGAACGTCGTCGAAGGCGTGGTCCGGACGCTGCGCGGTGAGGAGCCGTACCGGCACCTGCGGCCGGTGGCGTAGGGGCTGGGCGGTAGGCACCGCGCGAGCGTCGAGGGACGACTCAACCGCGACTATCGCGGTTCAGTCGTCCCTCGATGTGGTGGTGCTGGCGTCGGCGGCGTTCGGCGCGGCGCGCTGTGGCGCCACGAACGCTGGGTCGTCGGCACTGACGAGAGCGAGCGCTGTGGGAGCGCCACCGCCCGGCGTCGTCCGCCGGCGCTCTGGGCGGGTGGGCCCGAACGCCGCGGCCCGACCGCGCCCAACAGGCCCACCCCCGCTCCCCCGGCGCCCGCGGACGACCGACCAACGCCCGGCGCGACCAACCCCGCTCGCTCTCGTCCGTGCCGACGATCCAACGCGCGCACCACCTGCGCGCCCCGCGCTGACCACCAACAACGCCCGCACCACGACATCGAGGGACGCCCGAAGCGCCCCGCCCCTAAGCCGCCGCGCCCGCCTTCTGCGCCTGCCGCTCCGGCGCGATCCGCACGACGTCCCACGCCAGGCCGAGCTTCTCGAGGGTCCAGATCACGTAGGCGGAGATGTCGAACTGCCAGCGCTTCAGGCCGTGGCGGGCCGAGGTCGGGAAGGCGTGGTGGTTGTTGTGCCACGACTCGCCGAACGTGAACGGCGCCAGCCACCACACGTTGCGCGACTCGTCGGGCGTCTTGAACGCGCGGCGGCCGGTGAAGTGGCAGATCGAGTTGATGGAGTACGTGACGTGGTGGACGACGAGCATCCGGACACCGCCGCCCCACAGCAGGCCGGTCAGTCCCGCGTGGACCGAGCCGCCCAGCGCCCAGCCCGCCAGGAAGCAGAGGGCCAGGCCGCCCAGCGCCCAGACGAGGAAGAGCCGGTCGATGGTCATCATCAGCGGGTCGGCGCGCAGGTCGCGGGCGTAGCGGTCCTTGGCGCCACGGTGCGTGTGGATGAACAGCCAGCCCATGTGGGCGTGGAAGAGCCCGGCCAGCTCACCCCGGAACCCGTGGCCGTGCTCGACGTGCGGGCTGTGCGGGTCGCCCACCTGGTCGGAGAAGTCGTGGTGCTTGCGGTGGTCGGCGACCCAGGCGGTCACCGGACCCTCGATCGCCGCCGACCCGAGGATCGCCAGCGTGGCTCGCACGACCTTGCCGGTCTTGAAGCTGCGGTGGGTGAACAGGCGGTGGAAGCCGACGGTCACGCCGAGGCCCGTGAGCAGGTAGGCGACGACGAAGATCACCACGTCGCTCCAGCGCAGAAGTCCTTGCCAGGAATGCCACGCGGCGTAGAACAACGCGACGAACGGCAACACGGTGACCGTTCCAGTGGCGAGGCGATCGAGCCATTCGCGCTCGACCGGCTGGACGAGCTCCGGCCCCGCGGGTACGACGTCAGGCTGCTCGCTCGCGGCGGCTTCCTCCTGGATCATGCGGCCGGAGTCTAGACAGCTTGGCTAAATTCAGGACCATATGGCCCTCTCTTCCCCCACAGCCCTGCGCGACGAGCTGGCGCGCCTCCTCCCCGACCGTCCCTTCGAGGTCGCGTTCTGGGACGGCTCCACGCTCCCGCCGACCAACGGCGCGTCGGCGACGACGTTCCGGGTCAAGTCACCGCAGGCGCTGGCGCATGCCCTTCGCGCCCCGGGCCAGCTCGGCATCGGCCGCGCGTACGTGTCCGGCGCGCTCGACGTCGACGACCTCGACGCCACGCTCGACCTGCTCGACGCCTGGCGCCCGCCGTCGCTGGACACCCGCGCCAAGGCCCGCCTCGCCGCCGCCGCCGTCCGCTCGACCGGCCTCGTCCGGCCGCCCAAGCCGCCCGCCGCCGAGCTCCGTCCCCGCGGCCGGCGCCACAGCGTGCTGCGCGACCGCGCCGCCGTGCGCCACCACTACGACGTCTCCAACGAGTACTTCGCGCTCTTCCTCGATGACTCGATGACGTACTCGTGCGCCATCTTCTCCCGGGGGGCCAAGACCCTGGAGGAGGCGCAGTTCACCAAGCGCGAGCTCGTCTGCACCAAGCTGGACCTCAAGGCCGGCGAGCGCGTGCTCGACGTCGGCTGCGGCTGGGGTGCCTTCGCGGTGCACGCGGCCGTCGAGCACGGCGTGCACGTCACCGGCATCACGCTGTCGGAGCCCCAGGCCCAGCGCGCGCGCCGGCGGGCCGAGGAGGCCGGTGTCGCCGACCGCGTCGACATCAAGGTGATGGACTGGCGCGAGCTGCACGCCGAGCCGTTCGACGCCATCGCCTCGATCGGCATGGTCGAGCACGTCGGCTCCGGCAACATCGACAACTACGCGGTCCGCCTCAACCAGATGCTCCGTCCCGGCGGCCGGCTGCTGAACCACGGCATCGCCCGCCTGCGCCACGGCGACCCCGAAGCCGGCCCGTTCTCCGAGCGCTTCGTCTTCCCTGATGCCGCGCCGCTGCACCTGTCGCGGATCTCCTACGCCCTGGAGGGCGCCGGCCTGGAGATCACGCACGCCGAGGGCTTCCGCGAGGACTACGCCGAGACGCTGCGGCACTGGTCCGACAAGTTCGACAGCAACCTGCCCGAGGCGATCCGCCTCGGCGGCGAGGAGCGCGTCCGCGTCTGGCGGCTGTACCTGCGCGCCGCGCGCCGCGGCTTCGAGTCCGGGTTCCTCTCGATCTTCCAGGTGGTCGCCCACAAGCCGTCGTGAGGGCCGTGGCCCGGTGGACGGCGCTCGGCTCGGCAACCCTGCTCGCCGGGCTGGCGTTCGACGCCGCATCGCTGCCCTCGCCGTTCCTCTTCGGGGCGCTGCTGGTCGGCCTCGCGGTCGCCCTGTTGCGCCCGGCCGAGCTGGAGATCACCCCTGCGCTGTTCACCGCCGCGCAGGCGGCCACCGGCGTCGCGCTCGGCGCCTATCTGCGGTCGTCGTCGCTCAGCGCGCTGGGCGACGACTGGCTGCCGGTGACGCTCGTGAGCGCCGCCACCCTCGCCGTGAGCCTGGGGGCCGGAGTCGTGATGGCACGGGTGACCGAGCTGGACCGCACGACCGCTGCGCTCGGCATGGTCGCCGGCGGGGCGTCGGGCATCGTGACGATGGCCCGCGAGCTGGGCGGCGACGACCGACTGGTCGCGTTCATGCAGTACGTGCGGGTGCTGATCGTCGTCCTCCTCACACCGATCCTCGTCGCCGTCGCGTTCCCGAGCCACCACGGCGACGCCGGCACGGCTGCGGGCATCCCCGTGCTCGGCACCCCGCGCGACTGGCTGGTCACCGCCGCGCTGGCGATCGCCGGCGGCGCCGCGGGCCGGCTGATCCGGCTGCCCGCCGGCGCGCTGTTGGGGCCGATGATCCTCGCCGGCGCCGTGACCCTCAGCGCGCCCGAGGGCTGGTTCGTCGTCCCGTCGGCGATCCAGAACGCCGCCTTCGCGGTGATCGGACTGCAGGTCGGCCTGCGGTTCACCGTGGACACCGTGAAGCAGACCGGTCGCCTGCTCGGCCCCGTGCTGCTCAGCGTCGTCGTCCTGCTCGTCGCCTGCTTCGGGCTGGCCGTCCTGCTGGAGGCGACGACGTCGGTCTCGCTGCTGGACGCCTACCTGGCGACGACGCCGGGCGGCCTGTACGCGGTGCTTGCGGCGGCCGTCGGCGCGGGCGCCAACACCACGTTCATCATCGCCGTGCAGGGTCTGCGCGTCGTGGTGATGGTCCTCCTGGCGCCGATCGCCGTGCGGCGGCTGCTCGGCCGTCCCCCTCCGACGCCGCCGGCACCCCTCGTCGGCGCCGCCGCGCCATGATCGCCGTGCAGCGCGGCGGACCGGCCGACGCTTTGGCCCTGCTGGGGCTGTTCGACGAGACGGGCGCGATCCTCGTGCGCGAACTCGACGAGCGCGTCGCGCCCGCTCAGGCGGCCGCAAGCGCCGGCTCGGGCTCCGTCACCTCGGCCAGGCGCCCGGCGCCGCGCGGCAGGCTGAGCAGCGCGACCGCCGCCAGCGCCGCGCCGGCCAGCGCGACCACGAAGACGCCCGTGCCGGTGGCGGTCGCCGCCGCCTGGCGCGCGCCGTCGCCGGCGGACGCCGCGGCGTGCAACCGCGTGGCGTAGATCGTCTCTGCCGCGGCCAGCGCGACCGCGCCGCCCAACTGGCGCAGGAGAAGCAGCGTGCCCATCGCCGCGCCGATCTCGTGTGGGCCGACCGCGCGCTGCAGCGCGATCTGCAGGCCTGACAGCGCCGGGCCGACGCCGACGCCGAGCAGCGACATGAAGACGAGGCTGAGCCAGTCGGGCGTCGATGCGTCGAACGTCGCGAAACCAAGCGCGCCGAGCGCGACGAGCCCCATCCCGGCCACGATGGGCCCGCGGAACTCCAGCCGCCGGACGATGATCGCCGCGCCGACGTTGACCGACACCACGAGGCCAAGCAGCAGCGGGTAGATGAGCAGCCCGGACTGCGTCGCGCTGACGCCGCGCGCGAACTGGAAGTAGCGCGGCAGCAGCAGCGCGCCGCAGAAGAGCGCCATGCCCGCGGTCGTGCCGGCCAGGCAGATCGCGCCCACGCGGCGATCGGCCAGCAGCTTGAGCGGGATGATCGGCGCGGCGGCGCGCCGCTCGACGGCGATCAGCGCGACGCCGAGCGCGAGGCCCGCCGCGATGAGTCCCCCGGTGCGCAGCTCGGTCCAGCCGGGCAGCCCGCCGCCCGCCGCAGCGTGCGTCTTCTCGTTGCACCCGACGAGCAGCAGCGAGACCGCTGCGGTGAGCAGGGCGATCCCGGCGAGGTCGAGCGGGACGTCGCGCCGCTCGCTGCGGCCGAGCGACGCCGGCAGGAACGCCGCGACGCCGGCCATCGCCACGGCGCCGATCGGCAGGTTGACGGTGAAGCAGGCGCGCCAGCCGACGTGGTCGGTCAGGAAGCCGCCGACGATCGGCCCCGCGATGAACGCCACGCCCATCATCCCGGCCATCGCGCCCTGCAGCGCCGCGTTGCGCCGCCCGGCGTAGAGGTCGGCGATCAAGATGAAGGACAAGCTCTCGAGCGCCCCGGCGCCCGCGCCCTGGACCGCGCGCGCGCCGACGAGCCACTCCATGCTCGGCGCGACGCCGGCCAGCGCCGATCCGGCGAGGAAGAGCGCCATGCCGATCAGCAGCAGGCGCCGCCGGCCGAAGCGGTCCGACAGCCGCGCGTAGAGGGGCAGGGTCACGGTCGCTGGGACCAGGTAGGCGGTGACGACCCAGAGGTAGAGCGAGGTGCCGTCGAGGTCCTCGACGACCCGCGGCAGCGCGGTGCCGACGATGGTCTGGTCGAGCATCGCGAGCATCAGGCCTGAGATGACGGCGGCCAGGAGCAGCCGCGGGCGCGCTGGGGCGGCGGCGGTGGGCGGATGAGCGAGAGACGTCATACATGAAAGTTATTACATGTAAAATCTTGCATGTCAAATTCGGGTTATGCTGGACCCATGTCGCTGCGCCACGCGATGCTCGGCCTCCTGGCCGTCGACCCCGCCACCGGGTACGACCTGACGCGCAGGTTCGACAAGTCGCTCAGCAGCGCATGGCACGCCAGCCATAGCCAGATCTACCCCGAGCTCGGGCGGCTCGAGGACGAGGGGATGGTCGAGGTCGTCGCCGAGGGCGCCCGCAACAGCAAGACCTACGGGTTGACCGACGCCGGGCACGCCGAGCTGCGCCGCTGGCTGGTGGATGTCGAGCCGTCGCGACAGCAGCGCAGCGAGTCGGCGGTACGGATGTTCCTGGCGCCGAAGCTGCTCGCGCCCGGCGACGCACGGATCGCGCTGGAGCGGGACCTGCGCGACGTCCTCAAGCAGCGCGAGGCGCTCGAGCAGATCGCGGCGGCCATCGCGGCCGACGGCGGCGGGTCGCCGTTCCTGCCCGCCGTCGACCTCGGCCTGCGGGTGAGCCCCGTCATGGAGGGGTGGATCCGCGACCAGCTCGCCGCGCTGGGCGACGAGTCGTAGCTATTCCACGTCGAGCTGCACCGCTACCCCGCGCAGCGGAACCGGCGAGGTCTGCATGACCGAGGTCGTCGTCTGGCCGAAGAAGGCGAAGCGGTCGATGACGTCCTCGAGGTGCTCGACGTCGCGGACGTGGGCCTTGAGGAAGAAGCAGTCCTCACCCGTGATGCGGTGGCACTCGACCACCTCGGGGGTGGCGCGGGCGAGCTCGGCCACCTTCTGCAGCTGCCGCGGCGCCGGACGGACCCGCACGATCGCGCTCAGCGTGTAGCCGAGCGCTCGCGGGTCGACGTCGGTGCGAAAGCCGCGGATGACGCCGTCGTCGGTGAGGCGCCGCACGCGCTCGGCGACGGCGGGCGCCGACAGGCCGACCCGCCGGCCGAGCTCTGCGAGGCTCAGACGCGCATCCGCCTGCAACTCGATCAGCAGGCGCCGATCCGTCTCGTCGACAGCAACGACGGCCGGCGGCTCCATTGACCGTTGGATCACTGCCATGGGACCGAGACTACCGTCGATCGTGGCTGGTGCACAGCCGCCGCGGGCGGCACAGTTGACCCTGCCCGTGCGCCGCCCTCCACCCCACGCCTACTTCGCCGTCAGCGCGGTCTTCCACTACCTGGGCCCCGCGTTCGCCGTGCTGCTCTTCGCGCGCGTCGACGTGCTGGGCGTGGCGTGGCTGCGGATCGTCGTGGCAGCGCTGGTGTTCGCGGCGTGGCGGCGGCCGTGGCGTGCTGTCGGCGCGCTGGACGGCGAGGGTCGCCGGCTGCTGCTGGCCTGGGGGTCCTGCCTGGCCCTGATGAACTGCTGCTTCTACCTGGCGATCGATCGGCTGCCGCTGGCGACCGTCGCGGCGATCGAGTTCCTGCCGGTGATCGCGCTCGCTGCCGCGGGCGCACGGTCGCGCCGCAACCTCGCGGCGCTCGCCCTGGCCGTCGCCGGCGTGTACGCCCTGACGGGGATCCACCTCGAAGGCGGCGCGCTCGCGCTCGGCCTCGCGTTCGCCAACGCCGGGCTGTTCGCCGCCTACATCGTGCTGGCCGACCGCGTCGCCAAGCGGCCGCGGCTGAACGGCATCGACGGCCTCGGCGCCGCCATGCTCGTCGCCGCGGTGGTGGTCACGCCGCTGGCGGGCTGGGCGGCGGTCCCCGCGCTGGCCGATCCCATCGCGCTGCTGGCGGGCGTCGGCGTCGGGCTCAGCTCATCGGTCATCCCCTACGTGTGCGACCAGCTCGCGCTGTCGCGCCTGCCCCGCGCGACCTACAGCCTGATGGTCTCGCTCCTGCCGGCGATCGCGACGGTCATCGGGATCATCGTCCTGGCGCAGATCCCCTCGTTGATCGAGATCGTCGGCATCGCCTGCGTGGCGGCCGGCGTCGCGCTGCACCGCGAGCGGGGCGAACGCTCAGCCGCCGGTGGTGAACCGCATGCTCAGCCGAGCGCCGCTCGCGGAGCCGGCGGAGAGCTCGACGGCATCGGCCACCGAGGCGATCGTCGGGAGCCCCAGCCCCAGGCCGGGTGAGTCCGGGCGCGGGAGCGGCCCGAAGCCGTCGTCCTCGACGACGATGCAGAGATAGCCGTCGTCCAGAAGCTTGGCCTGGACGCGGATCTGGCCCGGCTCGCGGTCGCGGTAGGCGTGGAGCACCGCGTTGGTCGCCGCCTCCGAGATGGCGAGGCGCACGTCCCCGAGGCGGTCGTCGGCGACGCCCACCTCCTGGGCGTATCGCGTCACCTCGCTGCGCAGGACGGCGATCTGCTCCGCGGTCGCCGGCACCGTCCAGCGTCCGGGTTCGTGCGCCATGCCTGCGGTGTGCCCGACCCCGCGAGGTCCAATCGCGACGGTCCGACTACGGGTTGAACGCGACGAACGCGACCGGCGCCAGCGTGTCGAGCCGGCTGGCCTGCAGGCCCAGGTAGGACAGGGTGTAGAGGCGCTCGCCGACCACCAGCGAGCGGGCGATCGGCGCGACGTCCGCGCCCGTGCCGTGCACGACGCGGCCCACCTCGGCGATCGCCTGGGCGCCGACGTGCAGGCCGATCGCACCGGTGAAGCCCTTGGCCGGATCGCCGGACCCGTCGTAGGTCTGCAGCGGCAGGACCGCGGTGCCGGTCGGCGCCCACCAGAGGAAGGCGTGGTGGTCGAACTCGGCGTCCGAGCTGCCGTTGCCGTAGACGACGTGCTGGATCCGCTTGGGATGGGCGAGATCGGACACGTCGAAGAGCGAGACCTGCGTGCCCTGCGTCCGTCCCGTGGCGTCGGCCTCCTGGCCGATGCCGAGCAGCAGCCCGTCGCCGATCGGGTGCAGGTAGGCCGAGTAGCCGGGGATCTCCAGCTGGCCGACCACACGCGGCGCCGCGGGCGCCGAGAGGTCGAGCGTGTAGAGCGGGTCGGTCTGGCGGAACGTCACGACGTAGCCCGTGGTGCCGGCGAAGCGCACCCCGAAGATCCGCTGGCCGTGACCCAGGCCGCCGACCTGGCCGACCTGCGCCAGGCCGCCGTCCTGCGCGCGGAGCACGGTGACGTAGCTCTGCGCGGGCGTGGGCTCGCGGCCCTCCGGCAGCCACGAGGGCTCGTCGGTCGAGGCCACGCGGAGCGCCCCGTCCTGCTCCGACAGGGCGAACTGGTTCAAAACGAAGCCGGGCACCGTGCCGGAGCCGGCGTAGGTCGTCGCTCCCGGCTGCGACGCGTCGAAGCGGTGGATCTCGGTCCGCGTGCCCGACGGCACATCGGTCGCGTCGGCCAGCCCTGGGACCCAGCGGCGGCTGGCGACGTAGAGGCTGGTGGCCGAGCCGTAGACCGTCTCGGCTCCGGCCATGATCGCGTCGCGGTCGACGTCGTAGAGCCCGCGGTCGAGGTCGACGGTCAGGACGGTCAGCAGGCCCAGGCCGGAGAAGGCGCCGGGACGCCGGACGTCGTCGCACGCCACGACGCCGCGGCGGAACGTCCGGCCCGAGATGCGGCTGCGGATCGTCGTGGCGGGGACGAACGTGCGCAGCTTCGCGCGCGTCAGCGGCTGCACCGCGCCGACCTGCGGCGTCGAGCTGACCACGACCCGCACCGTGCCGCCCACCATCCGCGCGTCGACGTACTGGCCGTCGAGCTCCATCGTGCGTGCGACCTTGGGCGCCGCCGGGTCGGTCAGGTCGACCTCGGTCAGCACCGTCTTCGACGTGCCCGGCGCGATCTTGGCGACCTGGCTCGCCACTGCGACGCCGACCGGGGTGACGTCGCCCGGGGCGTACACCGTGGAGAGCACGAGCGCCCGGGTCCCGCGCAGCAGGAGCTGGTGGGCGGCGGAGCCCCCGGCGGCTGCGTCGAGGGCGAGCGTGCCGACGACGCGCGGCGCGTCGCCCGTGACGTCGATCACCCGCAGTTGCCCGTCGGCGGCCACGACGACGTGCGTGCCGTCGGTCTTGACGACGTCGGGCTCGTCGATGCCGGCCTCTTGGACGTTGGTGCCCGAGAACGTGGTCGAGCCGCTCGGCCCGGCGACCGCCGACGCGTCGTTCTGGACCGTCGGCTGCTTCGAGCTCGCCGGCGCCGGCCGCGCGAGCTCCTCCGGCACGCCGCCCAGCGCGCGCATCGGCACGCCGGCGCCCCCGGCGCGCGCCGCGTTGGCGTGCGCGTAGCCGACGAGCGCGCGGCACGAGTCGAAGGCCACCAGCCGCGCGTGCGCCGCCGCCGGACGCGTCGCGGCCTGCGCGCCCGAGGCGACGCCGAGGATCGCGATGAGCGCAATGGGCAACGTTGACCAGACGGAAGCGCGCAGCATCGCCGCCGAGGCTACTCCTCGTCACCGACCGTTCACGCCGCGGCAACTGCCCGGTCACCTCCCGCGCCCCGCGCGGCCGAAGGATGCGAGGCGTCCATCACAGCGACAGCGAGGAACGCAGATGCACAGGTCCATCAGAGCCATCGCCGCCGGCCTGGCCGTCGCGGCGCTCACCAGCGCCGCGCCCGCCGAGGGCGCCGGAACCTTCGACCTCGAGGCGCATCGCGGCGGTCGCGGCCTGCGCCCCGAGAACACGCTGGCGTCCTTCGGCAACGCGCTCAAGCTCGGGGTCACGACGCTGGAGCTCGACACCGGCGTGACCCGCGACGGCATCGTCGTCGTCAGCCACGAGCGGCGGATCTCGTCGCTGGAGTGTCGCGACACCGCCCCGGCGAAGACCGGCGACCCCGCCTATCCGTACGTCCGCAAGCTCATCCACGAGCTGACCTACGCGCAGCTGCGCACGCTGGACTGCGGCACCCGCCATGCCCCGGCCGGCGACCCGTTCGTGCCGACCCAGCAGGCCGTGCCCGGCACGCACATGCCCAAGCTCGCCCAAGTCTTCACCCTGGCGCAGCGCTACGGCGCCAAGGACGTGCAGTTCAACGTCGAGACCAAGCTGGATCCGACCGTGCCCGGCGACACCGTCGGCCCGGACACGTTCGCGCGCAAGGTGATCGACCAGATCCGCAAGGCGCACGTCCAGCGGCGCAGCCTGCTGCAGTCCTTCGACTGGCGCACGCTGAAGGTGGCGCGCTCGGTGGCGCCCTCCCTGCGGCGCGTCGCGCTGGCCCAGCCGGCCAACGTCTTCCCCGGATCGACCTGGACGGCCGGCTACAAGATCACCTCCAAGAAGCCGTTCGACGACGGGTCGGTCGCCGCGGTCGTCGCCAAGGACCTGAAGGCCGACGTGATCTCGCCGGTCGCGACGTCGACGACGCCGCGCCTGATCAAGTCCTCGCACAACCTCGGCCTGCCGGTCATCCCCTGGACGGTCAACGAGAAGCCCGACATGGCCGAGCTGATCGACGCGGGCGTCGACGGCCTCATCAGCGACTACCCGGATCGCCTGCGCGAGGTCGCCGCCGCCAAGGGCAAGGAGCTGCCAGACCCGATCGCCTCACCGTTCGACGTCGAGGCCCACCGCGGCGGGCGCGGCGTGCGCCCCGAGAACACGCTCGCGGCGTTCTCCTACGCCTTGGACCACCACGTCGACACGCTGGAGCTCGACACCGGGGTGACCAAGGACGGCGTGCTGGTCGTCTCCCACAACCGCCAGATCAACCCCGTGCACTGCGCAGGGCCCTACGGCGACCAGTTGATCAAGGACCTCACGCTGGCCCAGATCAAGGAGGAGGACTGCGGGCACCTGGACCCCGGCTTCCCCGACCAGGTCAGCCAGGGCGTGCAGCGGATGCCCACGCTGCAGGAGGTCTTCGACCTCGTCCGCGAGCGCGGTGACGACCACGTGCGGTTCAACATCGAGACGAAGATCTCGCCGACGGTCGACGACACCGTGCCTTACGACCAGTTCACGGCCAAGCTCGTCCACGCCATCCAGGCCAACGACCTGCAGGACCGCGCGATGATCCAGTCCTTCGACTGGCGCACGATCCGGCTCAGCAAGCGGCTGGACTCCAGCATCGAGACGGTCGCGCTGGTCTGGCAGTACGCCGGAGCCGACTGCGACGACATCTCCGACGAGTGCTCGCTGGAGGCCGTCGTCGGCGACTCGACCGTGACGTCGCCCTGGACGGGCGGCCTCGACTGGTGGGACTTCCGCGACCTCGGCAAGCTCGTCAAGGCGGCCGATGCCGACGTCGTCTCCGCCAACTGGCAGGTCCACGATCCCGACCAGTCGCACGTCGACTCGCCCGACGAGTACCTGCGAACCGACCCGGCGATCTACCACGGGCCCACCGTCCCGCAGCTGCAGGACGCCGGCCTGCGGGTCGTGCCCTACACCGTCGACGACGAGGCCACGATGCAGCACGTGATCGACCTCGGCGTCGACGGCATCATCAGCGACTACCCCGAGCGCCTCCAGCTGGTGGCGCAGCGCAACGGCCTGGGCTGAGCCGCGAAGCCCATCCCCGCCCCCGGCGTCGAGGGACGATGCGATCTCGCTGTACGAGATCCAGTCGTCCCTCGACGTCCGCCGGCCGTCGCGGGGTGCCCGCCGTCGCTGGTCGTACCATTGCCCCATCGCCCCCCCGCCGGACAGCACGGACGCCGCGCTGGAGCGCCCGGACACGCGCTCGCTGAGCGGGCGCGTCCGCGACGAGCTGCTGAGGGCCATCCACGACGACGCCTTCCCCGAGGGCCGGCTGCCGCCCGAGGCCGAGCTCGCGGCGCAGGTCGGCGTGAGCCGCACGACGATCCGCGCCGCCCTGCAGTCGCTGGCCGACGACGGCATCGTCTCGCGCCGGCGCCGCCACGGCACGGTCGTCAACCGCCACGTGCTGCGCAGCTCGATGGGGCTCAACCGCCTCGTCTCGTTCCGCTCGCTGATCGAGCAGTCCGGCCACGTGCCGTCGGTCGACCGGCAGGTCCACCGCGCCCAGGACGCCGAGGAGGACGCCGCCGAGGCGCTCGGCCTGGAGCCCGGCACGCCGTGCCTGCTCGTCAAGCGGCTGCTGCGCGCCGGCGGCGAGCCCGTCATCCACATCGCCGACACCGTCGCGCTGGACCGCCTGCCCGCGCTGGGCGCGATCGTCGACGCCGACTCGACCTTCGAGTTCCTGGCCGCCAACGGCGTGGGGATCGTCGACCACGTCCGGGCCGAGCTCGTGCCGCGCGTCGCCGACCAGGGCTCGCCGCGCGAGCTCGACATCCCGCGCGGCACGCCCTATATCGAGTTGCGCGAGACGCTGTTCACCCGCGAGCACGAGCGCATCGCCTTCTCGCGCATCGCCGTGGACGACACGCTCGTGCGGCTCTCGCTCGTGCGCCGCGACATCTAGCGCTCGACCGAGTGGACAACCCGGTTCCGACCGGGTGACCAATGGCAGCGAGCGGGTGCGACGCAATAGTCGTACCTATGAGCAATCACGACGCCGCGGGAGCCCGGGACGCCCAGGACCTCGCCGAGTTCGGCTATCAGCAGCAACTGCACCGGAAGCTCGGGAGCTACGCCTCCTTCGCCGCCGGCTTCTCGTTCGTCTCGATCCTGACGACCGTCTTCCAGCTGTTCTTCTTCGGCTTCTCCTTCGGCGGCGCTGCGTTCTTCTGGACGTGGCCGATCGTCTTCTTCGGTCAGCTGCTCGTGGCGCTGTGCTTCTGCGAGCTGGCCGCGCGCTATCCGATCTCGGGGTGCATCTACCAGTGGTCGCGCCGCCTCTCGACGCCGACGATCGGCTGGTTCGCCGGCTGGACGATGCTCATCGCGCAGATCGTCACGGTCTCGGCCGCCGCGATCGCGCTCCAGGTCGTGCTGCCCACGCTGTGGTCGGGCTTCCAGCTCGTCGGCAGCGACCCCGCCCTGACGTCCAGCGACGGCGCGACCAACGCGGTCGTGCTCGGCGTCATCCTCATCACCTTCACGACGATCATCAACGCCATCGGCGTGTCGCTGATGTCGCGGATCAACGTCATCGGCGTCACGTGCGAGCTCGTCGGCGTCGCCGCGCTCATCGTGCTGCTGCTCACGCACGCCCACCGCGGTCCGGGCGCGGTCCTGCACCAGACCGGCGCGGCGCCCGGCGGCTACTTCAGCGCGTTCATCATCTCCTCGCTCATGGCGGCCTACGTCATGGTCGGCTTCGACTCGGCCGGCGAGCTGTCGGAGGAGACCAAGGATCCGCGGCGGACCGCGCCCCGGGCGATCCTGCGCGCGCTGACCGCCTCGGGCGTCGGCGGCGCCCTGCTGCTGCTGGCCGGCATCCTCGCCGCGCCGTCGCTGACCAACGGCGACCTCGCCGCCGGCGGCCTGCCCTACGTGCTGACCAGCTCGCTCGGCAACACGGTCGGCAAGGTCTTCCTCGCCGACGTGACGATCGCGATCTGCGTCTGCACGCTGGCGATCCAGACGGCGGCGACGCGCATGATGTTCTCGATGTCGCGCGACCGCGTGTTGCCCGGCCACGGCGTGCTGGGCAGGGTGTCGCCGGTGACCGGGACGCCGGTGCTGCCGGCGGTCGTCGTCGGCGTACTGTCGGCGGCGATCCTGCTGGTCAACGTCGGCGAGGCATCGTTGTTCACCGCCTTGACCAGCGTGTGCATCGTG